>JBOHFT010000065.1:0-20845 GCA_050699815.1 Pseudonocardiaceae bacterium | reverse complement strand
CTCAACCGGCACTGGAACCCCCGCGCTCGATAGCTACCGCACACGCGGCACCATCAAAGCAGACGAGCCACCAATCCCCAGGTCACGGCCCTAACGTACGTTTTCGTTCCATTACTCGCCGAGGGCCTGATCGAGTCCGCCTCGAGGGTCGGCACCTTCGCATTCGCCGACGGTTGAAGCCCGATGCCGCGTACCGCGATCCGCTACGCTCAATAGAGGCCCGTAGTCATGCGCGCAGTTCGTGACCGGGGCGTCCCAGACGGTGGTGCCGGTAATCTCGGCGACCGCACGCACTTGGTCCTCACCGACGACCAGGGCGAAGCCGCACGGACGCGTTCATCTTGGGCAAGTTGGACAGACCGACACGGTCCCGGCCACGTAGGTGTGATCAGCGGCCAACGGGATAACGGCCATAAGAGCACAGCGGGGAATCCGCCAATGGCTAGAATTCTACTGCTACACGGCTGGGACTGGAAGAAGTATCCGGTATTCAAGCCTCAGCATCAGTGGAAAAGTCGACAAGAACTGATAGCGGAATTGCAGAGAAACTACAATGTCGATTATCCGAGCTTGTCAGGATTCGACCCCAACGACACCCATCGAACAGGGTCTTGGACTCTCAACGACTACACATTTTGGCTTCAAGAAAAAATCGATTTCCTCAATATGCTGAAGGTTCAGCCATTGACACGTTCTAGCTATAGCTTTACGCCGGAGGTTTCCAGGTCCAAGCGTCGCAGGCCGCACTACACCAGGCGGCGGTCGGAGGCCCAGCGGGACAGCTCGTGGCGGTTGGACAGCTGGGTCTTGCGCAGCACCGACGACACGTGGGTCTCCACCGTCTTGATCGAGATAAACAGCTCGGCGGCGATCTCTTTGTAGGCGTAGCCGCGGGCCAGCAGCCGCAGCACGTCGCGCTCACGAGGGGTGAGCAGATCCAGCTCCGGGTCGCCGACCGACGCCGCGCCCGGCCGGTGGGCGAAGGCGTCGAGCACGAAACCGGCCAGCCGCGGCGAGAACACCGGGTCACCGGCATGCACCCGGCGCACCGCGTCCACCAGCTCCCGGCCGGAGATCGTCTTGGTCACGTACCCCCGGGCGCCACCCCGGATCACCGCGATCACGTCTTCGGCCGCATCCGACACCGACAGCGCGAGGAACACCACGTCGGGCTGCTCGGGACGGACCCGGCGCAGCACCTCCGCACCACCGCCGTCGGGCATGTGCACGTCGAGGAGCACGACGTCGGGGCGCAGGTGCGCGATGCCGGTGACGGCCTCCGGCACGGATCCGGCCTCGCCGACGACGACGACCGGCGGCACGTCCGGTTCCACCGAGCCAGCCCTGGCCAGTTCGGCCTTCACCCCGGTGCGGAACAAGGCGTGGTCGTCCACCAGGAAGACCCCTATGGTCATGTTTCCTCCCCGCCCGGGCGGCGCGCGATGGCCAGCTGGATCTCGGTGCCGGCCCCGGGCGCGGTGCGCAGGGTCACCGTCCCGCCGTGCCGTTCCATCCTGCCGCGGATCGAGTCGGCCAGGCCATGCCGGTCCCCGGCGACGGCCGCCGGGTCGAATCCGGCGCCCCGGTCCCGGATGAAGACATGCACCTGCCCGGGCTCGACCTCGGCATACACACTCACCTCGGCGACCCCGGCGTGCTTGGCCGCGTTGACCATCGCCTCCCGGCTGGCCTGCACCAGCGCGGTCAGCGGTCCCTCCAGCGTGCAGTCCCCCACCACGACGACCTGCACACTCACCGCGTAGGTGTCCTCCACCTCACCGGCCGCGGCGTGCAGCGTCGGCGCGAACGTCGCCACCGCGGTGTCACCGTCGGCGCCATCGGGCGCCGGCCGCCCGTACCCTCGCGGACCGTACAGCCACGAGCGGAGCTCCCGCTCCTGGCCACGGGCCAGTCGGCGGACCTCCCGGGCCGAATCGGACTGCTGCTGGATCAGCGCCAAGGTCTGCAGCACCGAGTCGTGCAGGTGCGCGGCAATCTCGGCGCGTTCCTCGGTGCGGATCCGGGCCCGGCGTTCCTCGCCCAAGGCACCCATCAGTCGCAACCACCACGGCACGGTGAGCACGGCCACCCCGATGAGGGTGGCGGCGGCGGCGAGCAGCGCGAACCGCAGCTGGCCGAGGTCACCCTGGTTGAACAGGAACACCGCGATCCCGCTGGCCACCAGCGCGATCCCGGCCAGCACCCGGAGCAGCGCCATCCGCCCGCCACCGAACACCACGCCCGCGCCGCTGCGCCAGCGGGTCCGTTGGCTCGCGTCGGCTTCCCGCCACACCACTGCGGCACCGATCAGGGCGACCCCCAGCGGCCCGGTCACCCAGCCGCCCCATCCGGTGCCCAGCGCGGCGCCGACCAGCGCCAGGCCAGCGCCGAGCGCGACCAGACCGACCCCCTGCTGCTGCTCGCGGGCGGTACTCGGTCGCGCGGCGCCGTCGTCGGTGGCCGGCACGAACCCCCACAGCAGTGCATAGCCCACCAGCCCGGCCCCGCCGAGGCCGGCCAGCACCGCGAAGACCACCCGCACCCACAGCACCGGCACGCCGAGGTGCTCGGCGATCCCGCTGGACACCCCGGCGATGACCCGGCCCGACCGATACCTGCGCAACGGTGGCTGCGCACCGGTCACGACGCGATCCGTCGCCGGTTCGGCGGTGTGCTGCTGCCCGCCTACCGGCCGGATCCCGGCCTCCTGCCCCGCCGGTGTGCTCACGCCTGCCATCGTCACACGTCTGGCGGGCAACGGGTATCAGGGTCGACCCCGGTGTCCCCCAACCCGGGGATGGATCAGGGTGACCCCCGATGGTGTTAGCCGCCCGCGCGGGCCAGGCTCAACAGCGTGAACGGGATCAACGTGGAGCACATGGTGCAGGATTTCTGGGCCACCAGGCCGCGCCGGCGAGCCGACGATCGCAAGATCGGCGGAGTCGCGGCGGCGATCGGGCGGCGGTATGCCGTCGATCCGGTGCTGGTGCGGGTGGCCTTCGTGGTGGCTGCCCTGTACAGCGGGGTGGGGGTAGTGCTGTACCTGCTCGGCTGGCTGCTGCTGCCAGCCGAGGGAGACGAGACCTCCGCTGCGGAGGGCCTGCTCGGGCGGGGACGCAGCTCGATGTCACCGGCACTCACGGTGGTGCTCATCCTGCTGCTGATCCCGGCGGCGGGGATGGTGTTCGACGGGCCGTCGGGTGTGCTCGGACTCGCCGTGGCGGTGGGGGCGCTGGTCCTGCTGCACCGCTCCCGGGCCGGGCTGGGCGACGTGGCGCGTCCAGCCCGGCCTGAAGGAGCACCCGGGGGGGCGGGTGCAAACCCGCCGGGTACGAACGCCGGGGCCGGCCAGCCTGCTCCACCAGCCTGGGACCCGCTCGGTGCGGCACCGTTCGCCTGGGACCTACCGGAACCCTCACCAATGCCGCCAGCTACACCACCGCGGGGTCCCCGGTCCAAGGTCACCCCGGTCACCCTCGGGCTCGCGCTGCTCACCGGCGGGATCGCGACAGCGCTGCTGCCCGCGCTGTCGGCCGCCCAGATCGCCGCACTGCTGCTGGGTGTGGTCGGGCTCGGCCTGGTGGTGGGCTCACTCGTGCGCGGCGGCCGGGGGCTGATCGTGATCGCCGTCCCGCTGGCCCTGCTCACCTGGGTGCTACAGGCCGCACCAGCGTCTGGTCTCAGGTTCGGGGACGACCGGTGGAGCCCGGTTACGGCCGCCCAGGTGCAGCCGCGCTATGAGGTGACCCTGGGCAACGGCCGACTGGACCTCACCGGGCTCCGGTTTGCCGAAGGTCAGACCGTGACCACCAGTGTCGCAGTGGGAATGGGCGAGACCGTGGTCATCGTGCCGCCGTACGTCGATGCGCGGGTGACCTGCCGGGCGCAGGTCGGAGTGGTCGACTGCCTCGGCGTGCCCCGCTCGGGCACCTTGCCGGCCCGGGTGGATACCACCGACTACGGACCGGACGGCCCTGGTGGTGGCACGCTGGTGCTGACCGTGCAAGCTGGTGTCGGTAACGTCGCTGTGGAGCGCGAATCATGAGCGGAACCGACCCGACGATGGCTTATCCAGCACCGCACCGCGCCGACGGGCCGGGTGCCGTGGCCCCGCGGCGCGGGCCAGACCTGCTCACCTTGGCCGTTGGGCTGGGCGCACTGGGTGTCTCGGGCACCGTGCTGCTCGGCGGCATCGCCTGGCTGCCCGGGCTGGACGTCCGGTGGGTGCTGGCGGCGATGGCGCTGATCGTCGGGCTGTTGCTGGTGGTCGGCTCGATCCGGAAACCACGGCGCTGAACGCCACTGCCCGAAAGAACTGCACACCGGTCTCATGAGCAGCGCCGCCGCCGGATTCGGGGAAGACCAAGCGACACAGCACGGGGTGCTCCGGCTTGGGCGGCACTCTTTCGATGCGAAGACGCGGCTCATTATGGCGATCGTTAATCGGACTCCCGACTCGTTCTACGACCGGGGCGCGACCTGGGCGGAGTCGGCCGCGATGGAGCGCGTACACGCCGCCGTCAGCGCGGGAGCCGATATCGTCGACATAGGGGGGGTGAAAGCGGCACCCGGTGCCGAGGTCGGCGTGGCGGAGGAAATCCGCAGAACAGTGCCATTCGTGGCCGCCGTCCGCGCGGCGTATCCGGACCTGATCATCAGCGTGGACACCTGGCGGCACGAGGTCGGGAGCGAGGCCTGCGCCGCCGGCGCCGACTTGCTCAACGATGCCTGGGGAGGCTGGGACGAACAACTCGCGGAGGTGGCGGCACGCTGCGACGCGGGCCTGGTCTGCAGCCACGCTGGCGGCCTGCCGCCGAGAACCCCCCCGCACCGGGTGGCGTACGACGACGTGATGGGCGACGTCGTGAACCGCACGCTTGCGTTAGCCCGCCGCGCGGTGGACGCCGGGGTAAACCCGGCACGCATCCTGATTGACCCAGCTCATGATTTCGGCAAGAATACCTGGCATTCCCTTGAGATCACCAGGCGGCTGGGCGAACTGGCGGCCACCGGCTGGCCGGTCTTGGTATCGCTGTCCAACAAGGATTTTGTCGGGGAGGCGCTTGACGTGCCCCTGGAAGAGCGGCTGACCGGTACCCTGGCGGCGACAGCGGTATGCGCATGGCTCGGGGCCCGCGCTTTCCGGGCCCATCAGATACGCGAGACGAGGATGGTCCTGGACATGGTGTCCGCCATCCGTGGCGAGCGCCCGCCGGCCCGGGTATTCCGCGGCCTCGCCTGACATCCTTCACGTGACCCCATTCGAGCGACTGGATCCCAGTGATCAGCAGTGCCGCGTTGTGCCCCGGTGCCCCGTTGCTCGCCCGCGAGCTGACCGGCCTGGATCCCGTGGTGCCCGCGTTGCGCGAGTCCTGCGCGGCGGCCGTGTCCGGGATGCTTCGCGGCATGCCGGACATCGTCGTCGTAGTGGGACTAGCAAGCCGCACTGCGACGTGGCCCGCTACAGCGCAGTGGAGTACGTCTGGCTTCCGGGGCCGGGCCGGGCCGAAAGACCCGGATGCGCTCCCGCTGGCACTGGGGCTGGGTGCGATGCTGATCAATGATGCTGGCTACCAGGGACCGCTTGTCATGCAAGGAGTCGGCGAACACGAGCCGGTGACAAAATGCATTGACATCGGGACCGGGATACGCGATTCCAGCGACCGCGTCGGCCTCCTCGTCATGGCAGACGGAAGCTGCCGCCGGGACGCCAAAGCCCCCGGCTATTTCGATGAGCGCGCCATTTCCTTCGACCTGGAAATTGAGCGGTTCATTCGTTCCGCCGACCTCGATGCGCTACTGGGCGTGGATCAGGAAACCGCACACGAGTTAATGGCCCAGGGCAGGCCCGCCTGGCAGGTCCTGGCCGGCGCCACCCGCGGCCAGGAGTACGACGCCAAGATTTTATACTCCGATGCCCCGTTCGGTGTCGCCTACCTGGTCGCGTTCTTTCTCTGGCGCACGCCAGGTGGCGGCTAGCCACCGCGAGATGCCGCCGCACCTGCGGCGGGCCCGGGCCGGGTACCGCGTGATCCTCCGCCCCGCTGCCCCCGGCGCGGTCGAGGCCAGCGGAGGCCTCGAAGCTGAGTAGGACTGCTGATCCCCTCCGGGCCGTTATAGGCGATTATGTGGGTATGACCGAACCGGGTACCCCTGAACCATCGCTGTCCCGGCTGGCCGACGAGCTCACCGCGGTGGGCCAGCGGCTGGCCTGGATCGGGACCGAGCTCCGGCGGGTGGACGCCGCGGCGCGCGCCTACCCGGCCGCCCCGGCACCACCGCCCGCCGCCCCGTCCTCGCCACCGGCAACGCCCTGGCCGTCCTTGCCACCGGTGTCAACATCCTTGCCACGGGTGCCACCGGCGCCGCGCAGGCCCGGGCTGCTGGAACGGGAAGGGGCCAGCAGCACGATGCTGGCCTGGGCCGGGGGCGCCGTCACCCTGCTCGGGGTGCTGCTCCTGCTGGTACTTGCCGTGCAGCGCGGCTGGCTCGGCCCGCTGCCCCGGGTGCTCGGTGGGGCCGCGCTGGCGCTGGCGCTGATCGGGGTCGGCATCGCGGTGCACCGCCGGCCGGGCGGGCAGGCCGGCGGTGCGGTGCTGGCGGCGACCGGGGTCGCCGCGCTCTACCTGGACACCGTCGCTGCCACGGCGCTGTACCGCTACCTGCCCACCGAGGTCGGGCTCACGGCCGGGCTGCTGGTAGCGGCGGCCGGCCTGGCGGTGGCCGAACGCTGGCAGGCCGAGCCGCTGGCGGTCGCGGTGGTGGCCGGAGCTGCGGTGCTCGGTCCGGTGCTCACCGGGCTGGACCCGGTGCCAATGGTCGGGTTCCTGCTGGTGCTGCAGGTGGCTGCCACCCCAGTGCAGCTGCGCCGGGAGTGGTCGGTGCTGCCGGTCGCCGCCGCGGCACCCCCGTTGCTCGCGGCGCTGGCCCTGGATCTGGAGGCGGCGATCGACGGCGTGCGCGCGGGCATCGTGGTGATGGTGCCCGCGGTGACCGTCGTCGCCCTCGCGGTGGCCCTGCTCGGGTCCTGGTGGACGCGCCACCGAAGCCCGGTGGCCCCCGCACCGCTGATTGTCCTGGCCGGGTCCGCCCTGCCGGTGCTGGCGCTGGCACCGTCGCTGGATCCGGTCCCCGGCGCCCTGGCCGTCACGGTGCTGGCTGCGGTGTTCGCCCTGTGGTCCATCCCGCACTGGCGGTACATCCCGCGGTGGCCCACCGACTTCCCGCCGCCGGCCACGAGGGCGGTGGCCGGCGGGCTTGGCCTGCTGGCCGGGTTCGAGGCGACCGCGCTGGCGCTGGCCGGCGCGCCGTGGGCGGCGGCCCTGCTCGGGGAGGCGATCGTGCTGGCCGGGCTCGCCACTGTGATGCGCAGCCGGGCGATGCTCGGGGCGGCCACCGCGTTCGGAGTGGTCGGCTGGGTCGTCGCGCTGCTCGACGCGGTGCCGCCACCAGTTTTGTTGATCTTTCCGGCGGGGCCGTTCATCGTCGGGGCGCAGGCAGACGCCGGCGCGCTGGTCATCGGGGCCGGCGTGGGGCTGCTGCTGGCCGGGACGGCGCTGGCCGGGCCGTGGGCGGCACACCGCCTGGGCCTGCTGCGGGCCGGTGCGCAGCTGTGGGCAGTGGCCGGGCTCGGCGTGCTCTACGGCGCGACGGCGAGCACGATCGCGGTCGCGCTGCTGGCGCTGCCCGACCGGACCGGGTTCGTCACCGGGCACGTGGTGGTCACGGTGTCCTGGACGGTGGCCGCGCTGGTGCTGCTCGCCCGAGGGCTGCGCTCGGCGCCGATGAGGGCCGCCGGGCTGAGCCTGGTGGGCGCGGCGATCGCCAAACTGGTGCTGTTCGACCTCAGCGCATTGGACGGGGTCGCGCGGGTGGCGGCATTCCTCGGCGCCGGCTTGGTCTTGCTCGCCGCCGGCACCCGATACGCACGGCTGGTCGCCGAAACCTCGTCCTCCCCGCATTCAGCGGGCTCAGCGGGGTTATCGACACCCCCATAGCCCCGCTGAGCCCGCTCAACGCGGAAACTGTGCGGCTGTAAGGGCGCGGTTCCAGGGGTAGTTGTCCGAGATACAGCACCCGCGCAGTCATGCCGTCAGACCTGCGCGGATCGCCATCTGCCGCACCCATCGCAAGAGTGTCATGTTTGCTGAAACTCGGCGAGCGCCCGTTGAATCAGCTCGCGGGCCGCTTTCCCATACACCGCCGATTGCCGGAGCAAAGCAAATGCCTTGACGAACACAGCGATCTCTCGCGGCTGGGTGATAGCTAGCCCAGCCGAGACTCCTTCGACCTTTACCCGCTCTTCGTCGAATATCCAGAAGCTTCCCTGGGCTAGGCAACGGCGTTCACCGGAAGCTGGAATGACACCGAGGCTTATCCGCGGCAGGGACATGACCGCGAGCACGCGGTCGAGTTGCCCGAGCATCACTTCGGTATCACCGACGCGCGTGCGTAGAGTTTGTTCTTCCAGCACGAAGGCGAAGCGCCGATTTCCAGTGTAGAGCACCCGTTGCCGTTCCATGCGGGCGGCGACAGCCTCGTCCACGTCACCGGGGAGATCGAGGAATTCGTTCCAGAACCTGAAAATGGCAGCGGCGTATTCAGCTGTGTGAAACAGGCCCGGCATGACGGTGTTCTCGTAACATCGGAACAGCTTTGTCCGCTCGTAGAGCGGAACGGATGAGGTCTGCGAACGCTTAAGTCCGGCGCGCAGGTGGCGCTGCCACTCGATGTACATCGACTCGATGGCACGCACCGTGGCGATGAGATCTGGTATCTGGTCTTCGGCATCGCATGCACGGCACCACACCCGGATGTCTTGTTCGCTCGGAGCCTGGGCGCCGTGTTCGAGCTTGCTTATCTTCGTGAAGTGCCACTCGCACACGGCAGCGAGTGCCCGCCCCGTCAGGTTCGCATCGGCGCGAATCTCACGGAGGCGGGCTCCTAGCGCCTCGCGGGCCTGCTTGACTGGTGTGGTGGGCACCCCTCAGGACGGCTCGTACTCGCTGTGCGGGATAGCGATCTCCCACGCGTCCTCGAAGGCCGCCGCACACGCCGCAACAACGACCGGGTCGGTCGTCAGTTCGTGGTCTAGAACATGTCCGTCGCCGGAGAAGTGTGTGAACACCACCGCCTGGCGGTCGAACATCCAAAAGTCGTTTCCCGGCAGCAGGAGCTTTGACGAATTGCGCCGCGGAAGCCATCGAACATCTTCACCGGCACGAACGAGCTGTGCCGCGTCCAGCCACTCAAACCGGATATAGTCGGTGACTGGTTCGGAGACGATCCGCAGCCTGCGAAGCGTCTTACCGGCCTCATTGTTGCGCTTCATCAGCTCGAACCAACGCTGCCACCATTCGGCTTCCGCTTCGGGGTCCAACGGCTCGCCGCGCAGCCAGGCCTCGAATCTGTCCTTCTCGATATTCGTGGCGTACACGTCGCGCATTTCAAGATGTACGGCTTCACGTCGAAACGTCGTGAGCAACTGGTTACGATTTTCCGCCGAGATCGGCTCCAAGAGCTTACCCTCCAACCAGCAGTGTGACGACGGCCGACTTCGTGACGTGGACGCAGGTCTCGTGGTCCGGGATGCTCATCTGGCTCAGCACCTCAGCGTCCGTGACCCGCTTGCCTTGGATGATGTAGTTGCCGTCGGGCATGACGCCGACGATGGGCGGCACGAGGTTGGTCACCTTACCGTCCAGGGCAAGGTGGTCCAATAGCGCGACCGGTACCTCCACGAGGGTCTCGTCGTCGGGGACGGTGAGTCGGGCCAGGATCGCCGGATCGGTGACGATCCATCCCTGAACCACGTAGGAATCCTGGTCGGTCGCATACAGGGTCGGCGAATCGTCAGGCGTCGAGTCCTTACCGAGGAACCTGAGCTTCACGGCCTTTCCCCTCTGAAGACTTGCTGGACGTTGCACGAACTGAGGTCAGCATCGACCGAAGTGAGCAACACGTCAAGAGGTCGACGACCGAGGCGGGTTGTGGGCTGATCACCACCGGTTTCGCCCCCCATCTGCATCACGATCGCCCTAAGTCGACTGCCACGACGATCTCTTCGAGCAACATTTCGCAACATCCTTCCATGGCGGCCGAGCGTGGTTCTAGCGTCACTGCGCATGACGACCGACAGCCCCGACCTGGTGATCGCCAAACGGCTGCTCGACCACGTCAAGGCGCAGGGCTTCCAGTTCCAGCGCGTTGACGGTCCCGACGGGGCGCTGCTGGGCACCCGGCACGCGGACGAATGGACCGACACCGTCTATCTCGACGGGTTCAGCCGGGGCTGCTATGCGACGCGCGAGCGCACAACCTCATTGGTCGTACCGGGCAGCGCGCGAGTCGAACGCCGCGCTACCGGCGACGCGCTCAACGTCCTCAACACCGTACTGACCTGGGGAAACTCGTGACGCTGAGCCTTGCGCCTCGATGATCTTGACGGCGACGTGCGCGACCAGCCGGTCATCCGGATCGTCGAGGTCGAGCCCGGTGATTGCCTCAATGCGCCCCGCGCGGTAGGCGACGGTGTTGGTGTGCAGATGCAGCATCCGGGCGGACCGCTTGTGACTGCCGTGGTGATGCAGGTACACCGACAGGGTGTGCACCAGGTCGGTGCGGTGCTCCGCGTCGTAGTCCAGCAACGGCCCGAGCACGTCGCGGGCGAACCCCATCAACTGCTGCATGTCACCGATCGTGCACAGCAGCCGGTAGATGCCCAGTTCGTCGTAGCGGACCGGCTGGCCGGCCCGGCCCAGCCGCAGCCCCAGGTCGATCGCCCGCTCAGCCTGGCGCACCCCACGGGGCGCGAGCTCAGGAGAGTCCACCTGCTCGCTCACCCCGCAGGTGGCCCCCGGCCCCAGCCCGCACAGCCCGGCGAGCGCCTCGGTGCTCGGATCACCCGGGACGATCACGACCAGCGCGCCGTCGCGCACCGCTGCGGCGGCACCCGGCAATACCGCTGTGATCCGCTGCATCCCCGCCGCTGCGTCCGACGGCGCCGGGCGCAGCATCGCGATCCGCAGGGGGACGTCCTCGCGCAGACCCAGCGACCGGGCCTTGCGCCGGGCGTCCTGAGCGTCCAGGAAATGGCCCGAGACCAGGGCGTCGACCACGCTGCTGCGGTAGCGCAGGTCCAGCTCGGCGCTGGTCTGCTCGTGCGCCAGGGTCAGCGCGAACAATGTGGCCGCGTAGGTGACGGTGAGGAACTCGGCGTCGTCGGGCTGCGCCTCGTATCCGATGGTCGCAACAGGCTCGTCGAGGACGAGCAGGTAGCCCAGGCTGGTCTCGCGGACCACCACGGGAGCCACCAGGCAGGCCTGGTCAAGCAGCGAGCCGGGGATCGCCGGGATCCGCAGCGGCCGCCGTGACGCCTCCAGCGCGCGCAGCAGCCGGTCGACGCTGGGGTCCGTGCGGTTCCACCGCAGCCCCCGGGGTGAGCCGGGATGGCCGGCCTGGGCCCGCAGCCGGAATGCCGTGTCCAGCAGCACGATCCGCTTGCCGACCAGCCGGGCGAACACCTCGGTGAGCCGCGCCGGGTCAGCCCCGCCCAGCGCCGCATCCGCCAGCTCGTCGCAGACCGCCATGGTCCGCCGGTAGCTCGAGTTCTGCCGGGACAGCCCGCTCAGCGCGGCATCGCCCCCCCAGCCGGGCTCGGGAATCCCCGGGCTGGTCATGGGCTCGCCCGCAGCTGCGCCAGAGCGCTGATCAGCTGCACCGCCGGCTCGTCCATCCCGCGGGGCACCTGCACCACGACACCGGAGATCAGGTGCCGCAGCTTCTCCACCATGCCCACCGAGAGCTCGACGGTCTGCTCGGTGCTGTCCCGGTTGCGCCGCTTGCGCTGGGCGGCAGCAGCCAGCACAGCCAGCGGGATCGACACTTCCGCAACCTCGTGGGACAGCCGTTGCAGGGTCCGGAGGTCGTCGAACGGCGCGAGCGTGGCCAGCACCGGCAGCGCCACCCCGCGGGACCGCAGCGTGCCGAGCACCCGGGTCGCCTCCTCGACGTCGTAGATCACGTCGGTGACCAGGAAGTGCGCCCCGGCGCGGAGTTTGGCCTCCGCCCGGTCCAGCTCGTGGCCGAGATCGCTGGCGGCGGTGCGCACCGTGGCGCCGATCACGAACCGGGTGCGCTCCGAGGTGGCCACCCCCCGCCAGTCGATGCCCTCGTTGAGCGCGCCGAGCATCGCGACGAGCCCGACCGAGTCGACGTCCCAGGGCGATCCGGCGCCGGGGTAGTCGCCGGCCACCCGCGGGCTGCCGGTGCGGCACACCACCATCCGCAGGCCCAGCGCGTGCGCGCCGAGCAGGTCGGCCTGCAGCGCCGCGAGGTTGCGGTCGGCGGCCTCCACCGGCAACAGCACCTCGCTGCCGACCCGCTCGCTGATCACCACCGCGGCGCCGACCGGGCTGATCCGGGCCGCCGGCGGGGCCGGTTCGAGGATCGCCAGCACCCCGGCGCCGGCCGCGCGCAGCGTCGTCGCCCGTGCGACGAACTCGGGCACCTGCGGGCCATGCGGGGCCTGCAGCCCGACGGCCACCACCAGCTCGCCCTCCCAGGGCCAGCCGGGGGCCGGCGGCACCTCCGGCCTGGCCGGTACACCCCGCACGACGGCTGGGCCGGTCGCTGGCGGGCGCTGGGCCGGGGGCAGTGCGGCGACCGCCTGGGAGATCGCCCGCACGTGGGCGGGGGTGGTCCCGCAGCAGCCGCCCAGCAGGGTGGCTCCGGCGGCCACGAACCGTGGCGCGGCCTCGGCGAAATACGCCGCGTTACGGGCATAGCGGACCTGGCTGCCGAGCCGGTGCGGCACGCCCGCATTGGGCTGCACGGACACCGGCAGGTCAGTGGCCCCAGCCAGCTCACCGACCACGTCCACCAGGACCGCGGGGCCGACCGTGCAGTTGGCGCCCAGCGCGGTCACCCGCAGGCCGGACAGCACCGCGGCCGCCTCCGCGGGATCCTCCCCGCGCAGGGTCCGGCCGTCGTCGCCGAACGTCAGCTGGGCCACCACCGGCAGGTCGCTCTCCGACGTGGCCGCCTCGACCGCCTGGACCAGGGATTCCAGATCGCCGAAGGTCTCCAGGATCAGCAGGTCGACCCAGTCGCACAGCGCCGCGATCTGCTCACGCAGGGTCTGCGCCCGAGCGCTCGCGGGCACCCGGCGCACCGCGGGGGCACTGGCCGCGGGTCCGACCGACCCGGCGACCAGCACCGGATGCCCGGCGCGCTGGACCGCCTCCCGGGCCAGCCGGGCGCCCGCGATGTTGATTTCGGAGACGCTGCCCTCCAGGCCGGCCGCGGCCAGCCGGAGCCGGTTGGCGCCGAAGGTGTTGGTCTGCACGATCCGGGCGCCCGCGCTGACATACGCCGCGTGCAGGTCCCGGACCAGGGTGGGACGGGACAGGTTGAGCTCGGGCAGCGAGCCGTCCAGCGGTACCCCGGCCGCGTGCAGCATCGTGCCCATCGCACCATCGCAGACCACCACCTGGCCAGCGCGCAGCTCCTCAAGCACCGTCCGGGGCCCCCGTGCCTCCATCGTCTCGCCTCCTGGCCCGGATTCTCCTCCGGGACAGCCATCCGGACCAGGACAGAGGCTCGGGGGGGTAGTCGGCGGGTAGTTCGTAACGGTCTGCAGCGAGCACTATGTCGTTGGTCTCCACGCCGACTTTCGCTGCTGCGGCCCTGAAGTCGGTGGGGAAGGCGGGGAAACGGTCCCCGGACGGCCCAGCGGCTAGTTACCCTCAGCGCACGCTGATGTTCGAGGAAGGGGCAGCGGGGCTGTGCGGTCATCGTGAACGACTCGAACCGCGGCTTCACCGCGGCCGTGAACCAGGGGCTGCAGCAGGGTTCTGCACCGTGGGTGCTCATTCTGAATCCGGACGCGCCCGCTTCTCTTGGCGGTCAGCCAGCCGGTGGCACCGGCCGGTCACGTGGCCCCTTGCCGTTCTTGTTTTGGCAGTCCGGGGTGCCGCGCAGGTGTCGGCGGGGGCGCTGCGGGCTGGTCACTGAGGTAACGCGCAACGTGGGTCCGCAGAGACAGCGGGACACCGCGATGCTCACATACTCGGTAGTCTCGTAGTCCCACGTCAGCTCGTTGCCCGGTTAGCCGGGCGGGTGTGGCGGTGCCACGCCCCGTGAACTCGACGAGACCGACATGGGGAGGGCTTGGGACGTCGGCCGCATCGAGTTCGACGACACCGCCCAGGCGATGGTCCATGCAGAGCGGGCCGAGCAACATGCCCTCGGCGGCCGCGAGAGCCGGGCCCAGGGTTTCGACCGCAGCCGCATCTTTGACGAGATTCGGCTCGCGAAAGTCAGGCTTGCACAGCACGATGTCGCTGAGTCAGTCACCGTTGCGCAGGCGGCTGTTGAGCTGGCCGCACCGACGTCCTCAATCTTGGTCTGCAACCCGCTGCTCCGCTTCCACGGCGAGCTGACCACGCGCTACCCCGCAACGCGAACGTTGCGCCGTTCAGCGAGCAGGTGCGCGAGTATGTGAAACGGACTGCACCGCACAAGGAGCGAGAACTTACCGTCACCTGAAGGGATTGACTTTCGGGTGGTCAGTCCCGACGAGGCAGCGCGGCACGTGGCTGAGCTGACCACTTCGCACGGGTGTCGCCGAGCTGTGTGGTCGGCTGGCTGCCAGTGCCGTGTCATACGGCGAGCCCGGTCGTCCACTGGCGTAAAGACCCGCCCCCCGCGGGAGTACGGTCGGCCTCGGCGACCGCAGGAGGGGACGGATGGTGGCACGCTACGACGTGGAGATCGGTGCGTTACTCAGCACAGGCGCTGCCCGCCGGGCACTCGGCAAGCGCAGTGTCGTTCAGGTGTACCGGCTGCTCGTTGAGGGTGGCATCAGCCGCGACCGGATCGCCGAGCTGACCGGGCAGCAGGTGTCCGAGGTGGCGGAGATCCTGGCCGGGAAAGAAGTCGACGACTACGACATGCTGGTGCGCATCGCCGCCGGGCTCGGCCTGCACCGCGCCGCGATGGGAGTGTCCTACGGAGACGATGCGCTGGACTATGGTCCGGACGTCGCCGCCCCGCCCAACCCGGTCACCGAAGACTGGGGCGACTCGCCCTTGCCCTTCTGGGTCGACGAAACAGATGTGGCGGGGCTGGAAGACACCACGGCGAGGCTGCGGGACCTGGACTTTCGCTACGGCGGCCACTGGGCCTTTCTCAAGGTGGTCGCTGCGCACGCCCAGTACAGTAAGCGGCTGCTGTCGTCCGCATGCACGGGCGAGACACGCCGCCGCCTGGCGCTGGCGGTCTGTGACGCATACAGCCTTGCGGGCTGGGTCGCGCTGGACCTCAGCCGGCGCAGGCCGGCCTGGGATCACTTCCAGCGGTCCCTGCTATTCGGCTTGGCCGCCCAGGACGAGGTTGCGGTCATGGGGGCGGTCCAGTCAGTCGGCCGGCTGGATCTGCACGAGGCTACCGACTTCGCCCTGAAGGTCTTCCGGATCGCGCAGCTCAACGGATCCTCGGTGATCACCCAGGCGTTCCTCAAGGCGGACGAAGGGTTGGCGGCTGCGTTGCTGGGCCAGACCGAGGATGCCAGCTACGCGATCCAGCGAGCCAAGGCCATGTTCGCCGACGCCGACCCGGACTCGGCGCGCCCCTCGTGGATGGATCCGGCGCAAGCCCTGCCCGACCTGTTGAGCGTCACCGGCGCCGCACAGCTGCAGCTGGGGAACCTGCCCGAGGCCGTGGCTGACCTGTCCCGCGCCCTGGCCGGCCGCCCTGAGGCGGCGGTGCGGTCTCGCGCGACCGACGGTGCCGCCCTGGCCACCGCGTACCTGCGGGCTGGAGAGGTCGAGCGCGGGCTGGGCACGGGCCACCAAGCGGCCGACGCCGCCCGACACATGCCGTCGGCGCGGGTGCGTGACGGGCTGGCGCGGCTGAAGCTGGAGCTGGTGGGGCGATCAGACACTCCCAGCCGGGAGCTGGCGGAGCGGGTGGCCGGGCTGCCGACCTGGAAGATGGCCCGCCGCCTGGGGCTATCCCGCAACTCGCTGCACAGCTACGTCGAGATTGGGTTGATCGAACCGGATCTCGTGCTGCCGGGCAGGCATTACCGTTTCGACCCCAAGCATGCTCGCCAGCAGCTTCAGCAGCTCCGGGACCGCGGCTACGCGATGGTGATGCGGTGATGGGCTAGCAACAGGACGCCGAGTTCGCGGGCCCTCGCGGCCGCGTGAGTGTCACCCTCGGCCGCGGCGACGATGGATCCCTTCGTCAGGATGTGCCACTGGCGGGCGAACGAATCGGGGTCGGCCACCCCCACTTCGGCCGCAAGCTCGCAGAGGTAGCTGCGGATATTCGCCAGGTGCCGGACACTCGCCTGCCGGACCGGGCTGTCCCGGTCGGCCACCTCGAGCAACGTGGTCACAAAAGAGCAACCCTCGAAATCCGGCCGCGCGAACCACTCGCCGAAGATCTCGAAGATGGCCAGCAGCCGCCGCACTGGGGTGTCACCTCGGCGCCGGGACTCGGCCTGCACCCAGCCCTGGGTCCAGAGCGCCTCGCGGCGCGCGAGGAAGGCGAGGATGAGATCGTCCTTGGATGCGAAGTTCCGGTACAGGGTCATCTTCGCGACGCCCGCCGCACCGATCACCGCGTCCACCCCGACCGTGCGGGTGCCCTGGCGGCTGAACAGCTCATACGCCGCGCGCATCACCCGTTCGCGACCGCTCTCGGGATCCGCACCGTTGACAACAACGGACTGTTCGGGTCGCTGAGGCTTCATGGACAACCCTAACGGGGGACAATTAACACAGTGTACCCGCCCCCGGCTCGCGGGCCGGCCCGCACAAGGAGGTGCCCGGATGACCACTGATCAGAAGCCGCGGCGGGTGATCGAGGTCCGGCCCGCCGTTGCGGACGACCTGCCAGCCGTGCACCGGATCGTCACCGCGGCGTACGCGGAGTTCGAACCGTGGCTGGCCCCGGCGAACTGGGCCCGGATGACCAGCAACATCGCCAAGGTAGTCGAGCCCGGAGCTCCGGGCAGGCTGCGGGTCGCGCAGCTGGGCGATCAGTTGGCCGGCACTGTCACCTACCTCCCGCCCGGCCCCAAGGATTACCAGCGGGTGCCGCCGGAGTGGGCAGTCATCCGGGTACTGGGGGTGGACCCGGCGCTGCGCGGCCACGGCGTCGCCCGCGCCCTCACCGAGGACTGCCTGGCCCTGGCCCGAGCGGATCACGCGCCCGCGGTGGGCCTGCACACCGCGGAGATGATGGTGGCCGCACGGGCGCTCTACGAGAGCACCGGCTTCGTCCGCCACCAGGACTTCACCCACCTGGACCTTCGCTTCTGCATCTACCTGCGGCAGATCGAGGGCACGGGCAGCGGGATGATCAGTGCGTAGGCTGCTGTCATGACCAGGCGTATCCAGGGCCCACTCCGCGTCGTCGTCGTGGATGACCACCAGATGGTGCTCGACGGGCTGCGCGCGATGCTGGCCGCCTATTCCGCTCAGGTCGAGATCGTCGGTGAGGCCACCGAACCCGACCTCGCCAAGAAGATCATTACTGAGCAGGAGCCGGACATCACGCTGCTCGACGTCCGGTTACGCGGCTCCAGCGGGCTCGACCTGTGCGCGGAGATCCGCAAGCGGCACCCCCGCTGCAAGGTCGTGTTCCTGACCGTCTACGACGACGAGCAGTACCTCTACCAGGCGCTTCGGCTGGGAGCGGCCGGATTCCTGCTCAAGCGGGTCCGCGGCGCCGAGCTGGTGGATCACCTGCAGCGGATCTACCGGGGCGAGATCCTGATCGATCCCAGCCTGGCGGCGAAGGTCGCGATGTCGGTGGCCCACCTGCGTGGCGGGGAGTTCTGGCCAGGTGCCCATCTGGGGCTGACCCAGCGCGAGAGCGAGGTGCTGGCGCTGATGGTGGCCGGGCTGTCCCACCGCGCCATCGCCGGCCGACTCACCGTCAGTGAGGAGACCGTCAAGACCCACGCCCGCGGGATCTACCGCAAGCTCGACGTCCCGGACCGCTCCGGCGCGGTCGCCGCGGCGCTGCGGGAGGGCGTGTTCCAGTGATCCGCTCACGGCTGAGCCTGGGCGACGCCGATTCCGACGCCCAGCTGCTGCACCGGGTGATCGAGATCCTGTCGGCGGGCCTCGACCTCGACGGGATCGCCCAGGGCGTCGCCGACCTGATCACCGAGACCACCGCCACCGATGTCTGCTTCGTGCACCTGCTGGATCCGGCCGGTGATCGGCTGCGGCTGCGCGGTGCCACTGCCCCCTTCGACCAGCTCGCCCGGCGGATCGAGCTACCGGTCGGCGAGGGGGTGTCCGGGTGGGTCGCCACGCACTGCGTGCCGGTGGTGATCACCGACAACAAGCGCGCGGATCGGCGTTACCGCTACATCCCCGAGCTGCGCGGGGAGGAGTTCACCTCGATGGCCTCGGTGCCGATGATGACCCGGCCCGGCGATCTCGTCGGGGTGCTCAACGTGCACACCCGGGACCGCCGCGAGTTCACCACGGCCGATGTCGAGCTGCTGGGCTCGGTGGCGGGTCTGATGGCCGGGGCCATCGAGAACGCGAGCCTGCACAGCAGGCTCGCCGAGCGGGAGGAGGCGATGGAGCGCTTCGCCGAGCAGATCGTGCTGCTGCAGGAGACCGAACGGCGCCGCCTCGCCGGCGAGATCCACGACGGCATCAGCCAGCGCATCGTCAGCCTGTCGTTCCACCTCTCGGCGGCGGCGGACGCTGCTGCCACCGACCCGGCCCGGGCCGCCGAGCAGATTGCCCGCGCCCAGGAGCTCGCCGCGGGGGCACTGGAGGAGACCCGGCACGCGATCGCCGGGCTGCGCCCGCCGGTGCTCGACGACCTCGGGCTGGCCGCCAGCCTGGAGAGCCTCGCCCGGTCGACCCCGCTGCCCAACGTCGAGGTCGACGCCGTGCCGACCAGCCTGCCCGAGCACGTCGAGACAGCGGTCTACCGGATCGCCCAGGAAGCGCTGCAGAACGTGCTGAAGCACGCCCACGCGGCACACGTCCACCTGCGGCTGTCGGTGACCGCCGGCGCGGTGCTGCTCGAGATCTCCGACGACGGCACCGGCTTCGACCCGGCCACCGCAACCGAACCGGCCGGGCCGGTGGGTTACGGCCTGCCGGGCATGCAGCAGCGCGCCGAGCTGCTGGGCGGCCAGCTCACCGCGGCCAGCTCCCCCGGCCGCGGGACCGTGGTGCGGCTGCGCGTCCCGATCGCCCGCGAACGCTAGCCACCCAGCGCGCGACACCAAGAACTTACCGGCCTACGCAGGCTGCTGCGCACAGTTGCCATCGTCGCTGGAGTTGTGTCACGTTGGACCCACGCAACCGATGTGTGCCCAGAGGATGTGCGGGAAGGCTCATATCCGTAACAGTCATTGGTGAGAGACCCAACGCCACCGTCGGGTGAGGACTCCTGTGACCACATCACCTCGCATAAAAACGGACATCCTTGTCGTAGGCGCTGGCCCGAGCGGCCTGACCGCGGCACTGCAGCTGGCCCGATACGGAGTTCGGGTGCGGGTTGTGGACCGTAAGCCCGGTCCGGTCGAGCAGGCCAGGGCGACCATCGTGCATGCACGCACGCTGGAATACCTCGACCGTCTTGGCCTGGCGGACCAAGCGATGGAGCAGGGCGTGCCCATCACCCACGTCGAGATGCACGAGAAGAGCCGCGCCTTGGCGCAGCTGCCACTGGCTGAATCCAGCATCGAGGGACAAACACGTTTCCCGTGCGCGCTCTCGCTGGAACAGTCCACGACCGAACGTATTCTGGTGGCGGCGCTCGCCGAGCACGGGGTGACGGTCGAATGGGGTGGTTCGGTCGAGAGCGTGGCGGACAACGGCCGGGAAGTCAGCGTGACAGTCCGGCGTGCCGACCAGCGTGACACGATCACAGCTCGCCGGGTGGTTGCCGCCGACGGTGCCAGCAGCACGGTGCGCCGTTTGCTTGGCATCGCCTTCACCGGCACCACCTCCCCGGAAACCGGACTGTTGGCCGATGTGGCTCTCGACGTAGATCTGCCACCGAACCGGCTCCGGTTGGTCCTCACCCGCGGCGGCTTCGTCGGGATTCTGCCGATCGGCGCAGGCCACTACCGGCTGTTCGGTGCTGTTCCACCGGGTTTCACCCGGTCGGCGGTGCAACGAGAGATCTCGCACGACGCCTACGCGGAGCTCGCCACAGACGAGCTGCAACGCTGGTTCGACGACTATTTCCAGGTCGACGGCGAACTCGGTGAGGTCAGCTGGGCGTCGCTGTTTCGATTCCACAGCCGCATCGCGGACCGGTTCAGCTCAGGAAACGTGTTCCTTGTCGGCGACGCCGCGCACATCCACAGTCCGGCCGGTGGCCAAGGCCTGAACCTGGGCGTCGGGGACGCGATGAACCTGGCCTGGAAACTGGCGCTCGTCACCCGCGGCGAGGCGAAGGCAGACCTGCTCGAGAGCTATGCAGCCGAACGGCGCCCCGTCGCACAGACAATCATGCGAAACACCGATCGCGGGTTCAAGCTGGAGACCCTCAGCAACCCAGTGGCGATATGGATGCGTATGCACCTCGCCACCAGGCTGATCGGCCCGCTGACCCGCCTTCCGCAGGTACGCCGGATCGTCTTCCGGATGCTGTCCCAGACGTGGATCGGCTACCGCGGCAGCCCTGCGGTCGCGAATACACGGGCAGCTGGTGCCCTGCGTCCTGGTGATCGTGCGCCACATGCGCCACTGGTCGCCACATCCGGCGGCATTCTCGATGTCACCCACCACAACGGCTACCACCTGCTGGTATTCGAGGGACTCTCCCCCACCGAAGGCCTCGGCGCGGG
>JBOHFT010000064.1:0-21395 GCA_050699815.1 Pseudonocardiaceae bacterium | reverse complement strand
CCTCGCCGACCAGCGCGACCACCCGCGCCACCTGCTCCGGGGTGATGGCCAGCTCGGTGAGCTCCGCACCGCGGGAGTTGGCCTGCTGGGACAGGTAGGACACCCACCATGACCGCGCCTCAGCGGGCGGCGCCCCGGCGTCGACGGTGGCGGCGATGAGGTCCAGCGCTCCGGCGTTGACCAGGTCGCGCAGCTCCAGGTCGGACAGGCCCCACTGGGCCTGCACCCGGGCCCGGCGCTGCCAGGGCAGCTCGGGAAGCGTGCCGCCCAGCCGCGCCACCCAGTCGTCGGCGGGGGCGATCGGCACCAGGTCGGGCTCCGGGAAGTACCGGTAGTCCTCCGAGGTCTCCTTGCGCCGCCCGGGCGACGTGGTGCCGCCGGCCTCGTCGAAGTGCCGGGTCTCCTGCACGATCTCGCCGCCGGACGCCAGCACCGCGGCCTGCCGGCACATCTCGTGGCGCACCGCGCGCTCCACCGACCGCAGCGAGTTGACGTTCTTGGTCTCAGTCCGGGTGCCGAAGGTTGCCGAGCCGCGCGGCATCAGCGAGACGTTGGCGTCGCAGCGCAACGAGCCCTGGTCCATCCGCACGTCGGAGACGCCCAGCGCCCGCAGCAGATCACGCAGCGCGGTGACGTAGGCACGGGCGATCTCCGGTGCGCGGGTCCCTGCGCCGACGATCGGCTTGGTGACGATCTCGATCAGCGGGACACCCGCGCGGTTGTAATCCAGCAAGGAGTGGCTCGCGCCGTGAATGCGACCGGCCGCACCGCCGACGTGCAGCGACTTGCCGGTGTCCTCCTCCATGTGGGCGCGCTCGATGGCGACGGTGAACGTCGAGCCGTCGTCCAGCTGCACCCCCAGCGAGCCGTCCACCGCGATCGGCTCGTCGTACTGCGAGGTCTGGAAGTTCTTCGGCATGTCCGGGTAGAAGTAGTTCTTCCGGTGAAACCGGCACCACGGGGCGATCGAGCAGTTCAACGCCAGCCCGATCCGGATGGCCGACTCCACCGCGGCACCGTTGAGCACCGGAAGCGATCCGGGCAGCCCCAGGCAGGTCGGGCAGACGTTCGTATTGGGCGGCGACCCGAACACGTTGGCGCAACCACAGAACATCTTCGTCGCGGTCGCCAGCTCGACGTGCACCTCAAGCCCGAGCACCGGCTCGAAGCGCTCCAGCACCTCGTCGTAGCCCATCAGCACAGCGGTCACCGCCCAACCACCTCAGCAATGCCCGGACCCGGCAAGCGGTCCTCGGTATCCATGCTCGGACCCGGCAAGCGGTCCTCGGCCAGATCGGGCACCCGGTGCGCCAGCGGGCCACCGTCGGCGGCGTCCCTGACTACCTCGTACGCCGCGGCCACCCGGTAGGCGCGGTCGTCGGCCAGCGCGGGCGCCATCACCTGCAGCCCCACCGGTAAGCCGTCCTCATCGGACAGCCCGGCCGGGACGGACAGGGCGGCGTTGCCCGCCAGGTTGGCCGGGATGGTGCACAGGTCCGACAGGTACATCGCCAACGGGTCGTCCACCCGCTCGCCGAGCCGGAACGCCGTGGTCGGGCTGGTCGGCGAGAC
The DNA here is from genome assembly GCA_050699815.1 of Pseudonocardiaceae bacterium. Lineage (GTDB taxonomy): Bacteria > Actinomycetota > Actinomycetes > Mycobacteriales > Pseudonocardiaceae. The sequence goes on along the minus strand of JBOHFT010000064.1, from coordinate 19,823 downwards.
CAGGACGTCCACCTGCTCGAAGGCCGCGGCGAAGTCCCGGATAATCAACGTGCGGACCTTCTGCGCCTGGCCGTAGTAGGCGTCGTAATACCCGGCGGACAGCGCGTAGGTGCCGAGCATGATGCGGCGCTTGACCTCGGGGCCGAAACCGGCCGCCCGGGTCAGCGACATGACCTCCTCGGCGCTGCGGCTGCCGTCGTCACCGACGCGCAGCCCGTAGCGCATGCCGTCGAAGCGGGCCAGGTTCGAGGAGCACTCGCTGGGCGCGATGAGGTAGTAGGCGGGCAGCGCATGGTCGAACGACGGGCAGGACACCTCGACGATCGCAGCGCCCAGCTCGCCCAGCCGGCGCACCGCGAGCTCGAACGCACGGAGCACGCCACGCTGGTAGCCCTCCCCGCGGAACTGGCTGACCACCCCGACCCGGACCCCGGTCAGGTCACCGCTGGCACCCACGCGGGCCGCGTGGACCACCGGCGGCACCGGTGCGCCAATCGAGGTGGAGTCCAGCGGGTCATACCCGCCGATCACCTCGTGCAGCAACGCGGCGTCGAGCACAGTGCGGGCCACCGGCCCGCCCTGGTCCAGGCTGGAGGAGAACGCCACCAGGCCGTAGCGCGAGACACCGCCATAGGTGGGCTTGACCCCGACGGTCCCGGTCACCGCGCTGGGCTGGCGGATCGAGCCGCCGGTGTCGGTGCCGATCGCCAGCGGCGCCTCGAACGCGGCCACCGCCGCCGCAGACCCCCCGCCGGACCCGCCCGGGACCCGATCGAGATCCCACGGGTTGCGGGTGGGCCCGTAGGCGGAGTTCTCCGTCGAGGAACCCATGGCGAACTCGTCCATGTTGGTCTTGCCCAGGATCACCACACCCGCCTCCCGCAGCCTGCGGGTGACCGTGGCGTCGTACGGCGGGCGCCAGCCCGCCAGGATCCGCGAGCCGCAGGTGGTCGGCATGTCGGCGGTGGTGAACACGTCCTTGAGCGCCAGCGGCACACCCGCCAGCGGCGACGCCGGCGGGTCCCCATGCTGCAGGCTGCCGTCCACGGCGGCGGCGGCGGTGAGCGCGCCCTCGGCGTCGACGTGCAGGAAGGCGTGCACCGCGGGGTCCACTGCGGCGATCCGGTCCAGATGCGCCCTGGTCACCTCGACCGCGGTGGTCTCGCGCGTGTGGATGAGGCCGGCCAGGTCGGCAGCGGTGAGCCGGATCATGACTCGTCCAGAATGCGCGGCACCCGGAACCGGCCTTCCTCAGCGGCAAAGGCACCTGACAGCGCCTGCTGCTGAGTCAGCCCCGGGCGCGGCACATCCTCGCGGAAGACGTTGGTCAGCCCGACGGCATGCGAGGTGGGCGGGATGTCCGCGGCGGCCACCGCACTGACCCGGGCGACCGAGGTCAGGATCACGTCGAGCTGGCCGGCGAACAGGTCCAGCTCCTGCTCGCTGACGGCCAGCCGGGCGAGCCGGGCGAGATGCGCGACCTCGTCACGGGAGATGGTGGGCACGCAAAGCTCCTGGATCGCTTGTCGGAGTGGTGACCCGGCGAGTCTAGGCCGCGGCGGGCTCCCAGCCCGCGCGGGCTGGGAGCCCGCAATCCCCGGCCTACTCTGTCACAATCAGCGGCCGGTGAACGCATGGGCTGTCCGGTCCGTGCCTGATGGGAAGGGCCTGAATGGAGAGGACCCGGATGAGCAGGCACGGCGGCGGATGTCCTTTCTGATCCGGATCCAGCTCCCGGACCGGCCTGGAGCGCTCGGCGCGGTCGCCACCGCGCTGGGCAAGGTGGGCTGCGACATCCTCAGCCTGGACGTCGTCGAGCGACGATCCGGCATCGCCATCGACGACCTCGTCGTGGAGCTGCCCGCCGGCCGGCTGCCCGACGTATTGATCACCGCGGCGGAGTCGGTCGAGGGTGTCGAGGTCGACGCCGTCCGCCCCTGGGCAGGGGTCCTGGACACCCACCGTGAGCTGGAGCTGATCGAGCAGGTCGCCGCCGACCCCGCCGGTGGCCTGCAGATCTTCACCAACGGGGTGCCGAAGATCACCCGAGCGGGCTGGGCGGTCGTGCTCACCAGCACGGCGGGGCGGCCGCACCGGGTCGCCGGTTCTTCCGCCGCGCCGGAGACCCAGGCGATGCAGCTGCCCTGGTGGCCGCTGCGCCGGGCAACGATCCTGGACGGCGAGGATGCCTGGGTCCCGCTGCCCTGGCGGGAGCTGGGCACCGAGCTGGCCGCGACCCCGCTCGGCGGTGCGGAACTGGTTCTGCTGGTAGGCCGCCCCGGTGGACCGACGTTCCGCGCCGCCGAGCTCGCCCGCCTGGAGCACCTGGCCGGGATCGTCGCGGTCTTGCTGCGCAAGAGCAGCTGATCGACGACCCGGTGCCGGCGTCGTCGGGTCAGATGGCCACGCGCTGGTGGCAGGAGGCGACTGTGCGACCTGGTGCAGGCCGCACAGCGCAGTGGGCCGCCGCCGGTACCGACGGCACGCCGGCCAGCGCACTCTGTTGATCACCGGCCCGGGGCACGGCGCGCCCGCGGTGCACGCCAATCTGCGGCTGGAGGGTACCCACGCAGACCACGACCCGGCGTTGTCCCGGGACGGGTCGGGGTTGCGCGAGCTGGTCCGCCGGTTCTCCTGGCCAGGGGGTTTTCCCAGTCACCTGGCTCCTGAGGTGCCCGGCGTCATCCACGAGGGCGGCGAGCTGGGCTACGCATTGGCCACGGCGGTCGGCGCGGCGCTGGACGATCCCGACCTGCTCGAGTTGCTACCCGATGGTGACCTGCGGCTGGGGGCGGTCCCACAGGCCAACGGGGGCGCGCTGCGCGCAGACCTGCCGCTTCCGCCGCTGGAGCCCTCCGCCGTCGAGGTGTCACGGCCGGGCGGGGCCCAGGCCGACCCGACCCCTGTGCTGGGTGAATGGCTCACCGCGTTGATGCGGGCCACCGAGGCCCGGCGGGACTTCCGGATTTTCTGCCCCGACGAGCTCGCATCCAACCTGCTGGCTGGGCGGCACGGCCTGTTCCCCTGCTACGAGGCGTTCGCCTCCATTGTGGACTCGATGGTCAATCAGTACGCCAAGTTCCTCCACCAAGAAGGCGAGCTCGTCGCAGATTTTCCTGCCGCCCGACGCAAACACGCTGCTGGTGACGATGCGCGAATGCCTGGCCTTGACCGGCCGGATCAACCTCGTGGTGGCCGGTAAGCACCAGGCCGCTGTTCAGGCGCTTCGACGCCGAGCAGATCAAGGCCGGTAGCGCGGATGCGCTCGACGGTGTCAGGCGGGGCGTCGTCCACGCCGACCGTTGTGGCCCGCGGGCAAGCAGTAGCCGAGCGGGCACGCACCGCGATCAGCTGAAGAGGTGCAGGAGGGCGTTCTTCACCTCGGGGCGGCCGGCCGCGACGAGCGTGAAGGTGGCTTCCCGGACCAGCCGCGCAGCGTGCTGGCGCTGGCGGATCCCGGAGCTGCCCACGGCGGTCACGAGTGCACCAGCCGCGCGGTAGGCGAGTTCGGATGCGGCGGCGCGCGCGGCGGGCAGGGCCGGCGGATCGGCCAGCCCGGCATCGAGGCGATCACGCACCGTGTCCTGTGCGGTGCGCAGCCGCGCCGCGGCCTCGGGCTGGCCGGCCTCCCCGATCATCCGGATGCACCGGCCCGCGACCCCCATCGCGAGGCAACCGTTGCGCCGCGAGCCAATGTGCTGGTTGGCGAGGAAGCCGGTATGCGGCACCTCGGCGAGGACCTTCTCGGCGGGCAGAAAGTAGTCCTCGAAGCGCAGCCGGACCGTGTTGCTGCCCTGGGCGGCGATCAACCGCAGCTCCTCGGCGGTGATGCCAGCACCGGCCACGGCGTCGACCAGCCCGTGGACGATCGTGCCCTGGGGGCCCCCGGCCGTGTCCCGCGCCGCGATGAGCAGCACATCGATGATGCCCCATCCGCTGACCAGCGGCGACTCGCCGTTGAGCAGCCAGCCACTGCCGGTGGCGGCCGCCCACAGCCGCGGCGGCCGCGGGATCGCGCCCGCTAACGCCACCCCGCCCCGCACCTGGCCCCGGATCGCGGCGCCGAGGTACTTCTCCTGCAGGTCCACGTTGCGCGTGCCGGTCAGGCCCCGCACCACACTGTGGTGCTGTATCCAGGTGAACGTCGTGGTGAGGCACCCTCCGCACAGCGTCTCGATAATGCTGATGAACGACGGGAAGTCGACCTCGATACCGCTGTGTTCGGGCCGGCCCGCCAGCCCGTAGAAACCCTCCTCGGCGAGCAGATCGAAGTGGCTGCGTGGGATCACCCCGTCGGCGTCGACGTCCAGGGCGGCGGGGAACAGCACATCGTCGGCGATCGCGCCGGCCCGCTCCAGCATGCTCGCCATGCGGACCAAGCTACCGTCAGCCAAGATCCGCCAGCTCTGGTTGACGTCACTACTTCCGGTACCTGGCCGTGCGCGACCAGGGCGATCCACGATAGCCGTCGCACCTCGTAGAAGATCTATGTATGATAAGACTCATGCGGAAGACCCACGCTCTGGTCCAGGTGGCAATGGCCCTCCTCGACGATCCAGCCAGCCGACACTGGGGTTACAAGCTGTCCAGGCAGGCCGGCGTCCGGTCCGGCGTGCTCTACCCGATGCTGACGCGAATGCTCGATGAGGGCTGGGTCGAGGACGGGTGGGAGGACCCGACCACCATCCGCGACAAGCGCCCGCCCCGGCGGTACTACGAGCTGACCGACAAGGGCCGGCTGGCGCTCGGCGCGGTCCTTCAGGAGGCCCACCGCGACGCGCGGTTCACCCGCCTGGTCGGGCGGTACGCCTGATGGCCGAGCTGCTGACAGCTGCCGCACCCTGGCGGACTCTGCTTCTGGTCTGGGTTCTGGTCTGCATCGTGTTCGGTTTCGCCCCGGGATTCTGCCTGCGGTTGATCGTTCTCGCGTACCCCCGCGGTGACCCTCGCCGGGCCGAGCTGATCGCAGAGCTGTATAGCGTGCCCCGCATCGAGCGACCCGTGTGGGTCGCGGAGCAGCTGGAGGTCGCGTTGTTCGAGGGCCTCGGGCACCGCGTATCGGCGCGGCGCCGTGCACGAGCGCAGACCGACGAGCGTGGGGTGGGGCCTCCTGAGGGGCCGACGCAGGAGGCTACAAAGTTTATGTTTATCGGGCTCTAACTGATCCTCCACAAAGCCGCTGACTGGTCCACCCGTGTCCCGACCTCCGCCGCCCGAGCCCGAGCCTGCCCAATGGAGATGACCGTGCGCTGGACCGAGCTGGCCGTCTTCACGCTGCTGTTCGCATTCGTCACGAGGCTCGGCTTCTACGCCACACGGTGGAAAAAGGCTCCTCACTCGATCACCTCGATGAGTGGGGACTCGGCGGCCGCGCGACGCTGGCCTTCGGCTCGGGGCTAGCGGCGTTCCTCTACCCGCATGTGCTGACCGGTGGACTCCCCGCCCGCAGTCGTAATGTCATCAAGCGCAACATGGTGGCGCTGCCGGCGTATTCGCTGCTGCTCGGGTTGCTCGCGCTGCTCGGGTTCATCGCGATCGCCGCGGGGACCACACCCATCGTCAACGCGACCACCGGCCGACCGGACCCCAACACGATCATCCCGGTGCTCTTCGGCACCCAGTTCCCGGCCTGGTTCGCCGGCGTCGCCTACGCGGCCATCGGGATCGGTCTGCTGGTGCCGGCGGCGATCATGTCGATCGCCGCGGCGAACCTGTGGTCCCGCAATATCTACAAGACCTACCTGCGCCGGGACGCCGACTCCCGGGCCGAGGCGCAGCAGGCCAAGCCCCAATCCCACCACCGGCGCGGCGCACTTCGGCGGCACGGCGCTCCAGCTGGGCACGCTGTCGATCCTGGGCCGGGAGCCCTTCGAGGGTTCCCCGGTGCAGATCTACGCTGGGCTCATCGCGCTGGCCGGCAACCTCGTGGTCGCCGCGCTGGTCACCGTCGTGCTACGGAAGATGCAGGTGTCCAACGGCACCGACAAGACCAACGCGCAGGACTACCACGTCGAAACGGCACACTAAATGGGCATCGGCAAGTGCTACTTCGACCAGGTAGGCGTCAGCCGGTTTACAGCTGTTCGGGTGCCTCGATGCCGAGGAGATCAAGGCCAGTAGACAGGAGGCGCGCCGTCAGCGCGCAGAGCACCAGGCGACTGTCTCGCACCTGGCCTTCGGCTTTCAGCACCGGGCATTGCTCGTAGAAGCCGGTGAACGCCGTTGCCAGGCCGAACAGATATGTGGCAAGCCGATGAAACTGCATGTTCTGCTCGATCTCGGCTATCACCTCAGGAAACTCCAGCACCGCGAGCGCTAGAGCGCGTTCGGCGGGAGCCGACATCACGATCTGGTCGATCGTATCGGGTGACTCGAGGCCGGCCCGGCGGAAGATCGACCGGATCCGGGCGTGCGCGTATTGCAGGTATGGGGCGGTGTTGCCGTCGAACGACAGCATCCGGTCGTAGTCGAGGATGTAGTCCTTGATCCGGTCAGTGGACAGATCGGCATACTTCAGCGCACCGATCCCCACCGCGCGCGCCACGGTGGCCTGCGTCGTCGCGTCAAGGTCGGGATTCTTGTCGAGCACAGCGGCAGTCGCGCGGGTGACGGCCTCGTCGATGAGGTCGATCAGCCGCACCGAGTCGCCGGCCCGGCTGCGCAGCATCTTGCCGTCCCTGCCCAGCACGGAACCGTGCCCGATGTGCTCCGCCCGGGCCGGAGGGACCAACCAGCCAGCCTCGCGCGCCGCCTGAAACACCATCTCGAAGTGCTGATGCTGCGGCGAGCCAACGACATAGAGCAGGCGCGTTGCACCGACGTTGCGCAACCGGTGGCGGATGGCGGCCAGATCGGTGGAGGCATATCCGTAACCACCGTCACTTTTCCGCACGATCAGCGGCAGCGGCTCGCCGTCCCGGCCCTTGAAACCGTCCGGAAACACGCACAGCGCACCCTCGCTCTCCTTCGCGACACCTAAGCGTTCCAGCTCGGCCGCCACCGACGCGAGCTCGTCGTTATACGCGCTCTCGCCCGCGAAATCTTCGGTGGTCAGCCGGACCCCGAGCTGATGGTAAACTGTCATGAAGTATTTCTGCGACTCGCCGATCAGCAGCCGCCACAGGTGCAGGGTTTCCGCATCATTGTTTTGGAGCAGCACGACGCGGTGGCGGGCGCGTTCCTGGAACTCCTCACTAGCATCGAACTTGACGCGTGCCGCCCGGTAGAAGCCGTTCAGGTCACCGATGGACAGCTCGTGGACAGCCTCGTCCTCGCCACGGTCCAGCAGGTGCTCGATCAGCATGCCGAATGGCGTGCCCCAGTCGCCGAGGTGGTTGCAGCGGATGACCCGGTGACCGAGCCATTCCAGCAGGCGAACAGCCGCGTCACCGATGATCGTCGACCGCAGGTGACCGGCGTGCATCTCCTTCGCGACGTTCGGCGCCGAGTAGTCGACGACCACCGTCTCCGGGACGGGCGGTGTCACACCGAGCCGGTCCGTGCGCGTCACGTCGACCACGAACTGGGCCAGCACGTCGTCACGGAGGGTCAGATTGATGAAACCGGGGCCGGAGATCTCCACCGCGGCGCACAGGTCGTCCAGCGCTGCCTGCTCCACCACCCGGGTCGCCAGCTCCCGGGGGTTGGACTTCGCCCGGCGCGCTGCCGCGAGTGCCCCATCGGCCTGGTAGTCGGCGTGTTGCGACCGCCGGACCGACGGGTCCGCCCCAACCCCGGCCACGACCTCGAACGCCTGAGCGAGCCGCTCGCGCAGCAATGCCTCCAAGTACGCCACGCACACAGCGTAGGGCCATGCAGAAATGACGCTACGGCAATGGCCGGACGTGCACTCCCGGGGCGTCGCCGACCAGCCGGGCGAGGTCGTCCGGGTCACCGGTGAGAACCACCGCAGGTCTGGCGCCGAGCGCGGTCGCGGCGACGAAGGCGTCTACCGCGTGGCATGAGTCGAGCCCATGTCTGCCCAGCAGGTCCCCCGCTCGGGTCGCGACCGCACGATCGGTGTCGGCGACGGGCAGCCGCAGCAGCACCCGGTCGACACCGGTTCGGCGGGACGCTGAGCGCGCCACCTCCGCGACCACCGGAGCCGGGACGCACGCCCGGCCACCCAATCGCTCCACCGCGACAAGCACCGCCTGCGCCCGGCGGCCGGCCCGGCCCCGCTCGCGGGGAAACGCCACCGCGGCCAGCGCCTCGCTGTCGAGCACGGCAAGCACCGGTGCCTCAGGGTGCGACGGCACGCTGCTGCTCCGGCAGGTCAGCGGTCCGCACCCGATGCACGAGCGCGGTCAGTTCCCCCACAGCCTCGGCGACCATGCCCTCGTCCGGTGGCCCCAGTTGCTCGGCCAGCTCGTCGAGCAGCTCGCGCAGCCGCACCCGGTCCAGCTCGTGCTGTAGCGCGACCGCGACGAATGCGCTGAGCCCGCGCGGCCCGGCATGTGCCCGGACCTGCGCCAGTAGCGCCGCATCCACGGTCGCCGAGAACTTGTCCGTTCCCATAGCGGTAATCATATAACTATCCGATAGTCTCCGTCGGTGATACCGCCACGGCCTGGGCGGCCTCGGGTCCGTCGGTGAGCAGGACCCGGAACCCGGCCTCGTCGAGCACCGGCACCTTGAGCGCCACGGCCTTGTCGTACTTCGAGCCCGGCGACTCCCCGACGACCACGAACGCGGTCTTGCGCGACACCGACCCGGCCGCCCGGCCGCCCCGCTCGGCGATCGCCTCCGCCGCCTCGTCCCGGGAGAACCCCTCCAGCGAGCCGGTGACCACAATGGACAGCCCTTCCAGATGGCGCGGCACCGATGTGTCGACAGCGTCAGCCATCCGTACCCCGGCGGCGCGCCACTTGGCCACCACGTCGCGATGCCAGCCCACCGCGAACCACTCGCGCACCGCCGCGGCGATCGTCGGGCCGACGCCGTCCACCGCGGCCAGCGCCTGCTCGTCCGCATCCTCAATGGCCCGCAGCGAACGGAACTCGCGGGCCAGCGCCTGCGCCGCGGTGGGGCCGACGTGGCGGATCGACAGCGCCACCAGGACCCGCCACAGCGGCCGATCCATCACAGCGTCCAGGTTGGACAGCAGCTTGCGCCCGTTGGCCGACAGCTCCCCCGCCTTGGTCCGGAACAGATCCACCGCCAGCAGCATGGCCTCGTCGAGGGTGAACAGGTCACCCTCGTCGTGCACCACCCCAGCGGCCAGCAGCGCCACCGCGGCCTCGTAACCGAGCACCTCGATGTCGAAGGCGCCGCGCCCGGCCACGTGGAAGATCCGCTCCCGGAGCTGCGCCGGGCAGGACCGGGCGTTGGGGCACCGGATGTCGACGTCGCCCTCGCGCTCACGGCGCAGCGCCGTGCCGCACTCCGGGCACCGCGTCGGCATGACGAACTCGCGCTCGCCGCCGCTGCGCAGGTCCACCACCGGGCCGAGCACCTCCGGAATCACGTCGCCGGCCTTGCGGATCGTGACGGTGTCCCCGATCAGCACCCCCTTGCGGCGCACCTCGTCGGCGTTGTGCAGCGTCGCCAGCGACACCGTGGACCCCGCGACGGTCACCGGCTCCATGAACGCGAACGGGGTGACCCGCCCGGTGCGCCCGACGTTGACCCGGATATCTACCAGCGTGGTGGTGGCCTCCGCGGGCGGGTACTTGACGGCGATCGCCCAGCGCGGCGCCCGGGACGTCGAGCCCAGGCGGCGCTGCGCCGACACCTCGTCGATCTTCACCACCACGCCGTCGATCTCGTGCTCCACGTCGTGGCGGTGCTCGCCCCAGTAGCCGATGTGCTCGATCAGCTCGTCGATCGTGGACAGCAGCCGGGTGTGCGCGGAGACCGGCAGCCCCCAGGCCCGCAGCGCCGCGTAGGACTCCGACTGGCGAGCCGGCTCGAACCCGCGCCGGCGACCCAGGCCGTGGCAGAGCATCCGCAGCGGACGGGTCGCGGTCACCCGCGGGTCCTTCTGCCGCAGCGAGCCCGCCGCGGAGTTACGGGGGTTGGCGAAGACCGGCTTGCCCGCCTCGACGAGCCGGGCGTTGAGCTCGGCGAAGTCCGCGAGCCGGAAGAACACCTCCCCGCGCACCTCGAGCAGCTCAGGCACCGGGTAGTCGGCGGTGTCGTGCAGCCGGTCGGGGATGTCGTTGAGGGTGCGCAGGTTGAGCGTGACGTCCTCGCCGGTGCGCCCGTCGCCACGGGTCAGGCCGCGGGTCAGCCGCCCGTTCTCGTAGAGCAGGTTCACCGCCAGTCCGTCGATCTTCAGCTCGGCGAGGTAGTGAATCTCAGCGCCTACCTCGCGGGCGACCCGGTCGGCCCAGGCCCGCAGCGCATCGGTCGCAAAGGCGTTGTCCAGGCTGAGCATCCGCTCGAGGTGGCCATGGGCGGCGAACTCGGTGCTGAAACCGCCGCCGACCAGCTGCGTCGGAGAGTCCGGGGTGACCAGCGCCGGCCAGCGCTGCTCCAGCTCCTGCAGCCGGCGCAGGAGCTGGTCGAACTCGCCGTCGGAGACGGTGGGGGCGTCCAGCACGTAGTACCGGAACTGGTGGGCGCGCACGGTCTCAGCGAGCTCGCCGTGCTCAGCTCGGACCTCGGCAGGCGGCTCGGCCACAGGAGTGGTCACGCCGCGAGATTAGCTGCGGTCACCGACAGCGGGACGCAGCGCGGCCCCGCACCACAGACGGTGCGGGGCCGCGCAGGAATGCTCAGCGGAGGGGGATGACCTTGTCGGCCTGCGGGCCCTTGGGCCCCTGGCTCGACTCGAACTCCACCTTCTGGTTCTCTTCCAGGCTGCGGTAGCCCTCACCCTGGATGGCAGAGAAGTGGACGAACACGTCGGGGCCACCTCCGTCGACCTGAATGAAGCCGAAGCCCTTCTCCGCGTTGAACCACTTCACCGTGCCGTGTGCCATGTGCTCTCCCTGTGGAATCCCATGCCTGGGCCGACACCGTGCCGACCCGCGGTTGCGCGGGACACGCGCACTCGATGGGAGATCCCCGACGGGAGCGCGTACCCGTAGTCAGACATTCCACGGACGCTTCACAACGATCGGGGAACTACACGACCACAACCGTGCGCCACGCTAGCACCTTTCGGTGCTAGCGCCACTGCGCAACGTTCATCAGATCGGCTGCAACGCGGGGTTTGATGTTGGCGTTGAGGTGGAAGACGTTGTCCGGGTCGTACCTGGCCTTGATCCTGGCCAGCCGCTCGTACTTGACCGGCCCGTAGGAGGCGCGCACCCGGTCCTCGTCGAGCTCGGCCATGACGTTGACATAGCTGCCGGAACCGGTGGCGTGCGGTCGCAGCGCCTCCCAGAACGACCGGACCCAGGCACGTTCGGCCGCGAGCAGCTCCACGTCCTCGGTGAGCGCGACCATGACGGCACCGATACGGCTCGAGCGGCTGCCGCCGAACGCCGTCTCGTCCTCACCGACCTCCGCGTACGCCCCGTCGAGCCGAATCAGCTCCAGCAGCGACAGTGGCGAGGTCTTGCGGGCCTGCTGCTTGGTGATCACCGCGATCGCCTCGTCGGACAGCCCGTCGAGATACAGCGCCTTCTCATAGCACTTTAACCCCCACGGCAGGGTGTCGTCGAACATCTGTTGCAGCTGGGTGTAAGGCAAGGGCGTGACAAACTCGAACAGCGGCGGGAGCGCCTCGCGGATGGGGGCCACCACGCGGGCGTGTTCCTCGGCCGATCCGAAGCCGACGACCGCCAGGAGGTAGCCGGGCATGAAGTGGAACCGCTCGGGCACGAAAGGCAGCGGCGGAGCGTGGGCACCGATGATCCTGGCGTTGGCGTGGGCGGGGATCGTGGCGAACACCTCCCGGCCGAGCTCCAGCGCCTCAGTGCCCTGGTCGAGACCCCAGAAGAACCAGCCCAGATGCACCACCGGACCGACCGGGTGCAGCCGGAACTCGAACTCGGTGACCACGCCGAAGTTGCCGCCGCCGCCCCGCAACGCCCAGAACAGGTCGGGGTGCTCGTCGGCGGCGGCCCGCAGCCGACGCCGGTCGGCGGTCACCACCTCGGCCGAGACGAGGTTGTCCGCCGTCAAGCCGTACAGCGGGGTCAGCCACCCCCTCCCGCCGCCCAGCGTGAGACCACCCACTCCGGTGTGGCTGACAATCCCGGTCGGCACCGCCAGGCCGTGCACCTGGGTGGCGGCATCCAGGTCGCCCAGGGTCGCTCCCCCGCCGACCCTGGCGCGGCGCGCGGTCGGATCAACCTTGACCTCGCGCAACTGGCTGAGGTCGATCATCACGCCGTCGTCGCAGATCGCGGTGCCGGCGGTGTTGTGGAAGCCGCCGCGCACCGAGATCTCCAGGCCGCGCTGCCGGGCGAACCCGATCGCCGCGGCGACGTCGGCCGCGCTTTCGCAGCGCGCGATCACCGCCGGGTACCGGTCGATCTCGCCGTTCCACGCTGAGCGCGCCCGGTCGTATCCGTTATCCCCGGGGACCAGCGCAATGCCGGACAGCTCTGCACGGAACGCCTCAATGTCGGTGACCTGGATCATGCAACGCCCCTTGTCGGCGAGCCCCCGCGGGCGTGACGGTACGCCGGGGAGGTTCAGCCCGGTAGACGTCGCCCGATCACCTAGCGTGACTATAGGCCGGGCTGCTGACGGCATAGGTCACCGCGACCACGAGTCGGGCGGGTCGACGAACGCCTGACCCAGCTCCCGGGCCAGGGTCAGCGCCCGCCGGGCCCAGCCCGGGGTCGCGCCGACCAGCCCGCAGGACGGGGTGGGCACGCAGCACTGGGCGAGCAACCCGCGGCTGAAACCGAGCCGGTCCACCAAGTCCAGCGCGGGCCGGGCCAGGCCAGCGAGCGTGGGCGGCACCGTCGGCTCCAGCGCAGGGACCAGCCCGAGCAGCAGCAACACCCCGGAGTCCCAGGCCTCACCGAGGGCATCGACGGTGGCCCGGGGCGCGCCGGCGAGCAGTTCGGCGTCGACGGCCAGCGCGTCAGCCCCGGCGCAGCGCAGCAGGGCCAACGGTGGCCGGGGCGCGCAGCAGTGCACGATCCGCGGCACGGGCAGGGCGTCGAGGACGCCGCGCAGCAGGTCGACCGCGTCCCCCTCGGGCACCGCGGGCACGGTGCCATACCCGGACGGGGTAGGCACGCTGCCGGCGAGCACCGCGGGCAGGCCCGGTTCGTCGAGCTGCACCACGACGTTCGTCCCCAGCCGGCGGGAGACCTCCGCCGCGTGCACCCGCAGCCCCTCGGCCAGCGACGCCGCGAACTCGCGTAACGCGCCGGGGTCGGTGAGCACCTTGTGCCCGCTGCGCAGCTCCACCTCGGCGGCCAGCGTCCACGGCCCGGCGGCTTGCAGCTTGACCACCTCCGGCCGGGCCCCGGCGGAGCCCACCGCCTCCTCGAGCGCGTCCAGGTCGGTGCGCAGCAGGTCGACGCCGCGGCGGTGATCACCACCGGGCCGGGCGGTGACCCGGTACCCGGAGGGCACCAGCTCGACGGCGAGGTCGACGAGCAACGCCGCGGTACGGCCGATCATGTCCGCCCCGGCACCCCGGTCGGGTAGCTCGGGCAGGTGCGGGAGATCGGGCAGCTCGCCGATCACGGTGCGGGCGGCCTCGAGGGCGCCGGTGCCAGGCATCGAGCCGATCCCGGTGGCGGTGCCGGGGGGCCAGGGAGGTCGGTCAGTCACCGGGTCTTTCTATCAGGTACCGGAGCATGGGATCTCCGTAGCATGCCGCAGCCCGGCTACGTATTCGATAAAAGCAGCTCCGCGGCTAGGTAGCCCACCTGGAAGAATTACGTGCGGCTACCAATTGCCACCGGACATTACCGTCGGGCACGGTATGTGATGGCGAATCAGCAATGCAAACGACGAGATGTTTTCCATGCCCGAGACCACCTTCCATAGGAGGATTTGATGTCTGACACAGTGAGCTTCGCCGAACTCGACCGCCAGCACGTGGAGCTGCTGCCGACCCGCACCGTCCTGTCGCTGTTCAGCACCGGCGACGGCGGCACCGCCAGCAACGGCACCCCCGGCATCGGCAAAGTCGGGGTCAATGTCCTCGGCTTCCCTCTGATTCCCGGTAGCGGCAACGGCATCGGCACCGACGGCGCCAGCGCTGACGGCTGACCAGGTCTGAGCCCACATCCAGGGGCCCACATCCAGGGGAAGGGGTGGCCACGCCGGGTCGCCCCTTCCTGGTGGGATGCTCAGCTGGTGGCGGTGATGGTCGCACTGCCGAGCACGACGTCGCCATCGGGGTCGGGACGGTACAGCGCGACGGCCTGCCCGGGGGCCACCCCGCGCAGGGGTTGCCGCAGCTGCACCCGCACAGTGTCATTTTTGGGGTCACCACCGGGGCCACCACCGGAGACGATCTCCGCGACGGCGTCCGCGGTGCCGCCGTGCGCCCGGACCTGCGCTACACATTCGACGGGGCCCTCCGGGGCACCCGCCGTCCACACCGGACGGTCAGCGTCGACCACGGCGATGTCGAGGCGCCGGGCCGACCCCACCCGCACGGTTGCGGTCACCGGCTCGAGCCCCAGCACGAACCGTGGTCGGCCGCCGGCCGCCGGCCGCCCGACACCCAGCCCGCGGCGCTGGCCGACCGTGAAGCCGTGCACCCCGTCATGGCGCCCCAGGACTTCACCCGTCTCGTCATCGACCAGCTCCCCGGGCCGGGATCCCAGCCGGTGGGCGAGGAATGCCCGGGTGTCGCCAGACGGGATGAAGCAGATGTCGTGGCTGTCCGGCTTGCCCGCGACGGCCAGCCCACGCCGGGTGGCCTCGGCCCGGATGCCGGCCTTCGGGGTATCGCCGACCGGGAACATCGCATGCGCCAGCTGGTCAGCGGTGAGCACGGCGAGCACGTAGGACTGGTCCTTGCCGGCGTCCACCGCACGGCGCAGTACCCCGTCCGAGAGACGCGCATAGTGACCGGTGCAGACCGCGTCGAAACCGAGATCCAGGGCCCGATCCAGCAGTGCGGTGAACTTGATCCGCTCGTTGCAGCGCAGGCACGGGTTGGGGGTGCGGCCTGCGGCGTACTCCGCGACGAAATCGTCCACCACGTCGGTGGTGAACCGCTGCGCGAAGTCCCAGACGTAGAATGGGATGTCGATGATGTCGGCGACCCGCCGGGCGTCGGCGGCGTCCTCCCTGGTGCAGCACCCGCGGGCGCCGGTGCGCAGCGTGCCGGGCTGTTCCGACAGGGCCAGGTGCACCCCGACGACCTCGTGCCCGGCATCCACCGCGCGGGCGGCCGCCACCGCGGAGTCCACCCCGCCGCTCATCGCGGCCAATACCCTCATGACGCTCTCGCCCGCCGGATCCCGGCTCCGCGGGCCCGGGTGACCACCGGCTCGATGGCGTCGAGCAGGTCCGCCACGTCCGCGGCCGTGGAGGTGTGCCCCAAGGTGAAGCGCAGCGAGCCGCGCGCCGCGGCCGGTGTGGCGCCCATCGCCAGCAGCACGTGCGAGGGCTGCGCGACACCGGCGGTGCAGGCGGCACCCGTGGAGCACTCGACGCTGCGGGCGTCGAGCAGCATCAGCAGCGAGTCGCCCTCACAGTTCGGGAAGGTGAGGTGGGCATTGCCCGGCAGCCGCGAGGGGCCACCATCGATCACCCCGTCGCCCGGGTCCCCGTTGAGCACCGCGTCGGGCACCTTGGCGACGATCCCCTCCACCAGCTCGTCCCGCAGCCGCCCGAGCCGGACCGCGCTGCGCGGCTGCGCCGCCACCGCATGCCCGATCGCGGTGGCCAGCCCGACGATCGCCGGGACATCCAGCGTGCCGGAGCGCACATCGCGCTCCTGGCCGCCGCCGTGCAGCAGCGGGGTGGCCGTGACCGCCCGGCCCAGCAGCAGGACCCCAGCGCCGTAAGGGCCGCCGAGCTTGTGCCCGGTCAGGGCCAGCGCCGCCGCCCCGGACCGGCCGAAGTGCACCGGCAGCTGGCCCACCGCCTGGACGGCGTCGGTGTGCAGCGGCACCCCGTACCCGGCGGCGACCTCGGCCAGCTCGCGGACCGGCGCCACGGTGCCCACTTCGTTGTTGGCCCACATCACCGTCACCAGGGCGACGGAGCCCGGGTCGCGGGCCAGCTCGGCGCGCAGCGTCTCGGGGTGCACCCGGCCGTGCGCATCCACCGGCAGCCACACCACGTCGGCACCCTCGTGATCGGCCAGCCAGGACACCGCGTCGAGCACGGCATGGTGCTCAACGGCGGAGGCGAGCACCCGCGTGCGGCGCGGGTCGACGGCCCGCCGCTGCCAGAACAGCCCCTTGACGGCGAGGTTGTCGCCCTCCGTGCCGCCGCCGGTGAACACCACCTCAGACGGGCGGGCACCCAACGCCTCGGCGATGCTCTCCCGGCTTTCCTCGACGGTGCGCCGAGCGCGGCGCCCGGAGCCGTGCACCGACGAGGCGTTGCCCACAGTCGACAGCGCCTGGCTCATCGCTGCCACCGCCTCAGGCAGCATCGGCGTCGTCGCCGCATGATCGAGATAAGTCATCGCAACACCAGCCTAACCGCGCCCGCAGTGACCGCGTTCTGGGGACAGACTGCGCTAAACAGCCTGCAAATTAAGGCAATCTGTCCCCAGAACGCGGCAGGTGGCCGCTTGGGCGGTGGCTGCTAGGGCTCGCCGGTTGAGACCGTCGGGGCGCAGCAGGGGCAGCAGGTGCACCTCCGCCACCAGGCCACGGGCTCCGGCCACCAGCATCACGGACTCCCACAGGGTGGCAGGGCCGACGAAGGAGGCCACCGTGGTGGGGCCGGCACCGGCCAGGCGGTAACGCAACGCGACGGGCCGCACCGGCGTTGCGGTATCCACGGCGGCCTGGAAAACCGCGGGCCGGAACCGTCCGCTGGCCGGCCCGCACCAGGTGGTGCCCTCCGGGAACGCGCCGATGGCCGCGCCGCCGGCCAGCGCGCTGGACACTTCGGTGACCATCCGGGGCAACGTCGACAGCCGCTCGCGGTCCACGAAGACCGTTCCGGCCCGGCGGGCCAGCAGGCCGATCACCGGCCAGGTCCGCACCTCATTTTTGGCCACCATGCGCAGCGGCTGCACCGCGCCGAGCGCGATCAGGTCCAGCCACGACATGTGGTTGCTCACCACCAGGACTCCGGCGCCCGGCGGTCCGAACCGGTCGCCGCCAGTGACCGCCAGCTGGATCCGCAACGCCGTGAGCAGCGCCCGGAACCAGGCCCGCAGCACCCGCTGCCGGCCAGCGGGGCGCAGCCGCGGCAGCGCGGCCGCCAGTACTGCGCCGGCCAGCAGCATGGCCCCGGCGGCCAGCAGCCGCCACAGCCGGCGCGCCCGGCCCACCACCGGCACCGCACCGGCCGGTGGGAGGCAGCCGTTGCCGCACGGCGACACCGGCATCCACGGATGCGGGCGGTTCATGCCGGCTGGCCCAGGAAGTGACGTGCGTAGCGGGGATCCATCCGGTCCAGGCACAGCAGCACCAGGAAGTCGGCCACCCCGAAGTCCGGGTCGTGCGCGGGGGGTCCGCACACCCAGGCGCCCAGCCGCAGATAGCCACGCAGCAGCGGGGGCAGGGTGGCTCGTTGCGGTCGCGGCGCAGCCTCGACGTCCCACGGCCGGTGCGGCTGCACCCGGTACTGCTCGGGCGCGAGGTGCCGGGCTCTTACCGTCTCCCAGACGCCGGCCGCAAGCGCGCCGTCCGGGGCACCGGGGGTGCGCAGCGGCACCGAGGCGCAGCCGACCAGCCAGCGGTACCCGGTGAGCAGCATGTAGCGCGCGATCCCCGCCCAGACCAGGCTCACCACGGCCCCGGTGCGGTGCTCGGGGTGCACGCAGGAGCGGCCGGTCTCCACCAGGGCCTCGCGCAGCCCCACCAGCCCGGGGATCGCGAACTCGGTCTCGCAGTACAGCCCGCCGGCCCGGCGCGCACCGTCGGGCGGCAGCATCCGGTACGTGCCGACGATCTCGCCGGTGCGGTCCGCACGCACCACCAGGTGGTCGCAGTGCGCGTCGAACTCATCGACGTCCAGGCCCGGCTGCGACGAGTGCAGCACGGCACCCATCTCGCCGGCGAACACGCGGTGCCGGAGCCGCTGGGCGGCGCGGACTTCGGCCTGCTGCTGGGCCACCAGCAGTGAGTAGTGCGGGGAGCCGACGGACTGAGAGGTGGTCGCCAACAGCTGCGGGGTGCTCATGGCGCTGGGTGTATCGGACGAGCAGGTTGCAGGAGGAACACCAACGTGGCCACTCGATGGAATGTCCGTGAATCCCCGGGTCAGCTCGTGCAGACCCGCCCCGCGTTCTGGAGACATACTGCGCTAAACGGGCCGCGGATTAGAGCAGTCTGCCTCCAGAACGCAGTCTCGGACGACGTGGGGTGAGGGGGTACGGCGCATGGCTGGGGTGGGTCATACGGAGGCGCTGTCTGATGCGCCGCCGATCCTGAGCAACGTGCCCGGATCCTTCGCCTGGGGAGTCTTGCACCAGCGGCATCCCCAGCTCGTGAACCAGATACGCGACGCCTTCCCGTACCCGCTCGACCAGGATCACGCTCTCGATCGGCTCGGGCGCGAATCGTCAGCAGGCGCGATCACGCCGCTGGGTCGTCGCGCACCCGATCGCGCGATGTGGGATGGCTGGGGTCGTGACTACTTCGGCCAGCGGTGGATCGATGTCCCCTTCCTGTGGGCGGAGAGCTACTTCTACCGCAAGCTCCTCGACGTCATCGGATTCTTCGAACCCGGCCCCTGGGCCGGTATCGACCCCTTCGAACCCTTCAAGAACGCCGAACTGAACGACGCCTCACTCGTCACCGAACTCGCGGCACTGGACCGAGTGCTGTCGCTGCCACCAGACGAACGAGCGTCGGCGCTGGTGCACGCATCGCTGTGGGGAAACCGAGCCGACCTCGGGTTCAGGATCTCAGCTTCGTCGGAACCGTCCGCTGACGAGGCGGTCGAACTCGTTGCCGACGACACGCCGCTGCTGTGGTCGATACTGACCGACCAACCGGGAGACATCTGCATTGTCGCCGACAACGCCGGACGCGAACTGCTCGCCGACCTGCTGCTCATCGACCACCTGCTATCGGGCCACCGGGCCGCCACGGTGACGCTGCACGTCAAGCCCTGTCCCTACTACGTCTCCGATGCGACCACCGCTGACCTGATCGCCTGCCTTCGCCGGTTACGGCAGGCCCCAGGGCACGTCGCCGAGGCGGGCCGCCGGTTGTGGCAGGCGCTGCGCATCGGGCGGCTCGCGGTCCGCACCCACGCCTTCTTCTGCGCGCCGTGGCCGTATCACCACATGCCAGCTGATCTCGCCGAACAGTTCGGCTCAGCAGCACTCACGATCATGAAGGGTGGCCTGAACTACCGGCGGCTCGTCAGCGACTGCTACTGGCCGCCCACGACACTTTTCGCTTCCTTGACCCGCTACTTCCCAGGACCGGTGGCGGCGCTGCGCACGCTCAAGTCCGACGTCGTGGTAGGCCTCGACGAACAGGTACTGACAACGTTGGACTCCACCGTGCGCTTGCCAGCGGGCCAGCGCACCGCAGGCGAGCAGATCCGCAATGGGCGTGTACTCGACACGGGCCGCAGACAACATGTCCAGCAGCGCCTCGGTCTCCTCCTTCGATGCGGATGAGCATCGAACCGCCCAGGCGCCACGGGGAACGCGAGCGCGGTCGGATGGCGGCACAGGGCCGCTGCAGCGACGACGGCAGCATGACCACGCTGTTGGTGGTGCACGAGAACGACGGCTCATGGTCGTTTCACGGCCTGGGCGCGCACGGCGTGAAAGTCTCCAGGGCTGACGCCCCGTGAGT
>JBOHFT010000063.1:0-21674 GCA_050699815.1 Pseudonocardiaceae bacterium | reverse complement strand
TACCGACCCGGCCAGCGGAACTAAGTGAGCACCACCATGGACCGACAACCGATACGGATCCTGATCACCGGTAGCCGCACCTGGACCGACTAACCAGCCATCGCTGCGGCGATCAGCGGCTACCTGCGCTCGGTGGGCACCAGCACCGACGGCGCCTGGCCATTCCCCATCGTGGTGCACGGCGGGGCGCGGGGTGCTGACCGGCTCGCCGGCGATATCGCCCGCGGGTGGGGCTGGACCCCCGAGCCGCATCCCGCCGACTGGGCCCGGCACGGCCGTAGTGCCGGGTTCCGGCGGAACGCCGAGATGGTCACCTTGGGCGCCGACGTGTGCCTGGCCTTCATCCTCGACGCCTCCCGAGGGGCCAGCCACACCGCCCACCTCGCCGACACCGCCGGTATCCCCACCATCCGCTACGAGTGCAGGAGCCCGCGATGACCACCTACACCCCTGCCGGGAGCACCGTGAACTACAACAAGATCGTGACGGACCGGGGTGATGGGCCCCGCGTTTTCCGGACAGCTTTCTTTGTGGTTATTTCACGCTGTGTGCTGCCGGTTCAGATACTCGTCGTGGACCTCGCGTGGGTGGCCGTGGGCGGGGGAGGGTCGGTGGTCTCGCCTCGGGCACCGAACGGGTTCTATCGACCGACGGCCGATTGCCGTCCCTAGTCTTGCTCGTCGCCGCCTCGGGTACGCAGAAATCCTTGCCGCAGCCGCCGTCGATGATCGGGTCCCGGGCCAGGACTGCCGACCCGGATCACCCGTGGGCACTCGCATTCGGCCTTGACGTAGTTCGACGCCTTGGGCCAGCTCACCCCGACGGCCTCAGCGTGCCGGTAGGCGGGCAGGTCGCTCCCGATGCGGCGGCATTCCCGTGTGCAAGGGCTTGTGCATTGAACCAGGGGGTGGTGTGGCAACTGGTGCAGACGCTGACCAGGTGTGACGTGACGGGGCCATACCAGAGAAAGCGCTGATCGCCTGTTGTACCGGCCTCTCAAGGCGGTAGCGCGGGTTCAAATCCCGTCGGGGCTACACCGGTGATAACAGCCAGGATCGGCCCCTGAACTGGGCGTTTGACGCCAGGGGCCGATCCTGTACTGTTTCCAGAACCTGGTAATAAGACGGGACGTCCGGCAGGGTGCGCCTCGGGACGGGCCCGGCCGCCGTTCGCGGCTGGCGCTACGCTGCCCGGCACGGCGGTTGTCGAGATTCTGCGCCGGCTCGACTCCCGCTGATCCACCGACAGAGGCAAGGCCCACTCCCACGGGCTCTGCCTCCCTTCCGGGCAAGGCTGGCCCAGCCTGAGGGCTGGGCCAGCCTCCCGTGCCCGGCCGTCGCCTCTCACACGGCCTTCAGGAGGCGTGACCCACCGGTGTCGGCCGCGTCGCCGAGGCGATCTGGGCCAGCTGGCGTGGCCTTTGTTGGCTCTTGGCTGCACTGGTGACGCTGGATCAGTTCGGCCCAGAGGGCGGCAACCTTTTTTGCGTCTCCCAGGCTGTCGAGCTTCGGGGGCCAGTTCACGTAGCGGCGCCCGTTATGGCCGATAGCTTGATAGGGCAATTGCGGACTTTCGTCGCGGGTCTGATAAAAGGGCTGAAAGATGATGTAAGCTCGCCAGCCTTCGTCCGGCTGGAACTCCATCGAGAAGCCATAGTCGGCGAGCCCGTCCTTCGTCTGGTAGTCCATGACGGCCATGGTTTTTCCTCTCCTGATGCACGAGTCCTGATCTATTGATTCTTGACGGGACGGCCTCGCTGTCATCTTTCTCCTCTGTGGGGCCGGGACTATTGTGCGGGTCACCGAAGTGGGTGGATTCGATGGGCAGGGAGCCAAGGAGCGGCACCCGCGGCCCTTCGCGTCCACCCCGCTGCGGTGTGCTGGGCAACGGGAGAATCAGGTACGTAGGCCATGTTCGCAGACGCTCCGGGGTGTGTCGCTCACGCCCGGTGGAGAGATTTCCTCACCGGGCCTGCCTGGGCCTGACCTGGTAGGATCACGGTATCTTGGTGCGGGAAGCTCTCAGGTCAGCGGCCGGATCACTTCCGGTTAGCGCCGGCGGGCCCGACCATTACCGCGGGTGCACCTGCATCAAGGAGTGCCTGACGAGTGACCCAGGGTAAAGGTGAGATGCCCATGCCGCGCAAACCAGCTGCCAAAGCGTACCGTGATCGGCAGCGGGAACGTCTGGCCAGGCTGGGAGTGGACGGCCGCCAACTCGTCGAACAGGTCGTGGCTGACTTGATGCGCTGCGGGCACCGGCCGCGCGAGGCCTGGCGGCAGGCCTGCGAACTCACCCAGGACGAGGCTGCGGCGCGGTTCAATCAGATCCGGGGCGACCCGGGAATGGGTATGCGTGGCAGTCGTATCTGTGAGTATGAGAAATGGCCGATGGGAGGTGTGCGGCCGCCGGTGCGGGCATTGCGGGTTCTGGCGGCCGTCTATGGGACGACGTGGGATCGGCTCATTGATGTCGATGATCTGGAGGGGATGCCGCCCGGTGATCGGCAGGAATTTCTGGACATCGGTGACCCGCGCCTCGGTGATTCGCTGGATGTGCTGGTGCCACGGCAGAGGCGGCGCCGCTTGAGTGTTCCTGGCGGTGGCGGTGACCCGCAGGTCGACCGGCCGATCACCGCCGGTGAACCGGCGATTGGTCGCGGGGGGCTGCCCGGTGAGGTGACTCACTTCACCGGGCGGGATGGGCCGATGGCTGAGCTGCGCGCTCAGATCGCCGAGCAGGCCCCGCAGGGCACGGTGGTGACCATCTATGCCATCGATGGCATGGCGGGGGTGGGGAAGACGGCGTTCGCCCGGCATGCCGCCCAGGAGTTCGCCACCCGTTACCCGGACGGGGCGGTCTGGGTTGACCTTTATGGCCATACCCCGGGCATGGGGCCACGGGAACCCTCCGCGGTGTTGGAGCAGATGCTGCTCCAACGGGGTATGCCGCCGGAGGCGGTCAAAGCCGATCTGGCCGAACGCCAAGATCAGTGGCGCCATCATGTCCACGCGCGGCGCATGCTGATCGTGCTGGACAATGCCTGCACCAGTGATCAGGTGCTGCCGCTGCTGCCGGAGGCGCCCGGTTGCCTGGTGCTGATCACCAGCAGGCGGAAGCTGACCGGCCTGACCGATGCCTACCCGCTGTCACTTGATGTGCTGGGGTGGGATGAGGCGGAGCGGTTGTTCATCAAGCTGGTCGGGGTGCAGCGCTGCCACGATCGTGATGCTGTTCGGCGGATCCTGGCCGCGTGTGGTCGGTTGCCGTTGGCGATCAGGTTGATCGCGGGGCGGTTACGCCATCATCGGGGTGAGCTGCTGGCCGATGTTGCCGCAGACGTTGCCGATCAGACCGCGGCGCTGGATGCGTTGGTGGCTGAGCACCTCTCGGTGCGGGCGGCGTTCGAGTGGTCTTACCGGCTGCTGACCGATGAGCAGCGTCGGGCCTTTCGTCTGCTGGGTTGGCATCCCGGTCCCGCGATCACGCCGGTGGTGATCGCCGCAGTGGCCGACGTGCCGCCCGCGGCGGGCAAGCAGCTGCTGCGCGAGCTGGTCGATCACAACCTGCTTGACCAGCGCTCCGTCCCGGGTGTTCCCGGCGGTCCGCGTTACCGGATGCATGACCTGGTGCGCCTTTACGCTCGGGAACGTGCCGATGCGGAGGAGCCGCCGGCTGCGCGGGCGGCGGCGGTGGATCGCCTGGTCGGCAGTTACCTGGCGATCACGCGTGAGGCCGACCGGTTGCTGCGACCCTGCGTTGTGGGCGACCCTGGCAAGAGCACCGTTGCGGGGGCTGGGCTGGCGTTTGCTGACGCGTCGCAGGCGCGTGCCTGGCTGACCGTTGAGCGGCATAACCTGCTCGGGTGTGTGCGGGCGATGAGCCCGACTACCGACGCCGCGGACCTGGTGACTGTGCTGGCTGGGCACTTCCGCGACTTCGGCTTGTGGTCCGACGTCCGGTACCTTCTCGGCCAGGCCTTGGCCCTGGCCCGGCAGCTCGGTGACCGGCACGGTGAAGTCGACGCCCTGTGGGGGCTGGGCGAGGTTGACTGGCTCGTCGCCGAGTACGGCCAGGCCCGCACGTACTACACCCAGGCGCTGACCCTGGCCCGGCAGCTCGGTGACCGGCGTGCTGAGGTCGACGCGCTGTGGGGCCTGGGTCACGTGGAACGGCTGGTTGGTGAGTACGGCCAGGCCCGCGAGTACCACGCCCAGGCATTGTCCCTGGCCCGGCAGCTCGGTGACCGGCGCGCTGAGGTCGACGTGCTGTGGGGCCTGGGCCAGGTGGAGCGGCTGGTGGGTGAGTACGGCCAGGCCCGCGAGTACTACGCCCAGGCATTGGTGCTGGCCCGGCACCCTGACCGGCCCGGTGCGGCCTTGGCGCGGCGGGGGATGGGTGAGGTGGAGCGGCTGGTTGGTGAGTACGGCCAGGCCCGCGAGTACCACGCCCAGGCATTGTCCCTGGCCCGGCAGCTCGGTGACCGGCGCGCTGAGGTCGATGCGCTGTGGGGCCTGGGCCAGGTGGAGCGGCTGGTCGGTGAGTACGGCCAGGCCCGCGACTACTACACCCAGGGCCTGGCGCTGGCCCGGCAGCTCGGTGACCGGCCCGGTGAGGCCGAGGCGCTGCGGGGGCTGGGCGAGGTGGAGCGGCTCGTCGGTGAGTACGGCCAGGCCCGCATGTACTACACCCAGGCCTTGACCCTGGCCCGGCAGCTCGGTGCCCGCCGCGCTGAGGTCGATGCGCTGTGGGGGCTGGGTCACGTGGAGCGGCTCGTCGGCGAGTACAGCCAGGCCCGCAAGTACCACACCCGGGCCTTGGCCCTGGCCCGGCAGCTCGGTTATCGGTTCGGTGAGGCCGAGGTGCTGCGGGGGCTGGGCGAGGTGGAGCGGCTCGTCGCCGAGTACGGCCAGGCCCGCACGTACTACACCCAGGCATTGACTCTTGCCCGGCAGCTCGGTACCCGGCCTGGTGAAGTCGACGCGCTGTGGGGGTTGGGCGAGGTGGAGCGGCTCGTCGCCGAGTACGGCCAGGCCCGTGATTACCACACTCAGGCCCTGGCTCTCGCGCGGCAGCTTGGTGACCGGCCTGGTGAAGTCGACGCGTTGCGGGGGTTGGGCGAGGTGGAGCGGCTCGTCGGTGAGTACGGCCAGGCCCGCGAGCACCACACGCAGGCCTTGACGCTCGCCCGGCAGCTCGGTTACCTGCGCGGTGAAGTCGATGCGCTGCGGGGGCTGGGTCACGTGGAGCGGCTCGTCGGCGAGTACGGCCAGGCCCGCGAGTACCACACCCAGGCGCTGACGCTCGCCCGGCAGCTCGGTGACCGGCGCGGTGAAGTCGATGCGCTGCGGGCGCTGGGTCACGTGGAGCGGCTCGTCGGCGAGTACGGCCAGGCCCGCAAGTACCACACCCAGGCCTTGACTCTCGCCCGCCATCTCGGTGACCGGTCCGGTGAGGTCTTGTCGCTGCGGGGGCTGGGTGAGGTGGAGCGGCGCGTCGGTGAATACCGCCAGGCCCGTGAGCACCACACTCAGGCCCTGGCTCTCGCGCGGCAGCTCGGTGACCGGCGCGCTGAAGCCGACACGCTGCGGGGGCTGGGTCACGTGGAGCGGCGCGTCGGTGAGTACGGCCAGGCCCGCGAGTACCACACCCAGGCGCTGGTCCTGGTCCGGCAGCTCGGTGACCGGCCTGGTGAGGTCTTGTCGCTGCGGGGGCTGGGTGAGGTGGAGCGGCGCGTCGGTGAGTACGGCCAGGCCCGCGAGTACCACACCCAGGCGCTGGTCCTGGCCCGGCAGCTCGGTGACCGGCCCGGTGAAGTCGAGGCGCTGCGGGGGCTGGGCGAGGTGCAGCAGCGCGTCGGTGAGTACGGCCAGGCCCGCGAGTATCACACCCAGGCGCTGGTCCTGGCCCGGCAGCTCGGTGACCGGCCCGGTGAAGCCGACGCGCTGCGGGGGCTGGGTCACGTGGAGCGGCGCGTCGGTGAGTACGGCCAGGCCCGTGAGTACCACACCCAGGCGCTGACGCTCGCCCGGCAGCTCGGTTACCGATTCGGTGAAGCCGAGGCGCTGCGGGGGCTGGGCTACGTGGAGCGGCTCGTCGGCGAGTACGGCCAGGCCCGCGACTACCATACCCAGGCGCTGGTCCTGGCCCGGCAGCTCGGTGACCGGCCCGGTGAAGCCGAGGCATTGTGGGGGCTGGGCCAGGTCGCCTCCGATACCACGGAACGCGGCCAAGCCTGCGAGCTCTGGCGCACGGCGCTGGAGATCTATGACGAACTCGGCGTTCCGTTCGCCGGGACCGCCCGCGCGGCGATCTGCCAGCTCGGCTGCTGACCCGCCAGTCAACCAGGGTGACCTTCGCTGTCTGCGCGAGATGAGTCAGAGCCGATTGCGCAGCGCTTCGGCGGCGGCCAGCAGGTCGGCAGCCCAGCGGGCGCCCGGCCGGCGGCCGATCCGCTCCACCGGGCCGGACACCGACACCGCGGCCACCACGCTGCCCGCCGCATCGCGCACCGGGGCGGACACGCTGGCCACCCCGGACTCGCGCTCGGCCACGCTCTGCGCCCAGCCCCGCTGGCGCACCTCCATGAGGATCCGCTCGCCGAACACGGCTTCGCCGAGCACAGCGCGCTGGGTGGCCGGATCGGCCCACGCGGCCAGGACCTTCGCGCCCGATCCGGCCGTCATCGGCAGCCGGGCTCCCACCGGGACGGTGTCGCGCAGGCCGCTCGGCGGCTCGGCGGCTGCCACACAGACCCGGACCATCCCATCCCGCCGGTAGAGCTGGACGCTCTCTCCGGTGAGGTCGCGCAGCCGGGGCAGCACCATCGCGGCGGCATCGAGCAACGGGTCGAGCGCGCCGTTGCCCAGCTCGTGCAGGGCCGGGCCGGGCCGCCACCGCCCGTCACTGCCGCGGCGCAGCAGCCGGTGCACCTCCAGGCCCACGGCCAGCCGGTGCGCGGTGGCCCGGGGCAACCCAGTGCGGGCACACAGCTCGGCGAGGCCGCAGGGGTTCGCGGCTACTGCGCGCAGCACCGTCACGGCTTTGTCCAGCACGCCGATGCCGCTATGCTGTCCCACAGGACGATACTAACTTCCCGGTATATGAGAAGTCCAGCGGAGGAGCGGGCCGATGGGGCGCACGCTTGCAGCGAAGGTCTGGGACGCCCATGTGGTGCGCCGGGGTGACAGCGACAGCGGGGCGCCCGATCTGCTCTACATCGACCTGCACCTGGTGCACGAGGTCACCAGCCCGCAGGCCTTCGACGGCCTGCGGCTGGCGGGCCGGCCGGTCCGCCGGCCGGATCTGACGATCGCCACCGAGGATCACAACGTCCCCACCACCGACATCGAGCTGCCGATCGCCGACGAGGTGTCCCGCACCCAGGTGGAGACGCTGCGCCGCAACTGCGCGGAGTTCGGGGTGCGGCTGCACCCGATGGGCGACGCCGAGCAGGGCATCGTGCACGTCGTGGGACCCCAGCTGGGCCTCACCCAGCCGGGGATGACCGTGGTCTGCGGTGACTCCCACACCTCCACGCACGGCGCCTTCGGCGCGCTGGCATTCGGCATCGGCACGTCGGAGGTGGAGCACGTGCTGGCCACCCAGACCCTGCCGCTGCGCCCGTTCAAGACCATGGCGGTGGTCGTGCACAGCCGTGACGGGTCGCTGCCCGCGGGTGTGACCAGCAAGGACATCATCCTGGCGGTGATCGCCCGGATCGGCAC
Organism: Pseudonocardiaceae bacterium; assembly: GCA_050699815.1. GTDB lineage: Bacteria > Actinomycetota > Actinomycetes > Mycobacteriales > Pseudonocardiaceae. Next base: position 13,947 of record JBOHFT010000063.1, on the reverse strand, counting down.
CGGTGGCGGCCAGGGGCATGTGCTGGAGTACCGCGGCAACGTGATCGAGCAGCTGTCCATGGAATCCCGGATGACGGTCTGCAACATGTCGATCGAGGCGGGTGCCCGGGCCGGGATGATCGCGCCGGATGCCACCACGTTGGGCTACCTGGCTGGCCGGCCGCACGCGCCGGTGGGCCCGCAGTGGGACGCGGCGGTGCAGCACTGGCGCTGCCTGCACACCGATGACGACGCCACCTTCGACGCCGAGGTACACCTCGACGCCGACACCCTGACACCGTTCGTGACCTGGGGCACCAACCCCGGCCAGGGCCTGCCGCTGTCCGGGCGGGTGCCCGATCCCGACCAGATCACCGACGAAGGGGAGCGGCTCGCGGTGCGCAAGGCACTGTCCTACATGGACCTCAAGCCCGGTACCCCGCTGCGCGAGATCGCGGTGGACACGGTGTTCCTCGGCTCCTGCACCAACGGGCGGATCGAGGACCTGCGGGCGGCGGCGGGGGTGCTCGCCGGCCGCCGGGTGCGCGACGGGGTGCGGATGCTCGTCGTTCCCGGCTCGATGCGGGTGCGCGCCCAGGCCGAGGCCGAGGGCCTGCACGAGGTGTTCACCGCGGCCGGCGCCCAGTGGCGCTCGGCGGGCTGCTCGATGTGCCTGGGGATGAACCCCGATCAGCTCGCGGCCGGCGAGCGCTGCGCGTCGACGTCCAACCGCAACTTCGAGGGCCGCCAGGGCAAGGGTGGCCGCACCCATCTGGTCTCGCCGCTGGTGGCGGCGGCCACCGCGGTGCGCGGCACCCTGTCAGCCCCCGCCGACCTGGACTGAGCCGTGAGTGGGAAACAGTGTTATGGCACTGAACGCCACTCACATGCTCCTGGAAGGAGCATTGATGCAAGAGTTCACCCGCCACACCGGCGTCGGCGTCCCGCTGCGTTGTTCCGATGTGGACACCGATCAGATCATCCCTGCGGTCTATCTCAAACGGGTCAGCCGTACCGGTTTCGAGGACGGGCTGTTCGCCGCGTGGCGCGCCCACGAGGATTTCGTGCTCAATGACGAGGCATACCGCAGCGGCAGCGTGCTGGTCGCCGGGCCGGACTTCGGTACCGGGTCGTCGCGGGAGCACGCGGTCTGGGCATTGCTGGACTACGGGTTCCGGGTGGTGATCTCGCCGCGGTTCGGCGACATCTTCCGGGGTAACGCGGGCAAGCAAGGTCTGCTCGCCGCCCAGTGCACCCGGCACGACGTCGAGTTGCTCTGGACGCTGCTGGAGGCCGAGCCGGGCACCGAGGTCACCGTCGATCTCTCGGAGCAGACCGTGCAGGCCAAGGACCTCACCGTGGGCTTCGCCATCGACGGCTACACCCGCTGGCGCCTGCTGTCGGGATTGGACGACATCGCGCTGAGCCTGCGCCACGCCGAGGAGATCGACGCATTCGAGGCCCAGCGCCCATCCTGGCTGCCGACCACGACGGTGATCGTCAAGGGGCCGTAAGGGGGATACGGTGACCCCATGGCCCTGCTCAGGTGGCCGGGATCGTGCTGTGGGAGGCGGACATGAACAAGACTCAGCTGATCGACGCCCTCGCGGAGCGCCTTGGTGACAAGAAGATCGCCGCCGCCGCAGTGGCCGGTCTGGTCGAGGTGGTGATCCGGACGGTCAACGGGGGTGACAAGGTCACCATTACCGGCTTCGGTGTCTTCGAGAGGCGGCCGCGGGCCGCGCGGACAGCGCGCAATCCCCGCACCGGCGAGTCGGTGAAGGTCAAGAAGACCACTGTGCCCACCTTCCGTCCGGGAACGTTGTTCCGCGAGGTGGTGAGCGGTGCGCGCACGCTGCCACGAGCGGGGGCGAGCGCCAACGATGTGGCGACGGTACGTCCGGCGCCCGCGGGCAAGGCAAAGACCACGACCGCGGTCAAGGCAGCGGCCAAGGCGGCGAAGAAGGAGTCCAAGGCCCCCGCGACGGCTCCCCGGAAGGGCACCGCGAGGAAGGCGGTCAAGAAGTCCGCCGGCTGATGCCTCCCGGGGCGAGGTCATCGCCGCCCTCGTGCCGCCACCGCGAGGGGCGAGCGCGTCGGTCAGGCTGGGGGGATCGGGCCGTGAGATGTTACTGCCGCAGTGGCGTCAAGGCTGGAAGCCCCCATAATGCTTTGATCACAAAGCCGTACACTGACCTGCAGAAGGTCGGGCGCGCGTTCGCGGCCGAATTGCTCGCTCCTGCCGAAGGAATCAGGATCAAGCTATCAGTTCCGCCGGTGTGGAACCGTGCTCGCAACGGAAGCCAAACTCTCACCTTTCGCTCGGCTCGTGACCGTGCATTGAGGTCTACCAGCTGAGCGCGTCGTCGTAATAGTCGGCGGCGAGCAGGGCCGGCGAGGCGGGTGGTCCACCGCCGAAGAACAGGCCCCAGAAGCTGCCCTTGTGGCTGGGCACCTCGGGCAACGTGCGCCCAGCGGAGTTGGTGAGCGTGCTGACCAGGTCGGGGATCACCCCTCCTTGGCTGCACACCACGGCGGGACCTCCCGCTTCGGCCGCGATCTCGGCCAGCCTGCGCAGGCCGGCCGCTGGATCGGCTCGGTAACCGTCCTCGGACAACGTCGGTTCCTCGACGATTGGCACCCCGAGATCCGCGGCGAGGCCCTCGACGGTCTGGCGGCACCGCAGCGGTGGTGCGGCGTGCACCCGCGCGGCTCCGAACAGCGGCAGCAGCGCTCGCAGGGCCTCGGCCTGCTGCTGGCCCGCTGGGGTCAGCGGGCGCCGGTCCTGGTCGCCCGGCCAGGTCTGTCGCTCACCGGCCTCGGCGTGGCGGACCAGCAGCACGGCGTGGGTGATGGCGGTCGCGCCGTCGAGGCCGGCCAGCAGCGTCCGGTCGCGTCCGTGACTGAGCAGGCCGGATGCCGTCGCCAGCGGCAGCCAGCGCAGCTCGTCGACCTCGTCGCTGGGGCGGAAGCTGCCACCCGTGGGGCGCGCCGCCCAGTAGTGCGCCACCTTCTGGCCCCAGCGCACCAGATAACGGGTGCTGCCCAGCCTGGCGCCCAGCGCGATGGTGTGCCCGGTCTCCTCGGCCACCTCGCGGACCGCGGTGACCGGCAGCATCTCCCCGGAGTGCGGCTTGCCCTTGGGAAGTGACCAGTCGTCATAGCGGGGCCGGTGCACCAGCGCCACCTCGACGTCGCCCGACGGTGACCGCTGCCACACCACGGCACCAGCGGCGATCAATCCCGGCATCGGCTAGTCACCCCTGCGGTGCCGGAGGATCTCCTGCGCCTGATGGTCACGGACAGTCGATCCGGCGGCGGGGAAGGGGCTCCACGAGCCGTCCGCTGCCAGTACCCAGCATCGCGTCGTCGGGTCCAGGGTGGACGTGAGCATCGCGTCCAGCTCGTCGGTCGCGTCCGGGTCGGCCACCCGCACCAGCACCTCCACCCGGCGGTCCAGGTTGCGGTGCATGATGTCGGCGCTGCCGATCCAGTGCTCGCCGGCGCCGACGAAGTGAAAGACCCGCGAGTGCTCGAGGAAGCGGCCCAGGATCGAGCGCACCCGGATGTTCTCCGACAGTCCCGGGCGTCCGGGGATGAGGGCGCAGATGCCGCGGACCACCAGCTCGACCGGGACTCCCGCCAGCGACGCCCGGTACAGCGCGTCGATCACCTGCTCGTCCACCAGGGAGTTGACCTTGATCCGGATCCCGGCCGGGCGACCCGCCCGCGCGTGGGCGATCTCGGCCTCGATCCGCTCCACGATGCCGCGCCGGATTCCGTAGGGCGCCACCAGCAGGCTGCGGTAGGACGTCTGCCGCGCGTAGCCGGTGAGCGAGTTGAACAGGTCGGTGAGGTCGGCGCCGATCGCGGGCTCGGCGGTGAACAATCCGATGTCCTCGTAGAGCCCGGCGGTCTTCGGGTTGTAGTTGCCGGTGCCGACATGGCAGTACCTGCGGATCATCGAGCCCTCCTGGCGCACCACCAGTGAGGTCTTGCAGTGCGTTTTGAGCCCCACCAGCCCGTAAGCGACATGCACCCCGGCGCGTTCCAGCGCCCTGGCCCATTTGATGTTGGCCTGCTCGTCGAACCGCGCCTTGAGCTCCACCAGCGCGACGACCTGCTTGCTCGCCTCCGCAGCGTCGATCAGCGCGTCGACGATGGGGGAGTCACCGGACGTCCGGTAGAGCGTCTGCTTGATCGCCAGTACCTGCGGATCCACCGCGGCCTGTTCGATGAAACGCTGCACGCTGGTGGAGAACGAGTCGTAGGGGTGGTGCACCAGCACGTCGCCGTCGCGCAGGGTGGCGAACACGTCCTTGGGTGTTTCGCCCTCACCGAAGGCCGGGTGCGTCGCCGGGACGAACGGCTCGTCCTTCAGCGCCGGGGCGGGCAGTGCGTAGACCTGCCACAGACACGACAGGTCGAGCAGGCCGGGCACCTCGACCACGTCGTGCGGATCGACGTCGAGCTCGCGCAGCAGCAGCTCCAGCACGTGCTCGCGCATCGTGTCGGCCACCTCGAGGCGCACCGGTGGACCGAAGCGGCGGCGCTCCAGCTCCCGCTCCATTGCCTGCAGCAGGCCCTCGTCGCGGTCCTCCTCGACTTCGACATCGGCGTTGCGGGTGACCCGGAAGATGTGCCAGTCCACTACCTCCATGCCAGCGAACAGCTCACCGAGATGGGCCCCGATCAGCTCCTCCAGCGGCAAGAGCGTGACGTGCTCGTGGTCGTCGTTTTCCACTCGGACCAGGCGCGGCACATTGTTGGGCACCTTGACCCGGGCGAATCGCTTGATGCGGCTATCCGGGTTCCGCACCGTCACGGCCAGGTTCAGCGACAGACCGGAGATGTAGGGAAAGGGGTGCGCCGCATCCACCGCCAGGGGGGTGAGTACCGGGAAGATCTGCTCGGAGAAGTACTCCGACAGCCGCAGCCGCTGCGGATCGTCGAGGTCGGACCAGGTGACGAAGGTGATGCCGTGCTTGGTGAGCTGCGGCGCAACTGCGTCCAGGAATACCCGGGCGTGCACCTCGGCCAGCTCCCGGCTACGCATCGCGATCCGGGCCAGCTGCTCGCGGGGGGACAGCCCGTCCGCGCTGCGCACGGACAGCCCGGCCTCGTCACGGCGCTTGAGCCCGGCGACTCGCACCATGTAGAACTCGTCGGTGTTCGACGCGAAGATCGCCAGGAACTTGGCCCGCTCCAGCAGCGGCTGGCTGGTGTCCTCGGCGAGCGCGAGCACCCGGGCGTTGAAGTCGAGCCACGACAGCTCCCGGTTGAGGTAGCGGTCGTCGGGCAGGTCGGTGGCCGGGGGCGCCGGGGTTGCCGCTGGCGGAGCGGGTGGCACCGGCACCGCGTTGCTCTCTGTTACCGGCACGGCACGGCCGGTCAGCGCGGGAGGGCGGGTACTCACCGGACCATTGTCGGGGGGTACCGCGCCTGGCCGCCAGGGTAACCAGTAGTCATCTGGATGTGACTTCCCCCAACTCGGGTCCGGGCAGCGCGGCGCGGGTGAACCGGCCGAGGCCCAAGCCGCGCGCCACGGCCAGATCGGCGGCGGTGTCGACGTCGCACCGCAGCCCCGGCCAGCGCCCGGGGAGCTCCCGGGCGCCGGTGGCCCGATGTGCCGCCGCCGAGCCGGGTCCGAAGCACGGCTGGAGCGGCTGCCCCGGTGGGGCCAGCAGCAAGGTCGTCCCGGTGCCCGTCCGATCGGTGCAGAACGCCCGGGCGCCGGTGGCCAGGCCAGCCCGGACCGCGCAGTCCAGCTCTTCCGGGCGTAGCGCCGGGAGGTCGGCCTGCAGGGCGCCGAGGGGCGTGTCGGGGTTCGGGCCGCGGAGCACGGCCTCCCCGTACCGCAGAGCCGGGTTCAGGCCGGCGGCCGGCTCATCGAGGATCACCTCCACCCCGTCCATGGCCAGGGCGGTGCGCACCACCTCGTCGGAGCAGATCGCGACCGCCCGGCGCACCGCAGCCGCGTCGGCCGCTGCCGCGAGGGTGTCCCGGGCCAGCGCGAGGACCAACCGGGCGTGCGCCTCGGGGGCACCGGCCCCGCCGCCGGCCGCACCCCGCAACCGGGTCTTGGCCCTGGCGAGCGGTTTCACCGGAACGAGCAAATCCACCAGCACACCCCCCATCCTCCCGTTAGGCCATCCTCCCGTTAGGGGAGACTCGGGTCTCGACCAGCGTGAGGAGGACGGCGTGGCCATGACGCTGCCGGTGCAGCGAATCGCGGTGATGGGCGCGGGCTCATGGGGTACCACCTTTGCCAAGGTGCTCGCCGATGCCGGCCGGGATGTCGTGCTCTGGGCCCGCCGGGCCGAGGTGGCCCACGCGGTCACGCATCGGCAGGTCAACCCGGGCTACCTGCCCGGGGTGCGGCTGCCGGCTTCGTTGCAGGCCACCGAGCGCGCCGATGAGGCACTGGACGGGGCGGACGCGGTGGTGTTCGCGGTACCCAGCCAGACACTGCGGGCCAACCTGGGTGATTGGCACAAGTCGATCCCCCCGACGGCCACCTTGGTGAGCCTGGCCAAGGGCGTCGAACTGGGCAGCCTCAAGCGGATGAGCGAGGTCGTGATAGAGGTCACGGCTGTCACGCCCGATCATGTGGTGGTGGTGTCCGGCCCCAACCTGGCCCGTGAGATCGCCGCCGAGCAGCCCACCGCGAGCGTGATCGCCTGCGTCGACCACGACCGCGCCGTTGCGGTGCAGCACGCCTGCTTCACCGGTTACTTCCGGCCCTACACCAACACCGACGTGATCGGCTGCGAACTCGGCGGCGCGTGCAAGAACGTGATCGCGCTGGCCTGCGGGATGGCTGCCGGACTGGGATACGGGGACAACACCCTGGCGACGCTGATCACCCGGGGACTGGCCGAGACGGGACGGCTGGGTGCGGCGCTGGGCGCCGACCCGATGACCTTCTCGGGCCTGGCCGGCCTCGGCGACCTGGTGGCCACCTGCGCGTCGCCGCTGTCGCGCAACCGCTCCTTCGGCTACCGGCTCGGCCTGGGGGACACCCTGGAACAGGCCCAGCAGGCTACCCACGGCCAGGTCGCCGAGGGCGTCAAGTCCTGCTCGTCGATCCAGGGCCTGGCCGCGCGCTGCGGCGTCGAGGTGCCGATCGCCGACGCGGTGCGCCGGGTCTGCTACGACGGCCAGTCCCCCCAGGAGATGGCCGCCGACCTCCTCGGCCGCGCCCCCAAACCCGAATGAGCTCGAGGCCCATATGGAGACATATCGCAGTCAAAAGGGGTCTGATCGCCGCGATAAGTCTCCATATCGCGGAGTGCGAGTCAGCAGCAGTTCGATGTCGGCCAGTCGGGAGTGGTCAGGCCCGCCTGCCCGTGGTCGCGGCACTCGCCTTGCTTGGCCTTGTAGGCCACCACGGTCACCGCCCGGAACTCGATCCCCTCGACCACCCGCCAGGGCGCGGGGTCCCGCTTGACCAGGTGGATCCCGTAGAAGCCGGCCTGCTCGAACGCGGCCAGGAACGCCTCCTCCTGGAACGCCCCGGAGACACATCCGCTCCACAGCTCGGGGTCGGCGCGCAGGTGCTCGGGCACCTCCACCGCACTGACGATGTCGGAGATCACCGCCCGGCCGCCGCGGCGCAGCACCCGGAAGATCTCGGCGAACAGCCGCTGCTTGTGCTCGGGGGCGACCAGGTTGAGCACACAGTTGCTCACCACCACGTCCACCGAGTCGCCGGGGACCAGCGGTTGCTCGGTCCGCAGCCGCTGCTGCTCGGCCTCCAGCCCGGTCAGCGACCCCACGTCGGTGACCGGGTGGGCGGCGAGCCAGCCACCCAGGGCCTCAAGATCCAGGGCGAGGTCCTGGATGCGGCCCTTGCGGAACTCGACGTTGCCGTAGCCCACCCGCTCGGCCACCGCCGGGGCGGCGCCACGGGCCAACGCGAGCATGTCGTCGTTGAGGTCCACGCCGATCACCCGGCCGGTCGGGCCGACAACCTGGGCGGCGATGAAGCAGATCTTCCCGCCACCGCAGCCCAGGTCCAGCACGGTCTCGCCGGTGGCGAGGTAACGGCTGGGATCCCCGCAGCCGTAGTCCCGCTCGAGCACCCCGGCCGGGATGACCTCCAGCAATGCCGGGTCGTAGCCGACCGGGCAGCACAACGCCGGCTGCACCTCCTGGGCACCAGCGCTGTAACGCTGCGCAACCGCCTGCTCCACCCCGGAGGGCGTGACCACTCCCGTCATCCACCCTCCTCCACCTGATGGGGTGCTACCGGTGAACTACCAGCAGCCATTATAGTCACCTTCGAATGAGGATTCCAGCAACCCGTGCTGCGCCCGCGAAGCTAGCGAAATGCTGATCTTGTTCTACCCGCGCGACTCGGCGGGCGAGGCCAGCAAGAAGATAGACGAGATCCGCGTCGCGCATGACAAGACCTTTCGCCAGGAGTCGGTGCTGCGAGAAGACGAGCAGCCCTCCTGCGTGGCGTTTTGAGGCCAGGGTTAGGCGGTAGCCGCCCTGCTTGCGTCGAGGATGCGGATGGCAAGATTGCGGAAGTCGTCGTACGCGCGTTGGGCAGCCTGGGCGTGCCCACCAAAGGCGCCGTCAGCCGGTTTCAGCGCGAACACAGGCTTCCTCGCCTCCTGCGCGAGCGGCATAAGGCTGTGGTAATGCTTGAGCTGGGCGAGGCAGTATGAATCATACTTGGGAGGGGGTTCCCCCTCGCCGAGCACGGCGCTGTGAAAGTCCTCGGGAATCTTCGTGATCCACCGCTGGTATGCCCGCACAGGTCGGTTCAGCCGCACTCCGTGGCCGAGCACGATGTACCCGAGTGGCGCCATGTTTCCGGCGGGAAGCGGCCGGTCTCGGTCGTTCAGTTCACCGAGCCGCTTGTGCCACCCGCCACGCCACCCGCGCAGCGTGGGTCCGAGGTTACGTAGCCCCTGAAGACTGAACAGGTCGGGGGCGACCGGGACCACGACGTGGTCAGAGGCGACCAAGGCCGCCCGGTTGATTGCGCCCAGGCTGGGCCCGACATCGACGAGCACCACGTCGGCGTGATGCCGCTCGGCGGCTGATCGCAGCACTGTCCAGAAGGCGGACATGACGAGGAAGGGACGCAGCCGGGTGCCGTCGAGGCATTCGCGCCATTGACTGCTCAGGTCGTCCTCGAACTGGGACAGCGAGAGGTCACCGGGCAACAACGCGAGCCGCTCGTCATCGGTAGCCGTGGGCGTGACCGCGCCGATCACGCCCTCGCCATCGACGAACGGGCGGATCGCCGACCAGATCGAGCGAGGCTCGGCGCTCCTCCACAGCTGCTCGATCTCCTCCTCGTCGAGAAAGGCAGCCGTGAGATTCGCCTGCGGGTCGAGATCGGCCGCGATGACGCGGTGTCCCAGGTCCGCGAGCATCCAAGCCAGGTGGTACACCAACGTGGTCTTGCCGACTCCGCCCTTGTTGTTGAAGAACGTGATGATCGGTGGCGTCATGGCCGTCTCCGGATGGTCACCGAAACGTAGGAATTCGTGATTGTGAACTCCGGTGGCGGGTTTCCGTTATCCCGCAGCGACCGTTGGGTCGAGGGCAGTCCCATGCCGAAGCGCTGCACGTAGCCCAGGCCCCGGAGCAGTTCGGCGAGGGTGGGGTTGCGGTAGTCAGTGATACCGGGCCGACCGAAGTTGTCCGCCGAGACGATCCCGTACGGCCCACCCGGGCTGGTCACCTCGACGCGGTCGGAGTACCAGGTGATGCGAACCGGCGACGCGGTGTGCTCGTAGCTGCGATGCATTACGGCATTGCGGGCCACCTGCTGCAGCGCGACAAGGGGATAGTCAGCCGTGCGTTCCTCCTGGCGGCCGGACGTGAAGTCGACTGCGGTCGTGATGTTCAATTCTAGCAACTCGTCCAGCTGGCGGAGCACGTCGAGCAGGGTTCCGTCGAGCCGCTTCTCATCTTTGATCGGTGCGTCCAATCCATCGCCATCGAGGCGGAGGAACTGCACATATGCGCCCGGTATGAAGGTCAGCGGATCGACTCCAACAGCGAGGACGCCGGCAGCGGTCGGGACGGAGTCCGGGCTCGTCAGCCGCAGCGCTGCCAGCCGCTGCTCGGTCGTCCGCTCGTTCTCTGCCAACACGTCGCGCGGCAGCAGGGCGGGCAGGAGCACCGCGGTGAACGTGTAGGTGTCCAGGTCGGTCAGCGAAGTCCCAGGGATGGGGCGAGAATCGAACGGCAGGTCGAGCGAGCGCCTACGCTCGTTCAGTCGCCGTTCCTCGTCGAGCGATGCGATCGCTCGACGAGGGCCCACCCGGATATACACGCGGCCTTTGAACCGCACCGGCGGTGTCAGAGAAGACCGGACCTCGACAACGGCCACCTCGCCGCCGTCGACGCCCAGCTTCCGGACCGTCATCATTGGCGGTGGGAGGATGGTGCCCTGATCCCGGAGATCAGCCAGCTGTCGCAGCAACTCGTCGGTAACCGGCCGGCCCAGCACAGCACCGTTGTCCGACACGCCGACGAAGAGCACCCCGGGCTCGCCGTAGCCCGGCATGTCGTTGGCGAAGGCGCAGATCGCCTCGCTCAGCCGATCTGAGTTGGCTGCACTCTCCTTGCGCTCCACCCGATCGGACTCAAGATCGGCGAGCAGCGCGATCAGCTCCTGGTCCGGCAACGCCACATCGTGATCTTACGGGCTGCTGCGAGCCGGTAGCGTCTCAGGCATGTCGCGTCCCCTCGGGCTGCCCGTGGTGCGGTCCTCAGCTTTCGCCTTCGACAACGCGCACGACTACGCAGAGGTGCTCGGCGGCCGAGCCCCCGGTTACTCCTACTCGCGGATCGACAACCCGACCGCGGTCGCGTTCGCCACAGCGGTCGCCGCGCTGGAGGCCCCGGGTGTCGGCGACGTCGGCGCGGAGCCGTTCGCGTCCGGGATGGCGGCGATCTCCTCCACATTGCTCGGTCACCTCGCGGCGGGTGATGAGGTGATCGCCCCAGCGGACTGCTACGGCGGCACCTGGTCACTGCTCACCCGGTGGCTGCCGCGATGGGGGATGCACCCGGTCCTGGTCGACATCACCGACGTCGCAGCCGTCGAGGCCGCGGTCACCCCGCGGACCCGGATGATCTACGCCGAGACCATTGCCAACCCCACGCTGACGGTGCCCGACCTGCCCGCTCTCGCCGAAGTCGCACATCACGCCGACGCCCGGCTCGTGGTGGACTCCACGTTCGCCACGCCCGTGATCTGCCGACCCCTGGAGCACGGCGCTGACCTGGTGGTGCACTCGGCGACGAAGTTCCTCGGCGGGCACGCTGACGCCACCGGCGGGGTGGCGATCGGCCGGCGAGAGCACCTCGGACCGGTCCGGGAAGCGCGGATCGACCTCGGTGGGTGCCTGGCCCCGGACGAGGCGTTCCTGCTGCACCGGGGGCTGGCCACCGTGGCGCTGCGGGTGCAGCGGCAGAGCGCGAACGCCGCAGTGCTGGCCGAGAAGCTCACTGGGCACCCCGTGGTGGCGCGGGTGCGCTATCCGGGGCTGTCCTCGCACCCGCAGCACGGCACCGCCGGCCGGCTGTTCCGCGACGGGCTGTTCAGCAGTCTGATCACTGTGGACGTCCAGGGCGGACGGGAGGCCGGCCTGGCTTTCTGTGACGCGCTGCGCATCGTGCAGGTCGCGACGTCGCTGGGCAGCGTGCACTCCAAGGTCAGCCACGCGGCGTCGACCACCCACCGCCAGCTCGACGACACCGCGCTCGCGGCGGCCGGGATCACGCCGGGCCAGGTGCGGTTATCCGTCGGTGTGGAGGACCCCGCGGAGCTGCTTGCCGATCTGCGCCAGGCACTCGACGCCACTTGACCGGGACGGGCATCTGCTGGTTTGATCATCCACTGTGAGCAGCACTCCCGTCCTCGTCCGGCGGTCCCCGGTAGATCTGCGCCGGGTGGCGAGTGCGCTCTGTCCCCCGCGGTGAAGCCCCTGCCCCGCTGACCGCGCCTGCCTGATGGCCCACCCTGCCCGGGTGGTGGCCCCGCGCGGTCGGTTCACCGATCCCGCGGAGGAACCCCCGTGTACGCCGTCCCTGACCTCACCGTCCCGGCTCCCGGCACCGCCCATTCCGGCGGCCCCATCAGCCAGGCCATGGCCCTGGCCGCGCACCCCGAACGGTGGCGGCCCCTGCTGGACTACCGCACCGACACCCGCTGGCACCGGCTGCTCCAGCGCACCGAGCAGCATGAGGTGTGGCTGCTGTCCTGGCTGCCCGGCCAGGGCACCGATCTGCACGACCACGGCCCGGCGTCGGGCGCCTTCGCGATCGCGGCCGGCACGCTGACCGAGCGGGTGGTCGCCGCCAAGCCGGGACGGCCCCCGGTGGAGGTCACCCGTGAGCTGGTCACCGGGCACTGCCGCGTCTTCGGCCCGGACTACGTGCACCAGGTGACCAACGCCGGCCCGGTCCCCGCGGTGAGCGTGCACGTCTACACCCCAGGTCGGACCACAATGAGCCGCTACCGGGTGGAGCCTGGTGCGCTGCGCCAGGTCGGGGTGGAGCAGGCCGGGGCGGAGTGCTCGCCGGGGCTCCCGGGTCATGGCGAGTAGGGTCTGCCGCCATGACGGATCGCAGACTGCGCGTCGCCGTCGTCTTCGGTGGCCGCAGCAGCGAGCATGCGATCTCCTGCGTCTCGGCGGGCAGCGTGCTGACGCACCTGGACCGGGCGCGATTCGACGTCATCCCGGTCGGTATCGGCCGTGATGGCGCCTGGGTGCTGGGTACCGGTGAGTCGGCCGAACTCGCGATCAGGGACCGGCGGCTTCCCGCCGTGGACAGTGCCGCCACCGCGCTTGCCCTGCCCGGTGATCCGACCAGACGGGAACTGGTGTGCCTCGCGGGTGACCGGCTCGGCGAGGTCCTTTCCGAGGTGGACGTGGTGTTCCCGGTACTGCACGGGGCGTTGGGCGAGGACGGCACGATCCAGGGGCTGCTGGAGCTGGCCGACCTGCCCTATGTCGGCTCGGGCGTGCTGGCCAGCGCGGCGGGAATGGACAAGGAGTTCACCCGCAAGCTGCTGCGCACGGAGGGTTTGCCGGTCACCGACGCCGTGGTGCTGCGCGCCGACAACGTCACCCTGACCGTGGAGCAGCGCGAACGGCTGGGCCTGCCGGTCTTCGTCAAGCCGGCCAGAGCGGGCTCGTCGCTGGGCATCACCAAGGTGGCGGGCTGGTCCGCGCTGCCCTCGGCGATCGCCACCGCCCGCGCTGTCGATCCCAAGGTGCTCGTCGAGGCGGCAGTGATCGGCCGCGAGGTCGAGTGCGGGGTGCTGGAGTTTCCCGACGGCCGGATCGAGGCATCGCTTCCCGCGGAGATCCGCGTGATCGCCGAGGGCTCCGCGGGCTGGTACGACTTCGACGCCAAGTATCTCGATGACGCGTGCGAGTTCGACATTCCCGCCAAGCTCGACGACGACATCACCGCAGAACTGCGGGCGATGGCCGTTTCGGCATTCCGGTCACTGGACTGCCAAGGTCTTGCCAGGGTCGATTTCTTCGTCGGGGCGGACGGCGCGCTGACCGTCAACGAGATCAACACGATGCCCGGTTTCACACCAATCTCGATGTATCCCAGGATGTGGGCAGTGACCGGCGTGGACTACCCCGCTCTGCTGTCCACGTTGATCGACACTGCCGTGGCCCGGGGAACCGGACTTCGCTGAGCTGGTTCGATCGGTAGAGCTGCAACGGCTCTCGTGTGGTCAGCGCTAGACGTCCACGTCGTGCCGCGGCAGGGTATTCGCGATCACGGTGGCGATCTGCTGCAGTGGCCCGCTGCCGGTAACCGGGGGTACGGCAACGACGACGTAGACCGGCCGGTCCACCGCGACCCAGGTGCTGGTGCCAGGGCTGGGAATCTCGAGAAACTGCACTCCGGAGATCGCCAGCAGCCGCGAGGTCGCGGTGAGGCCGGCCGGCCGGCCGAGCCCGCAGCGCA
>JBOHFT010000062.1:0-21772 GCA_050699815.1 Pseudonocardiaceae bacterium | reverse complement strand
ACCTACCTCGACCGCGTGGCCGCTGAACTCAACAACCGGCCACGCCGTATCCTCGGCTACCGAACCCCAGCAGAAGTCTTCGCCGACCTCCTCGCAAGATCAATTGCTTCCACCGGCTGACACCAAACCCTGCTCATGGGCGGTGGCGGGTTCATTGATCATGGTGTGAGCCTCCACTGTGGATTGGACGTGTTAACCACGTGACAACGCACGGACTGGAATGGCCCGGAAGAACGCGACATGGAATGGCCGCACAAAGGGCCGGTGACCACCAAGAACGGTTACTGACGACATTATCCGTCACCGTCCGGAACGGTTTCCATCGAACTACGAACCCACCTGCCTGTCCTGACACGAGCAGGTGCGGCACACCGACGGCGAATCGATCTTCGAGTACGCCGCCGGATGCGGCGGCTCCCACGTCGCCATCTTTCGCGACCGCAGCCTGCCGCCGCCTGCGCGCACAGCACGGCCCGGCCGGTGTCCACCCACTGGCCGACTGTGGTTGTCTGGTCAGCCGAACTGCCGCCTGGTCCGTGGCACCGACCGGGCTGGGCGGCGTTACCACGCCAAGCGAAGGGGGAACCGTGATGGGCACACCGGCATCAGGCGCGCCGACGCCCAGGACGGACGCGACGTCGCACCTGCCCACCAGGACCGTGGCCTGGCTGGCCGATCAACCCCACGCCCGGAGGGTGATCCGCTCAGTGTGGGACACGCTCGCTGAGCTGGAGCGGGCCGGTCACCATCCCGACCCCCTCGCCGCCCTACGGGATGTCCTGACCCCGCACCAGCCCACCGCAACGGGCCGATGCCGCACCTGCAGCCGCTCCACCTGGCGTCACCTGTAAGAATCCGGGCTGACTTACCGCGTTTTGTCTCCAGAACGCGGTGACCGGGCCCCGGATTACCGCGTTCTGTCTCCAGAACGCGGTGACCGGGCCCCGGATTACCGCGTTTTGTCTCCAGAACGCGGGCTATCTGGCGGCTGGTTCGGGTTCTGCGATGGGGTTTGCGCTGTGGATGGGGCCGTCTAGGGCGGCCAGGCGGGTGGCGCCGCCCCCCCAGCGCAGGGAGATGATCTCGGCGGCGATGGACACCGCGGTCTCCTCCGGGGTGCGGGCACCGAGGTCCAGGCCGATCGGCGAGGCTATCCGGGACAGCTGCTCGTCGGTCACCCCTGCCTCGCGCAGCCGGGCCTCCCGGCCGCGGTGGGTCTTGCGCGATCCCATCGCACCGAGGTAGGCGAAATCCAGCTTCAGTGCCTCGACGATGACCGGGACATCGAACTTCGGGTCGTGGGTGAGCACAGTGAGGACGGTCCGCTGGTCGATCCGGCCGGCCTCGGCCTCGGCCTTCAGGTACCGATGCGGCCAGTTCACCACGACCTCGTGCGCGTCCGGGAAGCGGCTCTTGGTGGCGAATACCGGACGTGCGTCGCACACCGTCACGTAGTAGCCGAGGAACACCCCGAGCCGCGCCATCGCGGCGGCGAAGTCAATCGCGCCGAACACCAGCATCCGGGGCGGCGGCTCCAGCGAATTGACGAACACGTCCATGCCCTCGCCGCGGCGTTGCCCGTCGGGGCCGAAGTGCAGCGTGGCCGTGCGGCCGGCCGCGAGCGACCCGCGGACATCCTCGATCACCGCCTCGTCGGCACGAGCCGAGCCGAAGGTGCCAGAGTGCCGGTCGGGCCAGACCACCACCCGGAGCCCGACCCGCTCGGCGTCGGGGTGCGCGACCACGGTGGCCACCGCGACCGGCTTCTTGTCCGCCACCGCGGCGGCGATCTCGCCCAGCTCGGGGAAGCTGACCGGGTCCACCTTCTCGACGAACACGTCGATGATGCCGCCGCAGGTGAGGCCGACGGTGAAGGCATCGTCATCAGAGACGCCAAAGCGCTGCAGGACCGGGGTGTCGTCGGCGAGCACCTGCTGGCCCAGCTCGAAGACCGCGCCCTCCACACAGCCGCCGGAGACACTGCCGACCGCCTGTTCGTCCGCCGTCACCAGCATGGACGCCCCCGCCGGGCGTGGCGCCGACCGGTAGGTGGACACCACCGTGCCCATCGCAGTGGACTTGCCCTGGCGCCACTGCGCCACCAGCTCGTCGAGCACCTCACGCACCGCGGACCTCCCTCAGCAGAGCTTCCCCGTGTGGCCAGGCCGTGCGGCAGCGCCGCCACGATGCAGCCCTATCAGAGGGTATTCGGCCCAACCGGCGGGTGGGTTCACCCACAACGCTCGACGTGCTGGCGGTCAGGGGCGATCCACGTCGATCCCGCTGGCCAGGTCCGAGCAGTCCACCACGGTCAGGTCGGGCCGTTGCGCCAGCCAGTCCCGGGCCCCCCGGTCGCCCTGGGCCGACGCGACGATGCCGGCCCAGTGCTGCCGGCCGAGCAGCACGGGATGGCCGGGCTGGCTGTCGAATCCGGCCCGGGCCACCACCGCGGGGCCGGCCACCGCGACGAGCCTGCGGACCACGGAGGCGCCGACGTCGGGCAGGTCGACCAGGTGCACCAGCGCGGCCTGCACCTGGGGCGGCGCGCTGCGGGCCAGCTCGGCCAGGCCGGTGCGCAGCGAGGCGCCCATGCCCTCCGCCCACTCCGTGGCCAGCACGGTGCTGGCGGTATCGGGCACCAGCGGGGCGACCCGGCCGGCCTCGGCGCCGATCACGACGAGCACCGGGTCGCAGCCGCCTTCGGTCAGGGTGGCCACCGCCCGGCGCAACCAGGCGCCACCGTCGGCCAGGGCCTTGGGCATGCCGTAGCGCCGGCCGGCCCCGGCTGCCAGCAGCAGTCCGGCGATCATGAGCGTATCCTCTCATGATCAACCATGGGGCGGCAATAGGGAAAGGCATCTGCACCACTGGGCCATCTGCAATATGGGTGCATTAATTTACCCACCAGAAATACTTGCCGATAGCCCTGGTCCGGCGTGTAGCATCGGTTGGTGAGGGGCGCGATCCATTCTCATATGGTTCCGCGGTCTCGAACGGATACGGTCGAGAACGGAGCAATCAATGACCGCAGCAGCGCACACCCATGAGCATACACACGGGGACGTGACACATACGCACGCACACGTCCTGCACGATCATGGGCATGTCGAGCACACGCACGAGCACAGTCACAACGGAGAGGCTCACGAGCACCCACATGTCCACGAAGAGGGCCTTGAAAACGCTCACGAACACACGCACTAAATAGCAGCGCAATGTCCCATACGCGGCCAATCGGTCACGCAAGGCGCCCTCTCCGGGGGCCGGATTCAGCACTGCCGTCAGGGCACGGTCGCCCGGCACCGGCTATGGCGCCGGGCGACTCCTTGGACAGGTTTCCTGTCACGGCTTGGCCTACAGCTGGCTTTCGCTGCCCGCCCCGCCGTTGCCGCGGTGCGCCCCGGTCCGTGGGTACCGCCTGAGGTCGGCGTGAAACGCCCGGGCGGAAGTGTACGTGGCGAGGACACCGTCCCGGCAATCCCGTAGCAAGCTGGTGGCAATCGGTAGCCGCGTGGCCGGGGTGGGGTCGTCCGCCCGACGCGGCCGGGTGCGGTCATAATGCTGTGTGGGAACACTGAGCAGATCAGTGAGCGTCAGCAACGCCCCGCTGATCTGGATGAGCAGCCCACCGAGCGCGATCAGCTCCTCCCGGCCCAATACGGTTCTGGGTAGCGCCCGGTTGACGTGATGGACGGTCTCGACCACCCGGTCGAGCTGCTCGACTGGATCACTGCTGGCGACCGGCATCGACACCGACACTGCGGAGCGCCGCCGGTGGCCGGATACCCCAGTAGTCATGACGCGACCGGCCACGGGCATGGCAGCCTGGAAGGCGCGGCGGCCTCCCCGAGCAGCGCGGTCAACGGCGGATGCACTAGCTGCACAAATTCCTCCGACCTGGACCGCCTCCACCCTTCGACCCCAGAGATCTGATGGCCCTCCCAGCCGCCCCGTTGCGACTGATCTCAGGACCTCAACTGCGGACAATCAAACCATAACATCCCTACAACGTTTTGGCAACAGCTACATAACGCTCCGCGCCAACGGGTCGCACAGTGAGTAATGGCCGTG
This sequence comes from Pseudonocardiaceae bacterium, assembly GCA_050699815.1. Lineage (GTDB taxonomy): Bacteria > Actinomycetota > Actinomycetes > Mycobacteriales > Pseudonocardiaceae. Next base: position 17,701 of record JBOHFT010000062.1, on the reverse strand, counting down.
AATGCCTCGTGCAAGCTCACGGCTGGCAGCCGCGGGTGGACCCAGTTCGGCGAGACCGCTGAGGGCCGATCTCGCGGACGCGCACGTCGTGGCCGTCTGCGCGCGTCGCGGGGGCGGCTTGGTGATCACTTCGGATCCGGGCGACGCGATCCGGACATCAGATGCGGTACCCGCCGCCGGGCACGGTCTCGATCACCGGCGGTTCCCCCAGCTTGGCGCGCAACTTCGACAGCGCCACCCGCACCCTGGCCGCCCAGCCGTCGTAGGCCACACCACCACCATCGACTGCCGCCGCAGACCCGCACCGATCAGATCAGCGAGCACGCGTTCGTCTTCAGCAACCAGCACCCGCACGGCAACCCTCTCCTTCTCCTGCGCTGCGCCCAGCCCGCAAGTGTGCCTCAGCGGATGTTTCCGGAAGATCTCCACGCGCGGAAACCACGCAGAAACACCCCGGGCCCGAAGCTTGGCACACGGCCGACAACCCGCCAGCCGACAGCCCAGCAAGGAGAACCAGTCAATTGAGATCAACCATGAGATCAACCATGAGGAGATGGGCAACCCGGGGCAGCGTCGCGGCCGGGACGGTCCTGGCCACCATGCTGCTGGCCGGATCCCTCAGCCAGGCCTCGGCCAGCACACCGGCCGCCAGCACGGCCAGCCAGCCCATCACCGCTGATAGCGCCTACCAGCAGTGTTTCCGCGATCACAGCGGGCTGCCGGCATGGGGTCCCGGTCATCCCCGGCCCGGAGCCCATCCCGGTGCACCCGGCGCGCACCGGGAGAAAATCCGCGAAGCCCACAACAAATGCGCCGGGCACCCGCACCAGGAGTGGTCCCCGGACAACCGGCACCACCCAGGCCCGCACCAGCACAAGCACGCCTAAAAACTGCCGAGCTGACCGGAAGATCACGGCATCACCGTTCGCGGCGAACCGAACAAGCAGAAAAGAGGAGCAACCAAGGATTGCCGCGCAGAGCTGGCACCCAGGTAACGAGCGGAAACCACCCGGAAACATGAGCAAGGCCGACACCGGCAACGCTGCAGATAACCAAGCCAGACGCATGACGGCAGACATCGGGCAGGCCCGCACCGCGGGCCTGCCCGACCGGCTGGCGTCGACACCCAGGTCCATGCGACTGATCCAGGTGACGTCAGATCCGCCAACTGTGCCGACGGGCTGAATGGGCCGCTGGCACAAGGTCACCGGGTCCGCTCAGCTCCCGCCGTACGGACGTCCGTCCGCAGCCTGCGGTGCGCATTGCTCGACGGGGTGGAAGCACCGGACGACGTGGCCGCCGGTCAGCGTGGTCGGCGGAGGCTCGGTCACCCGGCATCCGGCGGTAGCCCGGACGCACCGGGGGGAGAACGGGCAACCGGCAAGCGCCGCGGGCGCAGGGGCCGCGACCTCGGGCAGCCCGGCGCCGGGGCGCAACGTGAGCTGGGCGGCGCGCAGGCTGGCCGCGTAGGGGTGCGCCGGGGTATCCAGCACCGCGCCGACCGGCCCCCGCTCGACGACCCGGCCGGCGTAGAGCACCAGGACGTGCTCGGCCAACGCCCTGATCACCTCGGCCTCGTGGCTGACCAGCACGTAGCCCGGCCGCCGGGCGCCGTCGGGGTGCGCGAGCAGGTCGAGCACCTGGGCCGCCGAGCTCGGGTCCAGCGCGCTGACCGGCTCGTCGAGCAGCACGACGTCCGGGTCCAGCACGAGGGCGCGAGCCAGGTTGACCCGCTGGCGCTGCCCACCGGAGAGCTGGCTGGGGTAGCGGCCGGCGAGGTCGGGGGTCAGGCCCACGCTGACCAGTGCCGCGGCGGCCAGCTCGCGGCCCTGCCGGGCCGGCACCCCGAAGTTCGCCAGCGGCTCGGCGACCGCGTCGACGGCCCGCTGCAACGGATCGAGCGGATCCGAGCTGGACTGCAAGACCAGTTGCACCCGGCGGCGCAGCTGCCGGCGGGCCGCCGGGCGCAGCGCCCACGGGTCGACCCCGGCCACCCGCACCCGGCCGGCCGAGGGGCGCAGGATGAAGGCGGCCAGCCGCAGCAAGGTCGTCTTGCCGCTGCCGCTCTCGCCGAGGATCCCGAGTGTGTGTCCCACCTCGACGGTGAGGTCCACCCCGTGCAGGGCCGGGGTCCGGCGCCGCGACCAGGGTGGCCCGGAGACGAACTCCTTGGCGGCGGCGCTCAGCTCGAGCACGGGCCCACCGGCACCGCGAGGTGGCAGGCCGCCGCGCTCGCTCCACCTAGCCGGCGCAGCGCCGGGCGCTCGATCCGGCACTGGGGCTGCGCCAGCGCGCAACGCGGGTGGAACGGGCAGCCGGGCGGTACGTCGGTGAGCACCCCGGGCGGGCCGGGGATAGGCCGCACCGGCTCCCCGGGTGTCCCACCGGGTGTCGCGGCCAGCAGCGCCCGGGTGTAGGGATGCGCGGCGTCGCGACCGAGCGCCGCCACGCCGGCTTGCTCCATGAGCTGGCCGAGGTACATCACGGCCAGCCGGTCGGCGACCCGGCTGACCAGCCCGAGCTGGTGGGAGATCAGCAGCAGCGCGCACCCGTTCTCGGCCCGGATCCGCATCAGCTCGCGGAGCACGAGCACCTGGCTGACCGCGTCCAGCGCGCTGGTCGGCTCGTCGGCGATCAGCAGCTCCGGGTCGCCCGCGATCGCGCAGGCGATCATCACTCGCCGTTGCTGACCACCGGAGAGCTGGTGCGGGTAGCGGCGCAGCAGCTCGGCGGGCAACCCGACCCTGGCCAGTAGCGCCGCACCGCCGACCCGGCCGATCCGCCCGCCGCCGACAGCCTCGGCGAGGTGGTAGCCGACCCGGCGCACCGGATCCAGCGCTCGCGCCGGGTCCTGGAACACCATCCCGATCCGCCGCCCACGCAGCTCGCGCAGCCTGGCCGGCGCGGCCCCGACCAGCTCGGCGCCGTCGAACCGGATACTGCCGCCCTCGACCACGCCGGGTGGCGGCACCAGGCCGAGTACCGCCAGCGCCGCCACCGACTTGCCGCATCGTCGTAGTCGGGCGCCTCGACGATCACCACGTCGATCCCGACGGCGCGGAGCTGCTGCTGGAGCACCTCGGGCAGCGGCCGGTGCACGTCGGGCGTGGGGAAGCCGCTGACCAGCGTCAGGCGCAGCGGTTTGCCGCCTTTCTGGTAGATCCCGGAGCCACCGAGCGTCCAGCCGTCGGATTCGAGCAGTCGCTTGGCCCCTGCCGGGTCGTAGGCCGGGCCGCCCTGCACCTGGCTGGCGGCCGGTCCGAGCACGGCGAGCGGGACCTGGCTGCGACCCACCTCCGCGACGCCGCCGAACACGGTCTTGACGATCTGGCTGCGGTCGATGGCCTTCGCGATCGCCTGGCGCACCGCCAGCGACTGGGTCGTCTCGGTGCCGTTCGCGCCGCTGATATTGACCGAGAGCGCCTCGTAGGCGCCGACCGGCGACGCCACGATCTTCACTCGGTTGTCGGCCTGGACGGCGCTGAGCTGTTCGAGCGGGGTGTCCTGGATGATGTCGACGTCACTGGCCTGCAGCGCCGGTTGGGTACCGAGGCGGTGAAGTCGACGGTGTGACGGTCGACAGCCTTCGTCCCGCCCTCCTGGGCCTTGATGTACTGGCCGCCGATCCGGCCGTACCGGTCGAAGGTGAAGACGACGTCTTCGGCGGTCAGCTCGCTGCCGTCGTGGAACTTCACACCTTTGCGCAGCGTGAACCGCCAGGTGTTCGGTGCGATGAACTCGTAGCGCTCGGCCAGCCCGGGCCGCACCTGGAGCTGGTTGTCCATCGTGAGCAACGTCTCGTAGATGCCGGCGTTGGGCGAGCCAACACCGAGGTTGGCCCGGTCCCCCTCGACGTTGGTGGTGTCCGCAGGGATGGCCACCTGCAGCTCGAGAGCGGTCGGCGACACGCCGGAGCCGACCGACCCGCTCGAGCACCCGACGAGCATCGTGGCGCAGGTCAACAGCGCAGCCAGCACCGTGCGTAGCCGCATCGAAGACCTCCCAGGAGCCAGCGAGAACTCGGCCACCCCCGCGAGTCGAGCAATAACCGAACTTTAAGCACTATTGCCACAAATAGGCAACTTCAGCCCGCGGATCGCTTCGGCTCTGGGACTAGCAGCTCCGGAGCGTTGTCGCCAGCACCTTGCATCAATCACTCGATCGTGTCTATCGTACCCCGACCGGGGGTTCAGCTCGATCAGACGGTGGTGCTCGATGCCCAACCTGCATGGCCGACGCCACTGTCCCGGTCCTCGCCCCACAGCGGGTGTCAGACCCGGTTGCACTGCCACAACGGCACCGACACCCGCCTGGTCTCGTCGCAGCTGTCCGCGGGACTGGTCGGCGGACCGCCGACTGCAATGAAGGAGATCCCATGATCAAGCAGGTGGTGCGGGGCATGACGGGGCCGACCCTGCTCGCGCTGGTGGTGGCCGGGTGCGGTGCGCCGCCGGCCGAGCCGTCGGCCAGCAGCCCGCCGGCCACCAGCGGCGCTGCCCAGGCCAAGGGCTTCCCGGTGACCGTCGAGAACTGCGGCCGCACGCTCACCTTCACCAAGCCACCCGAGCGGGTGGTGACCGGCTACCACCCGGTCTTCGAGACCATGGTCGACCTCGGCCTCGGTGACCGCATCATCGCGCGGCTCAACTTCGACGAGAACGGCCCGGACGGCTTCCTGCCCGGCCACAAGAAGGTCTACGACGCCATCCCGGAGATCTCCACGACCATCCAGCTGCCGCAGAAGGAGGTGCTGATCGCCCAGCAGCCCGACTTCGTGATCGACGTCAGTTACAGCAGCTTCGATGCCGCGAAGGGGCTCGCCACGATCCAGGAGCTCGACAGCGCAGGGGCGCCGGTCTACATCACCGCCGGCTGGTGCGACCCCGAGGGCGTGAAGCAAGCCAAGATTGCCGACATCTTCGCCGACATCCGCAACCTCGGGATGATCTTCGGGGTGCCCGAGCGCGCTGCGGCGCTGACCGCGGAGTTCCAGGGGATCATCGATGACGTCACGAAACGGGTCAAGGGCCGGGCGCCAGTGGATGTGCTGGCCACCGACGGCGGCTCAGGGCCGGTCAACGCCTACGGCGGCTCCGGCCTGTTCCACCAGATGATCGAGATCGCGGGCGGGCGCAACGTGCTGGCCGACCTCGACGAGGACTACGCGGAAGTCAGCGTCGAGAAGATCGCCGCGTCGAAGCCTGGGGCCATGCTCGTGGTCGACTACGACGTGCTGTTAGGCGAGCAGCAACCGTCGGCCCCGGAGAAGGCCAAGACCGTGTTCACAATCATCCCGGACAGCCCCGCGGCACAGCAGCAACGGTTTCTGCCCGTGCCCGCCGCTGCCACCCACTCCGGCGCGGGCAACATCCGGGCGATCCCCGGGATCGCCGAGTTCCTGCATCCCGAAGCCTTCGCGCGGTGACCGCAACCGGCGCACCCGCCCGGGTTCCCGCGCCGCGGCGGTCCCCGCACCGGGGTCCGCGCTGGGCTTCGGCGGCGCGATACACCACCTTGCTGGTGGTGCTCGCGGCTGCCGTGGTGCTGGCGACGCTGCTCGCGGTCAGCGTCGGCGCGGTCGGCGTGCCCTTGCCGGACACCTGGCGGATCATCGCCCACCACGTCGCGCCGGGCTCGGTGACGCCGACCTTCACCACCGTGCAGGACCGGATCGTCTGGGACTTCCGGATGCCCCGCGCCCTGCTGGCAATCCTCGTCGGGGCGGGGCTGGCCCTCGTCGGCGCGGTGCTGCAGGCGGTCGTGCGCAACCCACTGGCCGACCCGTTCCTGCTCGGGGTGTCCTCGGGCGCCTCGCTCGGCGCGGTCCTGGTGCTCGTCCTGGGCTCGCAGGCGGTCGGGGGCCTCGGCCTCTCGGCGGCGGCGTTCCTCGGCAGCCTGGCGGCGCTGGGCGCCGTCTACCTGCTCGCGCAGCGGTCAGGGCGGATCACCGCGGCCCGGCTCCTTCTTTCGGGCGTGGCCATGGCGTATCTGTTCCAGGCGCTGTTCAGCTTCGTGCTGCAGCAGGCGCAGACCGGCCAGGTCGCCCAGCAGGTCCTCTTCTGGCTGCTGGGCAGCCTCGCCGGCGCCCGCTGGGACGTCCTGCCGGTGCCCACGATCGTGCTCGCAGCAGGGCTGGTGGTGCTGCTGGTGCAGTGGCGGCCGCTCAACGCGCTGCTGGCCGGCGAGGAGATCGCGGCCTCACTCGGCATCAACGTCACCCGGCTGCGCGGCGGCCTGTTCGCCCTCACCGCCCTGCTGGTCGGCTGCCTGGTCGCCGTCTCCGGGGCGATCGCCTTCGTCGGGCTGATCGTCCCGCACGTCGCCCGGCTGCTGGTCGGCTCGGACCACCGGCGCGTCCTGCCGGTCACCGCGCTGGCCGGTGCGGCGTTCCTGCTGCTGGCCGACCTCGCCGCCCGCACCCTCGCCGAGCCCCAGGAGCTGGGGCTCTCGATCGTCACCGCGCTAGCCGGGGTGCCATTTTTCCTGTGGCTGCTGCGCCGACGCTCCACCGACGCCCCGGTCAACGCGGCATGAGACTCGTGGCCAACGGCGTCGCCGTGACGCTCGAGGGCTGCCCGATCGTCACCGACGCGGCGCTGGTGGTGGAGGCCGGCGAGTTCGTCGGCCTGGTCGGGCCCAACGGCTGCGGCAAGTCGACGCTGCTGCGCAGCATCTACCGCGCGCTGCGGCCCGCAGCGGGCCTGATCAGCCTCGACGGCGACGACCTATGGCGCCTGCCCGCCAAGGAAGCCGCCCGCCGGGTCGCCGTCGTCACCCAGGAGGGCCCGTCCGACCTGGACTTCACCGTCGAGGAGGTCGTGGCACTGGGCCGCACCCCGCACAAGCGGCCGCTGGACCGCGACACCGGCACCGACCGCGAGATCTGCGCCGACGCCCTGGAACGCGTCGACCTGACCGATGCCCGCCAGCGCAGCTACGCCACCCTGTCCGGCGGCGAAAAACAGCGCGTCCAGATCGCCCGCGCCCTGGCCCAACGCAGCCACCTGCACCTGCTCGACGAACCAACCAACCACCTCGACATCCGCTACCAGCTGGAGATCCTGCGCCTGGTCCGCGGGCTGGGCCAGGCAACGCTGGCCGCGATCCACGACCTCAACCTCGCGGCCCAGTACTGCGACCGCATCTACGTCATGGCGGCCGGCCGGCTGATCGCCAGCGGCCCGCCCGACGCGGTGCTCACCCCCGAGCGCATCGCGCAGTGCTTCGGCGTCCGCGCCCACCGCTGGACCCACCCCGGCACCGGCCGACCGATCCTCGCCTTCGACGAGCTCGACCGAACTCACGCGGCACTGCGCTAAGAGAGACCGGCGAGGCTAATAGAGACCGGCGAGCTCACCGCTGTAGACAGCCGCACCCTCGTCGTCGCCAGGCGGCTCGAACCGGGCGAAGAAGTCGTCCAATGCGGATGCGGTCACCGTGAGGGCGTTGGCGTCCGCACGCCGGTTGCGTTCGGCTAAGCGCCGCAGCAGCGTAGTTCGGTCGGCGGGCAGGTACACCAGCCGCCACCGCCCGCCGGCCTGCTCGACGGTCTTCTTCCACGCGTCGCGCTCGTCGCGCCGCCACAGCCCGTAGTCCAGCACGACGTCGCGGCGGGCCTCCAGGTGGTCGGCGAGCTGACGGCGGACGACGTCGAGCACAGGGCGCTCGCGGGCGAAGTACTCGTGCTCGGGGTAGTCGACGCCGTAGCGGCCGTGCAGGCGGTGGACCTCCTCGTCGACCGAGAGGCGGATCATGCCGTGCGCGGCGAGAGCCTTCGCGAGGGTGGTCTTGCCCGAGCCGGTGATGCCGGCCAGCAGCACGGCCAGCGGTGTGGCGACGGCCAACGCTCCAACCCCTTCTCCTGTGGGTGTGTAGGGCCATTGTCGCCGGTTCGGCCCGGTTCATCACTGCGCGGCGGGCGGCCGCCACGATGGGCCATCTGGGCGTTTAGTCCTCTACCTCCTAGAAAATGCCATATTGTGCCTGTAATCTCTGAGATGCAGTTGCAGATATTTGGCGATAAAGGAGACAAGGATGCTCGATCACGCGATCCAACTCGAAGACCTCGAAGAGCTGCCGGCCGACCTGCGGAAGGGCGCGCATACTCCGGCCGTGGACACCCCGTTCGAGTGGGACACCACTGACGAGGACCAGGACTGACCAATCACGAACACGCAACGGGACGGCGGCGACGTGCACGATCACCTTCACGTCGCCGCCGGCTCCGTGGCGCAGGCGGTCCCGTGAACAACCCACATTCCGGGCCAGGGCGCCTTCGATTGATCGCAGGCTGCCACCTCTACCCGGTAACCGACGGCACGTGGCGGTGCGCCCTTCCCGGCGGCCGGTTCATCCGGCTGCGCGGACCGGATCCCGCGCTGCGTCGCCTGCACCATCTCCTGCACGGTCACGCGGCTCCCGATGCCGCCGACGGCATCGACCCGGCCGTGGCCGAGGTGATCAGCCAGCTTGATCGGCGCGGCCTCCTCGCGGTCGAGCCGGACGACGGGCCGCCCGCCCGCTCGCTGCTTACCCGCGTCGTGCAGATCGAGGGTGACAACCCGATCGCGGAGCTCACCACGCAGCTGCTCACCGGCCACGTCACGGTCCGGCGGGGCCGCCTGGAGCGCGACACGTTCGCCGGACTCAGCCTGGCGGTCTCGTGCGCCGGCTGGCTTCCCGACGCCCGCTGGCGCCTGCTCGATGCCTGGAGCGCCGAGCACGGGGTCGGTTGGCACCGGATCCACGCCGACGGCGACCGCTTCGTCATCGGCCCGTGCTCGCAGCCCGGCCGCACCCCCTCCTACACCGACACCCGCGCCCGCCGGCTCGCTGCCGCCGGGTTGCCCGACGAGCTGGAGGCACACTGGGGCTACCTTGATGACAGCGGGTCGTTGCCGGCGGTGCCGTGGCCCTCGCCTGGTGGTGTGGCGCTGCTCGCTGGCCTGCTGGTCGATGACGTGCTGGCCGCGCTCGCCGGACGGGCCCGGCCAGCCCACCAGCTCGAGGTCGATCCCGCGACCGCGGCGATCCACCGCCACCCGGTGCTGCCGCTGCCGGACCTGCGGCCGCCGACCGTGCACCGCCTCGACACCGACCCAGACCCAGACGACCAGGCCGCCTCGGCGTCGGCCGAGCAGCTGGTCGGCCCCCGGCTCGGACTGATCACCCGGCTCACCCCCCAGTCCGCACCAGCGGGAACGTTCGCCTCGTGCCTGACCTACCTCGCCCACGTCGCGGACACCGGCCGGTTCGCCTCCTGGGTGGCCGATCGCGAGACCTCCGGCGCGGCTTTCCGCAACGCGGACGCCGCGCGCCAGGCCGCGGTCGGTGAGGCGGTCGAGCGCTACTGCGGCAACGCCGTGCCCGAGCAGCTGCCGGTGACGGCGTTCACGAAGCTGGCCGCGGCCGGGCGCCGCGCGATCGACCCCGGCGAGCTGGCGCTGTACTCCGACGCCCAGTACGGCACTCCCGGGTTCCCCTTCGTGCCGCTGACCGGCGACCTCGAGGTCGCCTGGGTACCCGGACGCGACCTCACCGATGGAGCAGAGACTCTCGTCCCGGCCTCGCTGGTGTACCTCAATTACCACCGGTCCGCGCACGCCGCCGAACCAGCGACGAACGGGCAGGCCTTCGCCGGTATCGCGGCCGGGCCGACCACCACAGCCGCGACCGTCTCCGCGCTGGCGGAGCTCCTCGAACGCGACGCCGTCACGATGTGGTGGACCAGCGGCGCCCCGGCCACCCGGGTCGACATCGCGCCGGACTCCGATCTCGGGGCCGTGCTGGCCGATCCGGACACCGACGCACTGGATGTCACGTTCCTGCAGATCCCCAGCCCCTTCGACGTCCCGGTGCTGGCTGCCTACCTCGTCGACCGCAGACGTCGCCTCGTCGCGCTGGGCACCGCCTGCCGTGCCACAGCATCAGCCGCCGCGTTCAAAGCGCTCACCGAAGCTGTGGGCACCCATCGGCTCAACCTGGAGCTGCTCGACGGCGACTGCGCATTCTGGCAGGCCGTGGCGGCCGGCCGGATCGATCCGTCCCCTTACCACCCCTTCCGGGCCGACCGGCGCTACCGGGACTCCTTTCGCGCCGACTGGCGCGACGTGCACGACCTGAGCATGCATCTGCAGCTCTACCTCGACCCACGCATGCACGACGAGCATCTGGCCCGGCTCACCGATCCGCCCGCCACGGTGGCGCTGACCGCACTGCCCGGCGCCGGGCCGGACCCGCTGGCCACGTACGTGCACCGGCTGGCCGCCCAGGGGCTGCGACCGGTGGCCGTCGATCTCACGACCAGTGATGTCGCGGCCACCGGATGGCGGGTCGTGCGGGTGGTCGTCGCCGGGCTCTACACCAGCGCCCCCGCGGCCTTCCCGCTGCTCGGTGGCCGCCGGCTCTACCGCGATCCGGTTGCGCGCGGCTGGCTGCCCGGCCCGCTGACCGAGGACACCGTGGTGCGCGCGCCCATCCCCTTCGCGTGACACCACCAGACCAACGGCAGGAGAACGTGGGATGCGGATCGGGATGGGTCTCGGCTGGGTCGGTGAGCCGATCGATGAGCTGTGCACGGCCGTGGAGCGGGCCGACCGGATCGGCATCGACTCCGTCTGGAGTCTCGAGGAGTACGGTCCCGACGCGGTGACCGTGCTCGGCTACCTCGCGGCCCGCACCGAGCGGATCAAGCTCGGCACCGGGATCATGCAGATTCCGGCCCGCACCCCGGCCATGACAGCGATGACCGCGCTGAGCCTCGACGTGCTCTCCCGCGGCCGCTTCCAGCTCGGCTTGGGGCTGTCCGTGCCGTGGCTGGTCGAAGGCTGGCACGGCGTCGCCTACGGCAAGCCCATCGCTCGCTCCCGGGAGTACGTGCAGATCCTTCGAGCCGCACTCGCCCGGGAAAAGGTCGACCACACCGGCGCGCAGTACCAGGTTCCTTACCGCGGACCGGGGTCCATCGGGGCCGGCAAGCCCATGCACACCCTGATCACCCCACTGCGGGACCGGCTCCCGATCTACCTTGCCGCGATCGGACCGCGCAGCGTGGCACTGACCGGCGAGATCGCCGACGGCTGGTTACCCGGCCTGTACGCACCCGAGCACCAGGACGTGCTCACCGCCCCGCTCGATGAAGGCATGCGCCGAGCCGGCCGGGACCCGGCCGACGTCGACATCACCCTGATCCTCCAGGTCGCCCGCCGTAAGACGGTCGCCGAGGCCCGGGACTTCCTGCGCCCGCTGTTCGCGGCCTACCTCGGCCCGGTAGGCCCCCTGGGCAACCCCTACTTCGACACCGCCTGCCGGATGGGACACGAGACCGCCGCGCACGCCGTCCGCGAGCATTATCTGGCCAGACGACGAGCCGAGGCCACCGCTGCGGTCCCCGACGCATTCATCGACCAGGTCGCCCTCGTCGGGCCGCTGGAAGCGATCGTCGACCGGATCGCGGCCTGGCGGGAGTCCCGGATCGGCACCCTCGTCCCCGTCACCCAGGATCTGCAGCTACTCGAAGCGATGCTGGACGCGGCGCGGTGACCAGCCCCGGCCCGGCGCGCGACCGCGCCGCGAGCCGGGCCACCCCACCCGACGCGGCCCGCCGGCCCCGGCCGTTGGCCGAGCTCTGGCGGATCACCTACCCGCTCGTTCTCACCAGCTTCGCGCAGGTTGCCATCACCATCGTCGACACCGCGCTGCTGGGCCGGTACTCCACCACCGCGCTCGCAGCCGTCGCCTTGGCCGCGCCGGTGTACCTGGTTGCGATCATGGTCGTGCGCGGCTGGGCGACCGCCGCCCAGATCATCGTCGCCCGCCGCTTCGGTGCCCACGACCACGACGCGGTCGCCACCGTGACCGCCGTCGGCCTGGTCGCCGCGGTGCTGACCGGGATGGCTCTGGGCGCACTGCTGCTCGGGTTCGCGCCGACCATCCTGGAGCTGCTCGGCGGCGGCCCCGCCGTGGCCGACGCCGGCGCCGGCTATCTGCGGATCCTGGCGGCGGCAGTTCCGTTCGCCGCCGCCACCTTCCTGCTGCAGGGCGCCTACGCCGGTCTCGGTGCCACCCGGGTCGCCATGGTCATGATGCTGCTGGTCAACATCGTCAATCTGCTGCTCGGCCTGGTATTGATCTTCGGCTGCGGGCTTGGCATCGTCGGTGCCGGGCTCGCCGGTCTCCTTTCGACGGCCGTCGGCGCCGGCTACCTGCTCTGGTACGGGCGGCGGCGCACCGGTGAGCGCCCCCTGCTGCGGCGGCGTGACCTGAATCAGTGGCAGACAGCGATGCCGACGCTATGGCGGCTCGCCTGGCCGGAAGCCGCGCTGCTGTTCATCGGCTACGTCGACGAGGTGGTGCTCATCGGGTTCGTCGCCCAGCTGGGCGGGCTGACGCTCGGTGCCCAGCGCCTGCTCGACAGCCTCATCCTGGTCGTTTTCACCGTACTCACGGCGTGCGGCACCGGTGTCAGCATCGCCGTCGGGCAGCGGCTCGGCGCCGGTGAGCCCGGCGCGGCCCGGGCCTACCAGCGCGCCGGCCTTGGCCTGGCCGCCGCGCTGGCCGCCGTCCCGGCGATACCGGCGCTGCTGCTGCCGACTGCGATCTACTCGCTGTTGTCCCCGGACCGGGCGGTGGTCGGCGTGGCGGCGGACGCCACCCACCTCGCGATCCTGAGCCTCGTTCCGCTGCTGTTCGCCCTGAACCTGACCGGTGTGCTCCGCGCCGCCGGTGATAACCGCACGATCGTCAAGGCCATGATCGTCGGCGACTACGCCGTCCTGGTTCCGTTGGCGTGGTTGCTGGGTGTCCACCTGGGCTGGGGACTCAACGGCATCTACGCCGCCTGGACCGGGTTCAGCCTGCTCGTGCTCGCGATGGTCTTCCGCAGGTACCGCACCGGCGCATGGCAGACGAGCTCAGTGTGAACCACCGCAGCACGAGCAGAACGCGCTCCTCAAGGTCCTGCCACACCACGCCGATCTATGGCTCCTCGATCGCCATCGTCTGACATGCGGATGGGGGCTGCCCGTCCCACCACAGCCGGGCAACCCCCATCGAGAGAGAGGACCGGTTATGGTCCTCGTCGTCCAGCGTGAGCAGGCCGCCATGGCCGCCCGGGCATGACACCGCTCGTCAACCTCGCGGGCGTCCGAGCACTGCTACCACACCATAGTAATTGCATATCACTGGCGACAACAGGTTGCCGACCTTGACGGCCGTCAGCTCCTCCCACAGCGGCGCGGCCGCCATCTGGCGCAACAGCGGATTGTTCTTGTCCCCGGAGTCGATACTGAACGACCTCAGCAAACCTCACAGCGTCGGCGGTCATGCTGTCATCGAGTCACTCCCCGCGGTGGCGGCAGCCAGCCGATCACGCAGCTCGGCCATACCGGGGCTGGCCCGCATCGGCTCCAGCACCCCGTGCAGCACACCCAGCCGGGCGTAGATCCGCCGCGAGGACATGCCGGTGATGGTGTCAACGGCCTGATGGCCCAGCACAACCGCGGTGCCGACGTCACCGGCCAGGGCGCGCGCACCAGCGAGGTCGGGCAGGTACTGCGCCCGCGTGACGGGCCGGGGGTTGTCCGGGGCCTGGGACAGCAGCGCCTGCGCCTGGTCGAGCAGGCGCGGATCACCGCTTCGGCGGGCCAGCTCGTAGTAGGCGCTGCCCTGCCACGAGGTGAACCTGACCGGGTCGATGTGCCCCCACGGTGTGGTGGCAGCGCTACCCGGCGGCCGCCACCACGCCAGCGCCCGGGGTGGAGGCGGCACTGCGCCTGCCGGCCCGGACCGTGGCCTGGCTGGCCAGCAACCCCCACGCCTACCGGTTCGCCCGCTCGATCGGGGCCAGGCTCACCTGCACAATGAAACAGTCCTTCCCGAGGCCTCACGGACGGTGACATCACGTACGTTGCGTTGGCGGTATCAGACCAGGCGGCCAGAGCATGGATGTCTGGTCCACGGCACGAGCTCACCGGCTAGTTAGCCGAACGCCAACCAGCTAGCTATCGAGAATGCCGATCAACCTGGACGCGTTTCGACCATCGGCCAGTATCACTATCGGCGTCACATCATTGTTGCCATCTTCTTGCATAAATCACTCGATCGTGTCTATCTTGCTCTAACTGGGGGTTCGTCTCAAGCAGACGGCGGTGCCCTTGCCCAACCCGCTCACCACGAGCCAGACGGCGGCCACCGACCCGATCGAGGCCGTCGATGACCTCGATCGCGCGGGGCGGCGCAGGCGGACGCTGGTGTGGGTGGGCGCGCTGTGCGCTGCGCTGGTCGGGACGGTGGTCCTCGCCGTCGGGCTGGGCCCGGTCGGGATCGCGCCGGGCACGGTGGCGCAGATCATCGGGCACCACGTACTGGGCTTCCCCGCGGAGCCGACGTGGGCGGCGGCCGATGACAACATCATCTGGCTGGTGCGCCTGCCGCGTGTCCTGCTGGGGATGGTCGTCGGCGCGGCGCTGGCCGCCACCGGCGTCGCCATCCAGGCACTGGTGCGCAACGTGCTGGCCGACCCGTTCCTGCTCGGCACCGCGTCGGGCGCCTCGACCGGGGCGGCGGGTTCGATCCTGTTCGGACTCGGCGCCAGCCTGGGCTTGGCGGCGGTGTCGGCCAGCGCGTTCGCCGGGGCGCTGGCGGCCACCGCCCTGGTGTTCGCGACGGCGCGCATCGGCGGGCGGATGACATCGATCCGCCTGGTCCTGGCGGGGATCGCGGTGGCCTACGCGCTGTCCGCCCTCACCAGCTTCTTGATCTTCGCGTCGGACAGCCGGGAGGGCATCCGTGCGGTGATCTTCTACCTGCTCGGCTCACTCAGCCAGGCGCAGTGGGGCGCGATCCCGATCCCGGCCGCGGTGGTCGGCGTCACGCTGCTGGTGCTGTTACTCGGGGGCCGGCGCCTGGACGCCCTGGCGATCGGCGATGACACCGCACTGACGCTGGGAGCCGACCCGACCCGCTTGCGCACTGAGCTGTTCGTGGTCACCGCGGCCGCGATCGGCGCGGTCGTCGCCGTGTCGGGGACGATCGGCTTCGTCGGCCTCGTCGTGCCGCACGTGGCCCGCCGCATGATCGGCAGCCAGCACCGTCGGGTGCTCGTGGTGGCCGCCCTGCTCGGTGCGATCTTCCTGGTCTGGGCCGACGTCGTGGCGCGCACCGCGTTCCAGCCCGCCGAGCTGCCGCTGGGCATCGTCACCGCGCTGGTCGGCACCCCGTTCCTGCTCGTGCTCGTCCGCCGCTTCCACCTCGCCAGCACGTGAACAGCTCGAACGATCCGCCAAGGAGAAGTCATGAGTAGCCGCCGCTGCGCCCTGATCGGGGCCGCACTCGCCGCCGTGATATTACCGCTCGCGGCCTGCGGCGGTGCTTCGACACCCAGTTCCTCAACACCGACGACGACGCACCACGCCGCGGCTCCGGCGTTCCCTGCGAACGTTCAGAACTGCGGCGAGCAGGTAGAGATAGCCAAGGAGCCCAAGCGGATCCTCACCATGGGCTATGAGTCCGTCGAGCTCATCAACGCTGCGGGCGGCGCAGACCGGATCGTGGCCACGTTCGACAACACCAAGGACCGCGACAGCCCGGCCTTCAAGGCCGTCACGAGCCCCGAGCTCGCCAGCGACGAAGAGCCGAATACCGAGAACGTCGTTGCGCTACGCCCGGATCTGGTCGTCAGTTACGGGCTGTTCGACGTCAACCTGGCGAGCCTGCAGCAGGCCGGGGCGGCCTCGCTCATCGTCTCGGGGTTGTGCGGGCAGCACGGCGGCGGCCAGGGTGACGGCGCTCAGTTCACCGACATCTACGACGACATCGAGACCTACGGCCAGTTGTTCGGCACCCAGCCGCAGGCCCAGGCGGCCGTCGAGCAGCTCAAGCAGCGGGTCGCCGCGGTCAAGAAGGACACCAGCGGCAAGACGGCCGCCCACGGCTACTTCTTCGGCACGACCTTTTCCACCAGCGGAAACCAGAGCATGGTGCAGAGCCAGCTGGACGCGCTCGGCCTGAAGAACATCTTCTCCGACGTGGCCAAGGACTTCATCGAGGCCAACACCGAGGAACTCATCAAGCGCGACCCGCAGGTCATGATCTTGACCCACTACCTTCCCGACGAGACGTTCGAGCAGGCCAAAGCGAAGTTCCTCGCGCTGCCCGGCGCGCAGGACATGCAGGCCGTCCGCAACAACCAGATCATCAGCCTGCCCTACTCGCAGACCCAGGCCAGCGTCTCCGCCGTGATCGGCCTGGAGACGATCGCCAAGGGCCTCCAGACCATCCCGAAATGATCGAGGCCGCCGGCCTCCACGTCGGCTACGACGGTGCGCTGATCCTGGCCGGGGTGGGGCTCGTCGCCCACCCCGGCCAGGTCATCGGTCTGATCGGCCCGAACGGCAGCGGGAAGACGATGCTGCTGCGGACGATGTACCGCAGCCTCACCCCGCGCGCCGGGCTCGTCACCATCGACGGCAGCCCCGTCACCTCGCCGAGCGCCCGTACACGCAGCTGTCCGGCGGCGAGAAGCAGCGCGTGCTGATCGCCCGCACACTCGCCCAGCAGGCCGACCACCTGCTGCTCGACGAGCCGACCAACCACCTCGACATCCGCTACCAGCACGAGATTCTCCAACTCGTCCGCAGCCTCGACGTCACCACGGTCGTCGTGCTGCACGACCTCAACCTCGCCGCCCGCTACTGCGATCGGTCAGAGGTGACGCGTTACACCTACCGGCCCAGCCGCTCACGGATGACCGCCCTGACCTCCTCTACCGGCACACTCGGGGACACCAGGGTGGTCGTCGTCCGCCAGGTCGGCTGGCCGGTGAGCTGACCATCTCGGCGCCCACCTGACGAGATCAAGGCCGCCGAGACCATCCGGGGGGTCGACTTCCGCGGGCTCCGGTCGTCGCCGGCACCTGACACGCCGAACCCGACTCATGAGCCGCTCATCCCAGATCTGGGTCGGGCTCGTCGCCCTGCTGCTGCCCCTGGTGGCCTGCGGCGGCGTGCGCCCTTATCGATCATGAACAGGTACCCACAGGAACGTCAGTAGCGCCTGAATTAAGCCTCAAAGGCTGCTGCATATGGATGGCGTTGCGAATGCCGGGACTTCGGCAACCGCAGGGAGGCAGTTCATCGGCTCGGCGCCGTGCTGTTTTCACCCTTCCAGGTGAATCCCGGTTTGCGGTTCCAGGGGTGGCCCGGTCCTGTCGGGGGTCGAACGTATGGTCGATTCATGTCGGTGGCGGTGGGCCCGGTGGTCTCCGATCAGGAGGCTGTTGATGAGCTGCGCGCGGCGTGGGCCCAGGTGTCGCGGGGCTATGCCCGGTGCTGGGCGGCGATGACCGAGGTGGCCCGGCGGACCACCAGCGGGTGGGAGACTGCGGAGATCGCTGCGGCACTGACGTTCACCTCCCGCCGGGCCGGCTATGAGCTGGGCTGCGCCCAGGCGCTGGTTGATCGATTGCCGCTGGTGTATGCGGCGGTGGCGGCCGGTGAGCTGGATCACCACAAGGCCCGGGTGTTCACCGATTACCTGGGTGAGGTGACGTCGGCCCAGGCTGACCGGATCTGCCAGCGGCTGGTGCCGGTGGCGCCGGGCTGGACCACCGGGCAGCTGGCCGCGCGGCTGCTGCGGGAGGTCCAGGCCATCGATCCCGGCTACACCCGGCGCAGCTATGAGCGTGCGGTGCGCGAGCGCGGGG
>JBOHFT010000061.1:0-21809 GCA_050699815.1 Pseudonocardiaceae bacterium | reverse complement strand
CCCCGGCCCCCCGGTCCGGCTGGACCGGGGGGCCGGGGAGTCGGGAGCCGAGGCTCTGGATCACGGCTTCTTCCATACCAGGGGCAGATCACCCGGTTCTCCGTAGCCGAACGCGAGGTCGGCGGCGCCGGCGGAGTTGGAGTTGCGCAGCTCCCATGTGCTGCCGGGGCCTCGGACGCCGACGGTGTCGACACCGTCGCCGTTCCAGTCGCCGACCACCGGGTAGGTGCTCGAGGCAGGACCGTAGCTGAAGGTCAGGTCCGCGGCACCGGACGTGGTGCTGTTGCGCAGCGCCCAGGTGCCCGCGCTCCACGTCCCCAGCGAATCCCTGCCGTCGCCGTTCCAGTCACCGACCACGGGCACGGTCGCCGGCCAGACACCGCTGCCGAACGACACGACCGTCGCAGGGCCCGCGGCGTTGACGTTGGTGAGCTGCCAGGTGCCGTTGCGGAACACCCCCACGGTGTCGATCCCGTCGCCGTCGAAGTCACCCGCTACCGGGAAACCACGAGAATCGCCGAAGGTGAAGGTGATGTCCGCAGCGCCCGCGGCGTTGGTCGTCCGCAGCTTGAACACGCCTGCGGAGAAGGTGCCGGGGGTGGCCGTGCCATCGCCGTCCCAGTCACCGAACAGCACCGCCTGCGGACGCGCGCCGTAGCTGAACTGTGCCGTCGCTATCCCAGTCGTGAGGCTGTCCCGCAGCAGCCACTCGGTGCTGGACCGAACGACGGCCGGCAGGTCGGTCGAGCTGATCACCGCCGACGGGCAATCCAGACGCAGGTCGATGTCGGTCACCGGCGGCGGCACCTCGAGCACCGCGGTCTCCACGAAGGCCTGCGACGGGTTGCCGGGGGCATGGCAGCCCGGCGCCGACGCACGCACCCGGTAGAAGCCGGCGATTGTGTCCCACCCGAAGTGGCCGGTGCTGTCGGTGACGTCCGGGTTGGTCCGATTCGCCGGTGACATGATCGCGTCGCCGTTCGGGACCTGCGTGAACGGCCCGGCCGCGGTGTCGCCGCGGGACAGCACCACCTGCGCACCCACGATCGGGGCGCCGCTGACGGTGCGGACGAAGCCGCTCGGGTCGATGTAGATCGTGAACGACTGCTCCGGGCACCCGGCCACGGTGACGATCGCCACCACCTCACCGGTGAACGGCAGGGTGATCGACTGCTGGTACGTGCCCGGTGGGTTCTCGATCAGCCCGACCGGACCGAAGATCGTCGTTGCGCTGCCCGGGCGGGTGAACCGGACCGAGCCCGCGCCGCCGTCGCAGCCGGTGCGCCGGATGATGAACGGGCGGTTGACGATGACCACCGGCACGGTGCCGGCCGTGGTGCTGCCGACGATGCGGATGTCGGGCGGGGGGGCGATCGGAGCCGTGAGCGCCAGGTTCCGGATCACCGTCGCGCCGTTCACGACGTCGAACGGCGGGGACGTCATGCGCACCAGATTGCTGCCCGCCGGCGGGAACGCCGTCAGCCGGTAGCTGCCGTCGGGGACGCCGCTCATGATGAAGCGTCCGGTGTCACCGGTAGCCGTGAAGAAGATGCAGCGTTCGTCGCTGACCCGGCACAGCTGAACGGGTGCCCCGGCTAGCGGTGTCGGCGGGCTGGCGGTGTCGGTGACGAGGCCCTCGACACGCCCGTCCACGGCGGTGACGCCGTTGCGGATCGAGAAGATGTGCCGCCCCTCGATGACGCTGTTGGTGCCGAAGTTGTCCAGCCCGGTCACGGCGTTGTCGTCGAGCAATCCACCCGGGACAAGCGAGCCCGGGAAGGTGAACTCGGTGTTGTCGTTCCCGGAGCCGCTGGCAAACCCGGCGAGCGCCGAAACGCCACCCAGACCGCCGCGCCCACCGCTCGCATCGCCCGTCTCCCACTGGACCTGGTCGTAGTTGAAATAGACGTCAGCGTCTCCGGCGCGGACGTCGGAGCGGTCCACGATGAGCAATTGGAAGGTGTTCAGCTTATCCGTGTGGACGGCGTAGTAGCCGACGTTGCGCCAGTCCACGCAGAAGGCGGGACGGCCGCCGAAAGTCGTCTGGCCGTAGCGCACCACGTTGCCGGCGCGGGTGTCGACATCGGCGAAGAACGGAGCGATGATCGGCCGACCGGTGTTGCCGGTGATGGCTGAGGGCGTGAACGTTCCCAGCGCGCTATTGAACGTCACGTTGCCGTTGTTGTTGACGAACAGCTGCGTGGCCTGCGTGCCGAAGAAGTTGAAGGTGAAACCGAGGGGCACGCTGCCGGTGGAGCCGTCGTCGTTGCCCGGCAGCACCGTGAGGTTCCCTCCGCAGTCGTGCAGTGCTGTGATGGGTGGGTCGGCCGCGTAGGCCGGACTTGCGAGTCCGACCGCGACGAGCGCCCATCCCAGCAGCAGCGCGACCAGGCTTGTGCGCCTGCTCCGCTTCCTGTCGTTTCCGCCTGAACGGCGTCCTGACCCCATCATTCCTCCTCGGCCATGCATCCACGGAGAACGCGTTCGCCTCCGAGCGGGAAGCGAGGTCGTCTTCCAACCCGGTTGGCTGGACGTCGCTCGGGCTGATTCACAGCGGGGACACTGAGTCCGGAAGGTGAACAGAACAAGTCCAGCAGGCGAGCAAGGGACGGCGACAAACCCCACAAGGAACGGCCACGGCCGCGGTCGCAATGGTGCGACCGCGGCCGACCCGAAGATCGACGGGTGGTTAAGCTCGACCACGTGCGGGCAAAGCTGCGCAGTAGGGTCGGCAGCTTGTCCCGTAGCGGCTCGGGCACCTCGGTGTCAGTAGGCACCGGTGCCCCGGATGACCGCGCCGACCGTCTTCCAGATGATCAAGGCGTCCAGTGCGAGGGACCAGTTCTCGACGTAGCGCAGGTCCAGGCGGACCGATTCTTCCCACGACAGGTCGCTGCGGCCGCTGATCTGCCACAGTCCCGTCAGCCCCGGTTTGACGAGCAGCTTGCGTTGCGCATCGCGGCAATAACTGGCGACTTCCTCCTGCAGCGGTGGCCGTGGCCCGACCAGCGACATCGACCCGGTCAGCACGTTGAGCAGCTGGGGTAACTCGTCGAGTGAGTACTTGCGCAGGAACCTGCCCACGGGGGTCACTCGCGGGTCCTGGCGCAGCTTGAAGAGCGGACCGCAACCCTCGTTGCCCTCTGCGAGTTCGGACCGGCGCTGATCGGCGTTGACCACCATGGACCGGAACTTGATCATCGGAAACTGCTCGCCGTGCTTGCCGACTCGGAGCTGACGGTAGAAGACCGGCCCGCCGTCGCTGCGCACCGCGATCGCCAAAGCGATCATCACCGGCGCGAGCAGCAGCAACAGCAGGCCGGCTGCCAGCCGGTCACCCACTTCTTTGATCACCCGCGGCGCCCCGGTGAACGCAGGCTCGGTGAGCCGCAGCAGCGGTAGGCCGTCCACCGCGGCGACGTGCAGCCGGGGACCGGCGATTTCCATGAGGCCGGGATCGACGACGAGTTCGGCGCCGGTGCCCTCGAGGTCCCAGGCCAGATGGTGCAGCCGCCGCGAGGTCCAGCCCGGTGTCTGGGCGACCGAGACCACATGGTGGCGGCCGTTTCCCGCGACCTTGGCCACCGAGTCCAGGTCACCGACGACGGGTACGCCGAGGATGCTGCTGCCGCCGTCGGTGCCGGCGCCTGACGGTGTGCAGGCGCCGGTCACCGTCCACCCGTTGTGGGCGGCCCGCCGGGTGCACGCGATGAGTCTGGCCACCGCGTCCTCGGTGCCGACCGCGAGGACCTCGTGCATGCAGGCACCGTTGCGGCGATGCCGGTGCAGCACCTTGCGCAGGGCGAGGCGCCCGGCTGCGGCCAGGAGGAGCGCCAGCGGGATGACACCGAACACGTAAGGCCGTGCCGCGGGCAGTTTCAGCGCGAGGGCGGCCAGCCCGGCCACGACCGCGGCTGTGACGAGCGCCCGCAGCAGCCGGCTGAACTCCTCGGCGCCTTGCCCCAGCACCGACGGGTCCCAGGCTCGCGTGAGACCAAAAACGGTGGCCGTCAGTGCCATTAGGACCACGCCGAGCGCGATCCGCAGGTCAAGCCCGGACGGCTGGCCCCACCACGTGTGCAGCCCGAGCGACCCGGCCATCGCGGCTAGGTCCGCGACGGCCACCGCTTGGGCGTATCGGATCTCCCAGCGTGGCCGCGCGACCCCGGTGCGCAATGGCCGGGTGGCGCCAAGGCCGGCATCGTCGAGCTGCTGTGGAAAGCTCTCCACCAGGCCCGCTGCCGCGGGCGACCTCCCGGCGGACTCGCCGAGATCTGGGTTCGGGTTACCGCCACCAAGCCCAAGACTCATGACTCATCGCTCACATTCACTCAGCCATAAGTAGTCAGTAACTCAAAGTGACGAATGACCCGTTCAACGGTCACCTATTGGAGTGATTATGTCGGGGAAGTCGGGTTTGGTGCCGGAAACGTTACGGTATGCGCGATAAATCACGATGTGGAGCAGGCCGTGCTGTGCCACCCGGCCGTCGGCGTGCTGCCGGGTGATCGTGAATTGCTGGGCTATCGTCGGTATCGGCCGCGCACGGGGGTTTTGATGAGCACCACCGCAGTGATCGGGCTCGGGATCTTCGCCTGGGTCCTGGTGGCGATCCTGCTTGCGTTATTCGCGGGGCGGATGATCAGGCTGCGGGACCGCCAGCGTCCAGACCGGACCGAGCCGGTCGCACCCGTGGAGCCTGGGTCCGGCGACGGCGCCGGGTCGCTTCCTGCGCGGCCCAGATGGCGGCTACGCAACAAAACCTGACGGCGGGCGATGTCAGGTGTCGGCTGGTGCGATCCTGAGCACCTTGTCGTTGTCGCCGTTGCTGGTCGTGACGTACAGCGCGCCGTCGCCCCCCGGGCGCACCGCCCGCAGCCGACCGTAGTTGCCGTCGAGCTGCGGGAGCTGCCCGACCTCGGTCACCTTCCCCGCGGAGCTCACCCGCAGGAGCAGCAGCTTGGCGCCCTTGAGCGCGGCGACGGCGAGCAGGCCCTGCATGCCGCCCCACTGCTGGCCGGTGATGAATGCGGCCCCGCAGATCGCTTCGGTGTCGCCGCCTGAGCTCCACACCGCGCCGACCGCGTCCGGGAAGCGCTGCAGATCGGTCATCGGCACGCTCTCGTCGTAACTGTTGGTGGTGCCCCCGCGCGACGGGTCCCAGCCGTAGTTACCCCCAGCTCGCAGGACGTTGATCTCGTCGTCGATGTCCGGGCCGTGCTCCGTGACGAAGAGCTGACCGGTGCCCGGCTGCACCGCCACGCCCTGGACGTTGCGGTTGCCGTAGGTGAACACGAGCCGCTCGGCGGCGTTGGCGGAACCGGCGAACGGGTTGCCGGGCGCGGGACCGCCGGTGCTGAGGTCGATCCGGAGCACCTTGCCGCCCAGCCGGGTGCGGTCCTGGGACACCGCGGGCCGCGCGGAGTCACCGGTGCCCACATAGAGGTAGCCGTCCGGGCCGAGGGTGGGGCGGCACCCCGAGTGCCGCCCGGAGGGATTCAGGGGCAGGCCGCCGACCAGCGGGTCGGCCACCCGGCGGGCCCGCGCACCGTCGGGTGACAGTTCCCAGGTGATCAGCCGGACGTCCACCGGCCGGCCGCCTTGCCGATGGGTCTGGCAGGTGGTGAACCGGCGAGTCTGCGCGAAGCCGGGATGCACCACCAGTCCCATGAAGCCGCCCTCCCCGGTGACGTGGACGTCGGCGAGGTCGGCGGCGACGTCGGTGACCCGGGCGCCGGGCCTGGTGGACGACAGCAGCCGGATCCGGGCCGGCCGCTCGGTGATCAGCGCCGCGCCGCCGGGGAGGAATCCGATGTCCCACACGTGTTCCAGCCCCGAGGCGACGACATCAACCAGGATCTCGGGTGCCGCCGGAGCGCGCGACGGTGCCGTGGAGCTGTCTGCGGGGGGGATTCCGGGGCCGACGGGGGCGCCCTGGCCGCCGATCGAGCACCCGGAGACGAGCCCGAGCAGCACCAGCAACACCAGCGAGCGCGGCATTGCGCGATGCTCTCCGCTCACGGGTGGGCCGGCGGTGAAGTCAGGTGGCCCGCGACTATCCCGTCTTCGTGCGGCCTTCCGGGCCATTCTGATCGTGCTCGACCAGGTCGTAACGCACGGCGAAGGCGGCTGCTTCCAGCCGGGAATGCACGCCGAGTTTGGTCAGCAGGCCCTGCACGTGACTCCGCACGGTGGTGGTCGAGACGCCGAGCCGCAGGGTCATCGCCCGGGTACCGAGGCCCTCGATGAGCAGCACGAGGCATTCTCTTTCTCGGGCCGTCAGGTGCGCGGCGAGCCGGCGTGCTTCGGAGATGTCGACCGCCATATCCTCACCCCATCATTGCATTTCTTTGCGAGGAAGCCCGGTAGCCGTCATTGCACTTGGATAGCGGTCGACTGTGTCCAGTCTACAAGCTAACGTTGCGATCTGATTACCGAGATCGGAGCACACGGCACCTAATGCCGCAGCGGTGCGGCACGTAGAACGCCTGCGCCGCACCGAAGCCCGCCCGTGACGGCCGGGCTCGGGCGGCCGGTATCGTGGTTCGCACGACCCAGCGCGCCGGTCGCGTCCCGGGCAGGGGTCTGCTCTGTGTCGATCATGTGTCGGCCACGTCTGCGCCCGAAAGGTTCACCACGGTGCCCGTAGCGACCGCGCTACCGACCACATCCGCTCACCTGTCCGGCCTGCTCGAGGCGGTGCTGCCCGAACCCTCGCTGCGTGAGCTGGTCGAGCGGGCCGGTGCCCCCGAGATGGCCCTGCTGGGGCCGCCGGCCACCCGCCCGCTGGCCGTTGCCGCGCTGGCTCGGGTCGGCCATCCGGTGCTGGCCGTCACCGCCACCGATCGGGAGGCCGGCGAGCTGACCGCCGAGGTGGCCGACGTGCTGGGTGCGGGGGTGGTCGCCGAGCTGCCCTCCTGGGAGACGCTGCCGCACGAGCGGCTGTCCCCCCGGGCCGACACCGTGGGACGGCGGCTGGCTGTGCTGCGCCGGCTGGCCCACCCCGAAGAAGGCCCTGCGCTGCAGGTGGTGGTGGCCACCGTGCGGTCGCTGATCCAGCCGATGCTCGGCGGCCTCGGCGAGATCGCCCCGGTGCGGCTGCGGGTCGGCCAGGAGCACGACTTCGACGGCGTGCTGGCCCGGCTGGCCGATCTCGCCTACACCCGGGTCGACATGGTCGACCGGCGTGGTGAGTTCGCGGTCCGCGGCGGCATCATCGACGTCTTCCCGCCCACCGCGGACCATCCGCTGCGGGTGGAGTTCTGGGGCGACGAGGTCTGCGAGATCCGCTCGTTCGCCGTCGCAGACCAGCGCAGCCTGGCGCCCGCCGACGAGCTGCACGCACCGCCGTGCCGGGAGCTGCTGCTCACCAGCGAGGTGCGGGCCGCCGCGGCACGGCTGTCCGCGCACGCGTCGGCCGGGCCGGTCGCCGAGCTGCTGGAGAAGGTCGCCGCCGGGATCCCGGCGGAGGGCATGGAGTCGCTGATCCCGGTGCTGGCCGGGGCTGCGCTGGAGTTGCTCACCGACGCGATGCCGCGGGGCACCCACGTGCTGCTGGCCGATCCGGAGCGGATCCGGGCCCGGGCCGCCGACCTGGTCCGCACCGGGGAGGAGTTCATGGAGGCGTCCTGGATGGTCGCCGCCGGCGGCGGGGCAGCCCCGGTCGACGTCGCGGCGTTAGACCTTGCGAAGTGGGATATCACCGCGTCGGCCTACCGCAGCCTGCGTGACGTCGCCGAGCACGCCCGCGCCACCGGGGTGGCGTGGTGGACGCTGAGCCCGCTGACCACCGACGTCGAGGGCCCATTGCGGCTGCAGATCAGCGCCGCCGAGCCCTACCACGGTGACGTCGCGCGGGCGTTCGCCGACCTGCGCGTGCATACCGCCGCCGGGGGAGCGGCGGTGCTGGTGGTGCCCGGCACCGGCACCGCGAACCGGGCCTGCGAGCAGCTGCGCGACGCCGAGGTGCCCGCGGTGCACGCTGCCGACGGGCTGCTGGAGCCACCCGCCGCGGGCACCGTCACGGTGGTCCGCGGCACCCTGGAGGACGGCTTCCTGGTCCCCGCGCTGGGGCTGGCGGTGCTCACCGAGACCGACATCACCGGCGCGCGGGGCGGCACCGGCAGCCGGGACATGTCGAAGATGCCGGTCCGGCGCCGCAACGCCGTCGATCCGCTGGCCCTGCAGCCCGGCGATCACGTGGTGCACGAGCAGCACGGCATCGGCCGCTTCCTGGAGATGGTGGAGCGCACCGTCAGCGGGTCCACCCGGGAATACCTGCTGGTGGAGTATGCGCCCAGCAAGCGGGGGCACCCCGGGGACCGGCTGTACATCCCGACCGACCAGCTCGACCAGATCACCCGCTACGTCGGCGGGGAGCTGCCGACGCTGAACAAGCTGGGCGGGTCGGACTGGGCCAAGACCAAGGGCCGGGCCCGCAAGGCGGTCAAAGAGATCGCCGCTGAGCTGGTGCAGCTGTATGCGGCGCGGCAGTCCGCCCCGGGGCACGCGTTCGGCCCGGACACCCCGTGGCAGGCCGAGCTGGAGGACGCCTTCCCCTACACCGAGACGCCCGACCAGCTCGCCGCGATCGACGAGGTCAAGACGGACATGCGCCGCGGTGTCCCGATGGACCGGGTGGTCTGCGGCGACGTCGGCTACGGCAAGACCGAGATCGCTGTGCGGGCCGCCTTCAAGGCCGTGCAGGACGGCAAGCAGGTGGCCGTGCTGGTGCCCACCACGCTGCTGGCCCAGCAGCACCTGCAGACCTTCTCGGACCGGATGCGCTCGTTTCCGGTCACGGTGCGTGGGCTGTCCCGGTTCACCCATCCCGCCGAGTCGGCGGAGGTCCTCGCCGGGCTGGCCGACGGCTCGGTGGACATCGTGATCGGCACCCACCGGCTGCTGCAGGCGGGGGTGCGCTGGAAGGACCTCGGGCTGATCGTGGTCGATGAGGAGCAGCGCTTCGGTGTCGAGCACAAGGAGCACATCAAGGCCCTGCGCACCGCCGTCGACGTGCTCACCATGTCCGCGACCCCGATCCCGCGGACTCTGGAGATGTCGCTCGCGGGCATCCGGGAGATGTCGACCATCCTCACCCCGCCCGAGGAGCGCCACCCGGTGCTGACCTACGTCGGGGCCTATGACGACAAGCAGGTGGGTGCCGCGATCCGTCGCGAGCTGCTGCGCGACGGCCAGGTCTTCTACGTGCACAACCGGGTGTCCTCGATCGAGAAGGCCGCCCGGCGGATCCGCGAGCTGGTGCCCGAGGCGCGGGTGGCGGTGGCGCACGGGCAGATGAACGAGGACCAGCTCGAAAGCACCGTCGCCGGGTTCTGGGACCGCGAGTACGACGTGCTGGTGTGCACCACGATCGTCGAGACCGGGCTGGACATCTCCAACGCCAACACGCTGATCGTGGAGCGCGGGGATCTGCTCGGGCTCGCCCAGCTGCACCAGCTGCGCGGACGGGTGGGGCGGGCGCGCGAGCGTGGTTACGCCTACTTCCTCTACCCACCGGAGACGCCGCTGACCGAGCAGGCGCACGACCGGCTGTCCACCATCGCCCAGCACACCGAGCTCGGCGCCGGCATGGCCGTCGCGATGAAGGACCTGGAGATCCGCGGCGCGGGCAACATCCTCGGCAGCGAGCAGTCCGGGCACATCGCCGGGGTCGGTTTCGACCTCTACATCCGGCTGGTCGGCGAGGCGGTGGAGGCCTTCCGCAGCGCGGCCGGTGCGGCGCCCACCGGCGCTGCCGCCGAGCCCGCGCCGGTGCGGGTCGAGCTGCCGGTGGACGCGCACCTGCCGCACGACTACATCCCCGGTGAGCGGCTGCGGCTGGATGCCTACCGCAAGATCGCCGAGGCGGTGGACGCCGACGGGCTGGCCGCCGTCACCGACGAGCTGACCGACCGCTACGGCACCCCCCCACCTGCCGTGGTGGCCCTGCTGGACGTCGCCCGGTTCCGCCAGGTGTGCCGGGCACACGGGATCGCGGAGGTGACCGCGCCGGGCGCCACGCTGCGCTTCGCCCCGGTGCAGCTACGGGACTCGCAGGTCGTGCGGCTGAACCGGCTGTACCCCAAGGCGGCGTACAAGCCCGCCGCGGCGACCCTGTCGGTGCCCCGCCCCACGGAAGGATCCGACCGGATCGGCGCTGCACCGCTGCGCGACCGCGAACTGCTCACCTGGTGCACCCACCTGGTCACCAGCGTGCTGGGGGAGCCCCCCGCCCCGGCTGGCTGACGCCGACAGAGGGTAGGCGCCGTGAACTCTGGGCCGACATCTAACTGGACAGGAATGTCGGTGGCGTCGAGTTCACGGACTCGGCGCGCAGGGCGGTCTTGATTGCGCTGAAGATCTCGTCGAGGTGGCGCAGCAGCGGCATCAGGGCCTTGATGGTGCGGAGTAATTTGACGACCAAGTCGGCGATCTTGGCGGCCCACTTGGCGATCAGGCTGATGGCCTGCTCGGCCACCAGAGGCGCCGCCAGCCCGGCGGTGGCGACCAGTTCAGCGGCGTAGGAGATCAGGTAGCCGACCAGCTCAGTGATCATTTTCTGGATCTTGCCGCGGACCTCGGCGACGATCATCCCGCTCATCGTGACGGCGACCCGGATACCGTCGGCGGCGATGGCCGCGGCGCCGAGCAGGTGGCCGATGTCGGCGCCCTGGGCGCGGTAGGCCTCCGCGGCCGCGCCCTGCCACGCGGTGAGGTCACTGGAGATGGCGTGGGCGAAGTCCTGCTGCACGGCCGAGACGGCGTCGGCGACATTGCCCCAGGTCCGGGCGTGGGCGGAGATCGCATCGGGGTGGCCGGCCAGCCAGTCCAGCGGCTGGGACAGCGCGTCGACGTGCTCGATCAGCCACCCGATGCCAGCGGACAGCAGCGCACTGGCCGGGTTCGTGACCAGGCTGAGGGCGTCCAGGGTCGCCGAGGCGGTGCCGATCCCGATATCGATCCAGTCCCCGCTGGAGATGGCCTCGACGCACTGGGTTGCCGAATCGAGGATCCCGATCCCGGAATAGCTGGTGGTGCTGTGCTCCTGCTGGGCGACCAGTGGATTCGCCGACATCTACCGAACCCCCGTCGCCCGGTGCAAGGCCAGCGCGTTGTGGTCATCGACCGCCGCGTAGCCCTCGGCGGTGTCCAGGACATCGGCCGCAGTGGTGGCCAGCCGCGCCGCGCCGCTGCCCAGCGCGGCCCCCCCGATGTCCTGCAGCGGGTGCAGCATCGCCGGCAGGATCTGGCAGCACAGCCCGTAGGCGTCCGTGGGCAGGCTCACCTCCCGCGCCGCGTCCACCGCCTGGGCCAGCCGGTCGGCGAAGCCGCCGATCTTCTTGGCGTGTTCCCGCAGCGCCTCGGTGACCACCTCGTACTGGTCGGACACGTCCGTGCTCCCTAGCGCAGGTAGTGGCGGTCGCCGAAGTTCTCGTCATCGCCGCCTGGCGCCGTGCGGGAGCGCCGGGCGGGTGGGGGCGAGGGATATCGTGGCGGGTCGTCCTCGATCACACCCAATCCGAGAACCCCGGGATCCGGTGCTGGGCGGCCCGGCTGGTCTTCGCCGAACCGTTGCCGGTAGCACTCCACCACGTTCTCGACGACCTGGTCCGCACCGCCGACGGTGGCCACCATGGCTTCCTGCACCCGCCCGGTGAGCTGTCGCTGGGCACGCCGCATGCAGGCCATTACCTGTGCTGAGACCTCCGACGGGGGCATGCCGCCGATCTTGTCGGTGAACGCCAGATCAATGGGTGCCCCGCTGGCGTCGATCGTGACCCGGACCGCGCCGTCGGTCGAGGACTCGGTCACCTGGATCTGCTCGATCTGGGCCCGCATGGCGCCGAACCGCTCGGCTTTGTCCGTGAATCCCTGCGCCCACTGCGACAGCTGCTGCTCGGCCTGATCAGGGTCGGTGCCGAACATGGGCCCTCCTCCGGCTGGTGCGTGGTGACGGTACGGTCACCCTGGGTTGAAGGAGGGTACGCAATGACGGGCAGCTTCGAGCAGGCCGGTGCCCAGTTGGCGGGTGTGGCGGCGCAGCAGACCGACCTGCAGCGCGCGGTGGCCGCCGGTGAGCTGTGGCTGGAGGCCGGTGTCGCCGAGCGCGCCGCCGCCCGCTGCGACCAGGCCGTCGAGGAGATCAACGACTCGTTGGCCCGGGCGCACCATCTCACGCGGCTGCGCAAGTTCGGCGACAATGAGGACGGCCGCGCGGCCGCGGAGCGGTTCGTCCAAGCCGGCTGGGACTACATCGACACGATGCGCAACGCCCAACGGGTGTTTGCGACCATGGCGGCCACTTACCGGGCTGCGGGGCGCACGGTCACCGAGGCCGATGCGGCGAACGAGCAGATGTTCCGGGGCCAGTCCTGATGGCGCGCGGCGCAGTGGTGGTGGTGGTCGCAGTGGGGTTGCTCGTGGGCGGCTGCGGTGCCGTGAGGTCGGGGACACCAGTCGCGCCCGCAGTGGCCGACGCGAGCCGGGTCGACATGTGCACCATCCTGACCGATGCCGAGCTGACCCAGCTGGGTCTCAAGCTGAATTCCCGCAAGCCGGTGAACGAGCTCGGCGAGGTCGGCTGCCGGTGGGTGGGCAAGCCCGTCACGCTGGATCTGGAGCGGGGCAAGGACACCGTCGCCATGTACCGGGCCCGCCGGAATGATCCGGCGTTCACCAGCTTCGCGGACAACACCGTCAACGGCCGGGCCGGGGTCCGCTTCTCGGTGGAGCGTAACCGCTCAGACTGCGCACAGTTGATCGATGGGGGGCCGGTGGCGCTGGTGGTGGCGGTGGCGCCGGCGTTCAGCCTGGATCCTCCGAAGATCGATTCGTGTGCCGAGGCGCTGCGGATCGCGCAGATGATCGAGCCTCGGTTGCCGAGAGCGGGGAGTTGAGATGGCCGGACCCCTTGACGTCGTGGCCGACCTGCTCGGCTTCGGTGAGCCCAGCGGCACCGACGGCGGGTCGAGCAACTGGGCGGCGTGGGGGCACGCGGAGATCCGCTCGATGCTGGACACCTCGGTCGATCCCGGCGATATCGGCGACGCTGCGCGTGCGTGGAGCGACCAGGCCCGCAATGACGCGGACATCGTGACCGGGCTCACCCGCGACCTGCAGCAGATTGTGTCCGGGGGGTGGCGCGGCGCGTCGGCGGAGGCGGCGATCACCGCCCTGGGGCCGATCGACCGGTGGGCGGCCAGCCAGGCCGACACCGCGGACCGCACCACGGCGCTGATGGACGCCTCCGGCTCCAGCGCCGGTCAGGCCAAGGCCTCCGTGCCGCCGCCGAAGTCGCACGACTGGGGGCAGTCGCTGCGCAGTTTCGCCGTGGGCGGTGTACCCGGTGCGATCATTGATGCCGTCGCCCAGGACCAGGCGCAGTCCGAGGCGCATGCCGAGGCCGTGCGGATCATGAACAACGTGTACTCCGCGCCGATCAACGACCACCGCACCGGCGTGCCGGTCTACCCGCAGCTGGCCGACCCGACGCTGCAGCCACCCGGCCCGGCCCCGGCCACCGGACCGGCACTGGGACCCGGCCAACCCGGTGGTGGTGCCGGCGCACCCGGGGGAGGTGCCGCAGGCGGTCACGCCCATCCGCAGCCGACCGCCGCCCCTCTCCAGGGCGTGGGCAGCGTCGGGTCGGCAGGCCACGGCGGCGGGCCGGTTGAGGCCGGTCAGACCACCGGGCTGCGCCAGCCTGCCGGTGGCCAGGTCGCCGCCGGGGCGGCAGCAGCGGCCAGCGTCCCGATCATGGCACCGATCGTCGGCGGTGATGCCCAGCTGGCGCGCCGGGCCGGTAGCGGCGTGCGGCCCGGGGGTGGCCGGGCCGTCAGCGGGTATGTCAGCGGCACCGGGCACAGCGGCACCGGGCACAGCGGCACCGGGGGCAGCGCCGCGGACTTCGGGCCCCGCCGATCGGGTGCAGCCGCGGAGGTCACGGAGGGTCGGATGGGCACTGGCTTGGGCCGCGGGGGCGTCGCGGGAGCCGGGCGTGCCGGCCTGGGCGGTCTGATGCCACCAAGTCTGATGCCACCTATGGGTGGCGGACGTGGCAAGGACGGTGAGGACACCGAGCACCGGCGCCCCTCCTATCTCATCGAGATGGACGACGTCTTCACCGACGGGCGCAAGGTCGCTCCACCGGTGATCGGCGAGGATCCGCCCGAGCGCGGTGGATGACGGGGGATACCGATGCAGTGGCGGGTGTCGGCCACGCAGTGGGATGTGCTCACCGAGGTGCTGGGCCTGGAGCGTTACCCCTCGCCGATCCAGGTGCACTCGCACGGGCGCAGCCGTGCTGAGCGTGCTCAAGTCCGGGCCGATGTATGCGTCGAGCTCGCCCAGCTCGGTCTGCTCCGGGCGGGCCGGGTGGATGCTGATCTGGAGGCTGCGCTGCGTCTGCTGCACTGGCCGGCCAGTTGGGTGGACTCGGTGTGGCTTGCCGACGCGGTGGCCGATCAGCCGGTTCGGGTGGTCGCCGCCCGGGGCGGCCCTGCGGGTGTCTGCGCGCTGCAGCATCCCGATCAGCCTGGCGCGACGTTGCTGGAGGTGATCCCCGCCACGGGGCTGGCCGCCGCAGTGGTGCGTCGGCTCCCGCCGCACCCGCCGGGCCGCAGCTGCGCAGTGACCGTGCCCCTGCGACCCCATGGCGCCCGTGGCGCACAGCCCGATGGCGGGCTGCTGGTGTCGGCGTCCCCCGTTCGGACCAGCGCCGAACGCGACAGCATTGCCGTGGCCGCGATCCTGGATAAGCCGCACGCGCGGGCCGGGCAGATCGCGGCCAATGTGCGGGACCCGTCGGGCCGGGTGCGCCGCTCGGACGTACTGCACTGGTGCGACAACGTCGATGGCCGGTACCAGGTGACGGTCAACCGCCGGTCGGGTGAGGCGGCGTCGCTCACCGTCGGGCCGTCGGATCCACAACGGCTCGGCGACGGCGTGCAGCGGCTCCTCGCCGCCCTGCAACCCCGCTGACCCTTGCAGCGAGTGCCAGGCACCAAGACTGCCCGCTGCTCCGAAATGCCTATCCCAGGGCCAGCATCACCCGAATGCCACTGGCTACCCCTGAAACGATACTGATCGTAGTAGCGATAGAGTTAATAACTCTACCATCGGGTGGTTATCACTCTGTGAGGTGACGTCGATAGCGACCTTAAGTGAGAAGCGCTGAGTCCATGATCTTCACTGGACGGGGTGGGACCTCATCCCGTGGTGACGGTGCGGTCGTTGATCTGGGCGCTGGGCAGCTGTGCTCAGGACGAGATGATCTAGAGCAAGCTGGCACGCAGTAGACCCCAGACACCTCAGCAGGTGGCTCAATCCTCATCGAAGGTCACTGCTGACCGGGCAGGTCTGGAGGCTGTGTCGGTCGCGCAGCCCGCCGGAATGCAGCCACGCCATAAGAGCGCGTTGCTGCAGCGGGGGACATCGCTAGTGGCTGGATCAAAGATTCAGGAGGCAATGATGCGCGTTCTGGTGACGGGTGGTGCGGGTTTCATAGGTTCGCACCTGTGCGACACATTGATGGCAAGAGGAAACTCGGTCACCTGCGTCGACGATCTGTCGACGGGGCAGATCTGCAATATCGAACACCTGCTGCCTGAGTGCGATTTCCGGTTCGTCGAGACCGATATCAGTGCGGAAATAAACATAAACGGACCAGTCGACGTCGTCGCGCACCTCGCCAGCCCTGCGGCACCACCTGATTACCACCGCCTCCAGCTTCACACGCTCGCGACCGGCAGCCGCGGAACGGAAAACGCATTGCGCATCGCATACCGGAACAACGCCCGCTTCGTGCTTGCGTCGACAAGTGAGGTCTATGGTGATCCGGCGGTGCACCCGCAGCCGGAGGATTACTGGGGTAACGTGAACCCGGTTGGGCCAAGAAGTGTCTACGACGAGGCTAAAAGATTTTCGGAAGCCCTCACCATCGCGTATCGGCGCACTTTGAACGTCAACGCAGGCGTGCTGCGCATATTCAACACGTACGGCCCTCGCATGCGTCCGGGTGATGGGCGTGTTGTCACGAGTTTTATCACGCAAGCCCTCAGTGGCGCGCCGCTCACAATAAACGGTGACGGCGCGCAGACTCGGAGTTTCTGCTATGTCGATGACCTGGTCCGAGGAATCGTTGCCATGATTGATTCGACCGAATCGGGCCCTATCAACCTTGGGAATACAGACGAACGATCGGTTTCCGAGCTCGCCGAGCTCGTGCTGCGGATCACTGGGTCTAGCTCGCTGATTGAGTATCGCCCACTTCCGATCGACGACCCGCTGCGTCGGCGTCCGGTCATCGCCAGAGCGAAGGAACTTCTCGGATGGCAACCGGAGATCCAGACTGAGGAGGGGATACGCCGCACAGCGGAATGGTTCAAGCTGCGACCTCAACATGCCAGCGCCGACAACAGTACAGATGACCGCATCCCGGCTGGTCGATGACTGCTGAGTAGAAGGGAAGCGCAGATGAAGGTCCTCGTCACTGGTGGGGCCGGCTTCATCGGTTCCCATGTCGTCGATACCTTACTTCAGGAAGGGCGCGAGGTCAGGGTCCTCGACAAGCTGGTCAATCAGGTCCACGGGGGCAAAGGACCGCAGTATCTACCGGATGACGTGGAGTTCATCGCCGGCTCGATGAATGACCGCGACACCGTCGCCAAGGCACTCATCACCGTGGAGCAGGTTGTGCACCTGGCAGCAGAGGTCGGCGTCGGGCAGTCGATGTACGAGATCTCTCGATATGTCCACGCGAATACGTGCGGCACCGGGGTGTTGCTGGACATCATCGCCAACGACAAGAACAGCGTGTCGAAGATCGTCGTTGCCTCGTCCATGTCGATCTACGGCGAGGGTTCTTACTCCTGCGCGGAGCACCATCTCGTTGCTCCGCGGCTACGCACTGAGGTGCAGCTCCGTGACCATGACTGGGAAGTCAGGTGCCCAACGTGTCACCGCGAGCTGTCTCCCATGCCGACATCGGAGAGCAAGGCGCTGCACCCCTCGTCTGTCTACGCCATCTCCAAACTGGACGAGGAACTGTTGTGCCTGACGGTGGGTGCCGCTTATGGTATCGGAGTGACGGCGTTGCGTTATTTTAACGCATACGGGGCTCGCCAGGCGCTGTCCAATCCCTACACCGGCGTGGCGGCGATCTTCAGTAGCCGCCTGCTTAACGGGCAGCCGCCCCTGGTGAACGAAGATGGTAAGCAGATGCGTGACTTCATTCACGTCAGTGACGTTGCGCGAGCCACCGTCGATGCCCTGACGGCCCCCCAGGCCGACGGCCGGGCAATCAATATCGGTGCTGGCGACCCGATCAGTATTCTCGAGGTGGCTACCACTCTTGCCGAGGTGCTCGGCCTCGATATTGAGCCCGAGATCACCGGCAGCTATCGCAGCGGGGACATCCGACACTGTTGGGCTGACCCGACGTTGGCGCGCGAGCTCCTCGACTTTACGCCGAAATACCGCTTCCGGGAGCAAGGTGTCAGGGAACTCATTGAGTGGGTGCGCCATCAGGCCGCTGAGGACAAGAGCGCCGAGGCCGCCCTCGAGCTGAAAAGACGAGGGTTGACCATCTGATGCACTCGTTCTTTCTTGTGCTCCTGGGTGTCACCCAGGCGCTGTACCTGTTCGGGCTCGTTATCGTTCTGTGGCTGTACGCTCGCCCTGTCAATCTCGTCCAGCTCGACGGCGGCACATCCACCCGAGGTGGAGAACCGGCAATCATCCTGTTCTACCCTGTGTTGCGTGAGCTCGAAGAGACTATGCGCACGACTTTCACCGGCATGACCAGGGCGCACTACCCTCGGGATCTGCTGCGGGTAGTCGCTATACCGAACCACGACGACGAGCAGAGTATTGCCGCATTGCATCGGCTGCAGGCTGAGTTTGACTTTCTTGAGGTCATGCCTGTGCCGGCCACCAGCGATCCGAGCTGGCGTCCGGTGTGGTCGTCCTGGGACATGAACCCCAAATCGTACTGGTGGCACGTCGGTAAACGCGCCGGTGAGACTGCCCTGCCGCCGAAGAAGACGCGACAGCTCATCTGGGCTACCTACCAGCTGGGTCCGGACAACCCCGATGCGCTGTTGTCATACATTGATGCCGACAGCGTGGTACCGGCGGACTACTTCAGGGGAGCCGCCGTGGGCATGCGGCACTATGACGTGATTCAATATACCAACATCGCCGGAAATCTGCTGCAAACGCAAGCCTCGTCGTTATACGCCATGGACCACATCTGCTGGGACGCCTCACTCTACAAGCATATGACAGCTCACGGGAAACATCCTTTCTACGTGCTCGGGAAAGGCCTGTTCTTCCGTTTCGGGGACGTGCTGGAGGTTGGCGGGTTCCATCCCTGGCTGACGATTGAGGACCCCGAGATCGGGTTGCGGTTGTGGACCAACGGCGCGCGGCTGGGTGTGGTGGAGTCACCACTGATCGAGGAAGTGCCGCTCACGTTCACCGCAGGTGTCGTGCAGCGCAAGCGGTGGATAGCGGGATTCTTTCAGACTCTCGGTAGTCCACTGACTCACATGGGCATGACCGCTCGGGCGCGGTGGAGAGCACGGCTGAACCTGGTGCCCACCCTCACGTTGCTTGTCAATCCTTTCGGGTTTGTCATCGGCACCTGGGCGCTGATCGGGGCCATCACCTCGTCAACGACGTTCGTCCCGATCCCACTTCAGTGGTTATGTATCCTCACCTTGTTCCTGACTGCCCTGATCGTCGGTTACGGTCAGCGGCAGGCGTGGCGGATGAGCAAGCCGGTGCTGCCTCGCAAGCGGGACCGGGCCCGGTTCCTCTTCCGCGTCAACCCGCTCTTCTTGTTCATCTACTGGCTGTGGTGGACCATGCCGATCGTCATCGGGCTGTGGATGTATCTGACCGATGGTGGATTGGTATGGGTCCGGACAACGAAGGTCGACGCGAATAGTGCGCTAGTTCGCGGTCGTGAGTTTCAGGGGAGCGCTGGCGTGAACGCTGCGATCGCTGACCCTGTCCACAGTGAGCCCTCAGGCAGCGGGCCGGTGAAGTAGCGTAATCCCGCACTGCGCCGGTCCACGTTCCCGGGCGGCACGGCTTGCGACCCACCGGCAATGACGTTGCCCACGTGGGTGGAGGTCGGGTCCGTGCTGTTCGGAGTATTCAGTGGGCAGATGATATTGTCGATGATCCGGGTCGTGCTATCTGTGGCGCCTTGAATCTCGGCACCGTTGGTCAGGGCTGGACTGTGGGTTCTCAAGTTGCCCACCACGGTGTTGCGGCAGATGTCGGCATTCGCGGTATGGGGGACATGAACGGCGCGGCCGCCGCAGCCGACGACGATATTTCCGGCGACCAGAATGGGTTTTGTGTAACCGTGAGTGATCTTGATCTCATCCAAGGAGATCCCATTGCCGTCGGTGACAAAATCGAGCCCTCGCGGGGTGTAGGGTACTGTGCACTCGACATCGTAGATGTAGTTTCCTACGATACGATAGCCGTAGCCATCAGGGAACGTCGCGCCGTCGGTGAGGTCCCGTGAAGCGAAGATGCTGATGCCGGAGGTATTGTTCGGACTGTATCGAGATGTCCCATGAACGATGTTGTATCTCAGGTCGATGAGGTCGTGCGAGCCGTCGACGTCGAAGCAGTTGATGCCACCACCGGGGAAGTCGTGTACGTGGTTCTTCCACAAAGCGATGTGGTGGCTGTTGCCATAGACGGATATTCCCGAGCCGTTCGTATTGGGGTTGTCCTGTTGCCCGTGGACCTCGAAGCCGTAGATGCCGACGTATGATGATCCGATCACGTTGACGAAGTTATCGGTGGGCGGGGGGACGTTGATGACCGCATTGACCTGATCGTTTCGGGTCATGATGCCCAACCACTGGCCGGGGCTCCCCTGGACGCCGCGTACCTCGGTGAATCCGTAGTTTCCGGAGTCGACGAGGATGAGGTATCCAGGTCGTGCCCGAAGAATTGCCGTGCTGATCTGGCGAAGGGGCGCATCGACGGTCCCGGGATTTGAATCGGAGCCGTTGCCTGCGACGTAGAGGGTGCGTTTGCCGCAGCGGACGAGTTTGCGGAACTCGGAGCGGTAGTCCACCGTGTGCAGAGGCATTGGCGCACCCACCGGGAGTCCCCCACGTGGGTCCGCTGCGGGCTGGAGCAAGTGATTGGTGACCGCCCGCACCGAGTCGATCGACGTAGTACGGTACGGCCCTGCCGGCTCAGGGACGGCCGGTTCAAGGACGGCTGATCCGGGGACGGCCGACCCGCTGACGGCCGATCCGCCGATGGCTCCGCATCCCGCCGTGGCACCGATCAGAGCCAGGAGGTGCCGCCTGGTCATGCTGCGCCGTTCAGCTCCGGAGCCTCGGCGCCATCGTTGTCGAGGAGTCTCGGCCTCGGCACCTCTCGCGAAGCGCCGGGCGGCCCCGCCGATGCCGCCGTTGCGAAATGCCGTCACCGCATCTCCACCTCCCAGCCCCCAGGCGGCCCAGTAAACCATTCACGACCCGCGGGAGGGGCGTCGAGCCTCAGACTCAGGGCATCTTCTTCGTGCATGCAGCGAGGTGTTCATCGAGAGGCGTCTACCTGATAGATCTCACCAGCCCCGTTCTGACCCGGGCCATGACTTACCGGGTGCCCCGGCTCGGTTCCCTTGACGCCATCCATCCCACAACGACGAACGGTG
Organism: Pseudonocardiaceae bacterium; assembly: GCA_050699815.1. Taxonomy (GTDB): domain Bacteria; phylum Actinomycetota; class Actinomycetes; order Mycobacteriales; family Pseudonocardiaceae. The sequence goes on along the minus strand of JBOHFT010000061.1, from coordinate 1,111 downwards.
ACCAGCTCACGACCCACCGCGATCGGCACGCCGACTCCTCGCCGCCCCAGCCCAGGTGCGCAGAATCCCGACCCCAGGCAGATGCAACTTAATGTGTTTATTTAACAGCCTACGGTGATCTGACGCGGCTGAAAGAGTGAACATCCTGGCGCTTCTCATCACTGAGAGTGATAATCTGGCTTAATTCGGTGCGTTTAATGGCTCATCAGAGGATAATTGTACCCGCTACTTCATGAGAGCGAGCAGGAGACGATAATGTGGCTCAGCCCATGCTGCAAGGCGGAAACAGAGAAAGTGTCACCGTGGATTTCGCACCCGCCACGCAGCTTCAAATGCACCAGATGCGGTAAAATCTACGTCGCTGAGGAACTCAAGTGGGAACCACCGCTCAAATAAGGTCCTGTGCGGAGTCGGCAAACAATCAGCAGACGCTGTAGCTCCGCAGCATCAAGCGATTGCTGCACCAGCACGGCGTGCGCCGAGAACGCCCCGCCCGTCACCCGTGACGCTGAGCTTGATAGGCCGCCTGGGTCAGGCAGGGGAAACAAGGCTTGTTCGGTGGCGTAGGCGCACAGTAGGTCGTGGAATTGGTAGCGACCTGTGGTCACGCAGTTAGTCACTCGGAAGGTCGGAGGCCAGCTCCGCGCACACCTGAACTGGCCTCCGACCTGGTGCTGGTGGTCGGGGTGGCGGGATTCGAACCCACGGCCTCTTCGTCCCGAAGCAACCCAGGCGCTACGATGACCAGCATACTGCTGTGCTGTCGGCCTGCTGACCCGTCCCTGGGAGTCCGGGAGGGTCCACCCCCGTACGCGGTGGTTGTCACTCAGTTTGTCACTCACCACCCCGCGAGTAGATCTCGCCGGGTGTTGTCAGATCTGGGTTGCGGCGATTTTCCGGGCCAGCTGGGCTAGTTCGTGGGTGTCGGTGCCGGGCCGGGCTTCCAGCGCGGTGGCCAGCGGTATCAGCCGTTCCCGCCGCACGGCGGCGGACTGCAAGGTGCTCACCTCGTTGATGGCGTGGCGGGCCAGGGCCAGTCCCTGGGGTTCCCCCGCCCGGATGTGCACCTCGGCGAGCAGGAGTCTGGCCTGGGTGCGGCCCCGGCGGTGGG
>JBOHFT010000060.1:0-22206 GCA_050699815.1 Pseudonocardiaceae bacterium | reverse complement strand
GCCTGGTGAACACCCGGCCGCCGATCCGGGAGTCGGCCTCCAGCATGACGACGTCATAGCCGAGCCGCTCGAGCTCGTACCCCGCGACCAGACCGGCAATCCCGGCGCCTAGCACAGCGATCGTGGCCCGCCTGCCACGCGGCGGCGCACCGGGTCCAGAGGCCGTCGCGGCCCGGCCCGATTCGACACCACCCAACGTCGCACACCTCACTCAGTCTGCGCCAGCACTGGTACCGATCCTGGTGACCACCCTGGTGCGCGCACATCCCCCATCGCCGCCCCGAGACAACGGTTCGGCCAGCGCCGTAATGGTATGGCGCGCGCCGCGGCGGGGACTCCATCCCGTGCACGTGCGTAGATTCGGACAGCCGGGTTGGTAGACCCCTTCCGCGTCACGGTCCGCCGAAGTTAGCCTCACCGCAACAATTCCCAGACACAACCCCGTATCGGGCTGAGGAGGTGGGTTGTGAGCGAAGCACAGCCGTCGGCGGTCGAGCACGGGGCCCAGGTGACGTCCGCCGCGATTATGCAACTCGGGCTGGCGTTTTGGGGCTCGAAGACGCTGCTGAGCGCTGTCGAGCTGGGGGTGTTCTCTGAGCTGGCGAGCGCAGGCGCGCTCGATGGCGAGGCGCTGCGCGAGCGCGTGGGTCTGCACCCGCGGGGCGCGGCGGACTTCTTCGACGCGCTGGTCGCGCTGGGCATGCTCGAGCGCGAGGGCGGCCGTTACGCCAACACGCCCGCGACCGAGCTGTTCCTCGACCGGGCCAAGCCCTCCTACCTGGGTGACATCTTGGATTTGGCGAACGCGCGTATCTACGGCGCCTGGGGATCTCTGACGGAGGCGCTACGAACCGGACTTCAGCAAAATGAGGTGAAGGGCGGCGAGAACAACGCCTACGAAACACTCTACACCGACCCGGTGATGATGGCACTGTTCGCCCGCGCGATGAGCGCTTTCAGCGCCGACAGTTCGCGGGCAGTCGTGGCCAAGTTTCCCTGGAAGGATTACCATAGCATGATCGACATTGGCTGCGCCGAAGGCGCCGTGCCGGTTCAGATTGCCCTGGCGCACAAGCACATCACCGGCGGCGGCTTCGACCTGCCCGCGATGGGGCCGGTCTTCGATGCTTACGTCGCGGGCTTCGGGCTCGGCGAGCGGCTGAGCTTCACCGCCGGTGACTTCTTCACCGACCCGCTGCCCCAGGCGGATGTGCTCGTGATGGGGCACATCCTGCATGGCGGCGACATCGACCAGAAGCGGCTGTTGCTGCGAAAAGCCTATGATGCCCTGCCTGAGGGCGGCGCGTTGATCGTTTACGATGTGATCCTCGACGACGAGCGGCGCAGCAACTCGTTCGGCCTGCTGATGAGCCTCAACATGCTGATCGATTCGCCGGGGGGGTTCGAATACACGGGCGCCGATTGCCGTGCCTGGATGCGGGAGACGGGCTTTCGCGAAAGCTACGTCGAGCACCTCACCGGGCCCCACTCGATGGTTGTCGGGATCAAGTAGACGGTCTGGTCATTCACCGCATTCCCGGTGCCTCACTCCCACCCCTTACGTGGGCACCGTCGCTGGTCACAGCGACGACTTGAACGCTGTGGCATTCTCACCCGATGCGGCTACCTTGGCCACAGCCAGCCTCGACGGCAGAGCTATCCTGCTGACCGTACTGTGATTCTGTGGGATGTCACGGACCCAGCGCGGCCCCGACGACTCGGCCAATCCCTCACCGGCCACACCGACGTGGAGGCGAGCGACCGGATCTCCCGTTGGCTCAGTGGAATCGACGCCGACAGAGCTGAATACCCGGGCTCACGCTGCGGAGCCGCGCGGCACCACCCAGATTTGGTCAAGTTCCGGGACTGTGGCGATGTGCTCGTAGCCCGCGTCGTAGTGCAGCACGACCGCGCCGTGCACGATGGCGGTCGCCGCGATCACCAGATCGTTGACGCCGGCGGCCCGGACCCGGCCGCCGTTGCCCAGGGACGCCTGCAGCGCCACCGCCAGCTGATCCACCTCAGCAGTGATCGGGAGCCGCCGACGAGCGTTGATCAGCTCGATGGAACAGGAAGGTGCGGGTGGTATGCGCCGCCGCTCACCGATGCCGCTCGGGCCGTGCGACCTCGGCGAAGTCAGCCGCGTCCACGGCGCCCAGCAGGACTTCGCGGCGCACGGGGTCGGCGAGCTCGTCGGCGGTGGCCTTCCACTCCGCCACCGCATCCACCAATGACGCGAGGTCATCGTCGTGGTAGGCCAGTGACAGCGTCTGGCGCAGCTCGGTGACGAACTCCGCGAGGTCGTCCTCGCCGAAGTGCCGGAGCCAGGTCAGGTCCCCAGTTACCGGTTCGACATCAGTCGGTCGTGCGCCACGGGTGGTCCAGCAGCGCTTGCCAAGCGAGGTGCCAAGGGAACAGGTGGATGTAGTTCGCGCCCGTTCCTGGCTCGTGCTGCTTGTAGACATCGTCGCCGACGAGCACCGTGACGCCCCAGCCTTCGAGCTTGCGCATGGCGTCCTGCACAGCAGGAAAGCTGATCTGCGCCCAGTTGGAGAACGGCATCGCGACGACGGGCTGACGCTTGCCGACAGCTTCGACAAGCATGCCCAGGGGGAGTGTGTCGGAGATACCGGCCGCCCACTTGGCGAGTGAGTTGCACGTGATCGGCGCGACGATCATCGCGTCGGCGGGAGGAAGGACGTCGGGCGCGTCGGGTTCCTTGTACTGACTGCGCACGGTGTGACTGGTCTTGGCGGTCAACGCTTCGGCATCGATGAACTGGCGCCCGTTGGGCGAGGCGATCACGCAGACGTCCCAGCCATCGGCCTGGGCTAGGTCGACCAGCTTGCCGATATCGCGGGCGGCCGGCGAGCCGGTGACGATGGCGTAGAGGACGGGCTGTCCGTTGTCGTTCATGGTCTCCGTCGTTCAGTGGCGGATTCCGCACCAGGCGGCGAAGTGGGCGAGGCTGTTCGTCGAGCGAGCGTCGTTCGCGGCGAGTGCTTGCACGGTCTCATGAACCTGAGGGTGGTGCCGGGTCAGAGGTGGCTCGACCCGATCATGAAGACGCCCGTGACAGGCGGGATGCCCGGTAACTCTCACCATTTGGAGCCGGACATCAACGCCATCCCGTTCGTCGACACCCAGCCCCGCCAACTCGGGCCACCCCTGGCCGGTCACACCGGCCCGGTGACCGCCATGGTGCTGCGCACCCTCGTCGTCGGCAGCCACGACGGCACCGCGATCGTGTGGGACCTGACCGACCCGGTCCAGCCGCAACGCCTCGGCCCACCCCTGACCGGCCACAGCGACACGGTCTGGTCGGTGGCGTTCGCCCCGGACGGGCGCACACTGGCCACCGTCAGCTACGACGGCACCGCGATCGTGTGGGACGTGACCGACCGTGCTCAGCCCCGCCGCCTCGACCCACCCCTGTCCAGGGAACCCGTGGCGGTGTGGTCGGTGGCGTTGTCCCCAGACGGGCGCACCCTGGCCATCGGCAGCATCGCCACGACCCTGTGGGATGTGACTGCGCCGGACTCGCCCCGCCGCCTCGGCCCACTCCTGCACAGCGGTTCCCTCCAGGCCCCCAGCGCGGTGTCCCTGGCGTTTTCCGCCGATGGGCGCACGCTGGCCGTCGGCACCAACGACGGCACCGTAGAGCTGTGGGATCTCGCTGCCCTCCACCAACTCCGGGACCACGCGGTGCAGCGCGCCTGCGCCATCACCCACGGCGGCCTAGACCGTGACGAATGGCACAGCCGCATCCCGAACCTACCCCACCAGAACAGCTGCCCACCCTAAGCCCGCAGCGCGATAAGGATCCATATCGCGGGCGTAGTTCGGGGAGTGTGGCGAGTACCGTCTCTGGCTGCCGGCGACCGGCATGGCGGGTGAGCCCATCGGCCTCTCCGCTGTCGCACCCTCCTGACACCCGAGAACGCCCGCCGCGTTCGGATTCGCCCTCGATCGTGATGGTGAGGAGTAACCGTCCACGCGGGGCCACGATGACTCCCCCGGCTCCATTCACGAGCAGCGGCTGCACGAACTGTGACCCACATCGAGGTCGGCTCAGCCAGCGGCAAGGGCGTCGTGGAAGGCGCGGGTGTCGGGCCGCTCGGGCCACCGGGCCAGGAGTGCGGCATCAAGGGTGTGCAACTCCTTGCTGATGCGCGCTGATCCCGTGTGGCGGGCGAGGTCCAGACAAGCCAACCCGAGCCGGGCGGCCCGGTCCGGCTCGGGTTCCTGGATGGCGATGACGGCGTTGGCGAGTTTCGCCATCTGGTGTCCACGGTCGCGGTGCAGGGTGGTGGGCAGGGCGGCGATCTTACGTTCGAAGATGGCGATGGCGTCTTGGGGCCGCCCGACGTTGCGGTAACAGGTAGCGGCCTGTTCTTCGAGAACATCCAGGTCGTAGTGCTGGAGGTAGACGGGTCCGGCCGGGTCGGCCTCGCCGGAGTCCACGCGCAGCAGCTCAGCCGTCGTGTCAAGCCGACGGCGGCAGTGGTCGACGTCGCCGATCATGGCCCAGCCGCGGGCCTCCTGCTGGGCGGCCAAGGCCCGGATCGTCGGTTCGGTCCCGCCGGGGACGTCCTGCGCTGCTGCGGCCAGATCGACGGCGGTCGTGGCATCGCCGGCGAGACACGCGATGTTGCTCTTGCGGATGAGCAGGTACGCGACCATCTGATAATCGACCGCGGACTGTGCCCACTGGGTGGCTCGATCCGACCAGTACATCGCGGCGTGGAGGTCGCCGCCGTCTTGCTGGAGCCAACCGATGAACTCAGCGTACTGGGCAAGTGTTCGCAACAGCGGCTTGGCCACCGGCGGGCGCACCTGTTTGTACAACGTGTCGATCACAGTGAGTTGGGACATGACCGGTCCGAGGAGCTGGCGGGGTCCGAGCATCTTGTCCGCGGTGTAGTGCTCCATCAGAAGTACTCGATGACCTGCTGATCGACCCGGCGGGGGTGAGCGATCGCCCGGGGCCACATCTTCTTCATACACTACGTTGCCATGGACAGCAGGCAGCGTGGCACAACCCGTCGGGTGCGGAGTCGGGATCGTGGGGTGTCGGGGTGGGTGGGGCAACCGGCGGCGATTTATTGCCGGATCTCCAAGGCACGGGATGAGGACCAGACTGGGGTGGACCGTCAGGAGCGGTTGTGCCGGGAGGTCGCCGAGCGGTTGGGGTTGGTGATCGTGCCGGGGTGTGTGTTTGTGGACAATAACCGTTCGGCGTGGCAGCGGTCCCGGAAGCGTCCGGGGTGGGATGCGTTGCTGGAGGTGATTCGAACAGGCCGGGTTCAGCATGTGATCGTGTATCACCCGGATCGGTTGATGCGTCAGCCCCGTGATCTGGAGGAGTTGCTCACCGTTTCGGAGGAGCACGACATCACGTTGCACGGGCAGGCAAACAGGCGGGATCTCTCGGACCCGGATGACCGGTTTTTCCTGCGGATCGAGGTCGCGCACGCGTGCCGCTCTTCGGATGACGCCTCCCGGCGATTGCGGGATGCGCTGGAGGACCGGGCGAGGGAGGGCCGGGTGCACGCGGGGGCGCAGCGCCCTTACGGGTACGCCCCGGGCGGGATGGTCATCATCGAGGAGGAAGCCTCAGTGGTGCGGGAGATCTTCGCCAGCTACCTCGATGGGGACACTCCACGCCAGATCGCCCGAAGCTTGAACGTGGGGGGATCATGACGGCACAGGGCCTGCGATGGACGTCAGGGTCGGTCTGCGGAGTGATCTCCTCGCGGCACGTGACCGGGATTCGGGTCTTCCGTGGTGAGGATTTCGGGGACGGGGACTGGCCGGTGATCATCGATCGGGGAACCTGGACCGAGGCGCAGGACCGGCGCGCGTATCGGGCCGCGGCGAGGCAGCGGCCGTTTCGGTTTTACGTGCTGCGGGGGCTGGTGATGTGCAAGAAGTGCGGTTGCCCCGTTGGACGACTCGCCCGGTGGCCTGGGCGCAAGGACAGACGCACGAGTGACCTGAGATCATGGGCGTCGAGCTGATAGTGCTGAGAGGAGAGCCCACGTGTCGGCGCAGTCTATCCGTACGACCATCCGCACTTCTGATGGTCTGCATCTGGTGGGCGTCTTGGTCCTGCCGGAAGGTGCTGGTCGGGTGGCTGTTCTGGTGCATGGTGGGGGTGTGACGCGGGAGGAGGGTGGCTTCTTCGCTCGGCTGGCAAGCGGACTGGCCGATGCTGGTATCGCGTCACTACGGTTTGATGTGCGCGGTCACGGGGAGAGCGAAGGGCGTCAGGAAGACCTCACGATTGCTGGTGTTCTCGCTGACATCCGCGCGGCCATTGCCCTGGCTCGGTCCCGGGTTGGTGTCGATCGTGTTGCTCTGCTCGGCACCAGCTTTAGCGGTGGCATCTGTGGTTATTACGCTTCCCGGCATCCGGCGCAGCTGGCCAGCCTGGTCATGCTCAACCCGCTGCTCAACTACCGGAAGCGCTTCATCGACGACAAGCCCTACTGGCAGGATGGGTGCATCAGCGAGGAGGCTGGGCGGGAGCTGCTGAATCACGGTTACCTCGCTCATTCACCGACTTTTAAGCTCGGTCGATCACTGCTGAACGAGGTCTTTTACCTCCAGCCGCATACCGCACTCGGGGACATTCAGGCCCCGACGCTCATCGTGCATGGAACCAAGGATACGTTCATTCCGGTGGAGTCATCTCGCTGGGCAGCTCAGCACCTGACGGTCGAGCATCGGCTGATTCTCGTCGAGGGTGCTCAGCACGGCTTTGCTGTTCACGATGATCCGGGTTATGTCAATCCGCAAAGTCAGCAGTGGCAAGCCGAGGTTATCCGTGCCGTAGCGGAGTGGATCAGTTGACGCTAAAGCGGAAGCACGGCGTCGCGCAGGTCGCGCACCGCCGGTTGTGAGCGCCACGGCTCAAGAAGTACGCAGACACGCTTGAGTTCGTGAATCGTGCGCAGAGAATATGTTTCCACAGCGATGGTCAGGGCCTCTTGCCCCGCTGAAGCGGCATTGTCTGGCTCAGCGGCTTGCGTCCAGGCGCTTGCCGTGAGCGAGAGGAAATAGCCCCGGTCTCGACGAGATATATGCCCATCATTGAGGTGCTCCCGGTACACCAGGGCCGCCTGTCCCGGTCTCCCCGCCTCGCAGTAACAGATCGCGGTCTGCATCGCCAGCAGGGCGCGGTCATAGTGACAACCCAACTCGCTCGCGGTCGCTTCTGCCGCAGTGAATATCTCCCAGGCTTCGTCGAGTTTAGCGTCAACCACCGCACTGGATTCACCAGTCATCGCCAGACCACGAGCTTCTTGCTGGGTGACTTCAGCGCGCACCAGCGGCGGCAACTGCCATGGCCCGTCATGGGCTGCCTGAGCAAGGGTCAGCATGCGCAGACCATCGCGCTCATCCCAGGCGGCCTGACTCTTCTTGAGCAGAAGATAGCCCTGCATAGGCAAGTCACCAGCCTCCTGAGCCCACTCCATGGCACGATCTCGCCAGTGGCCCGACAGACGCGGCTGACGGGCGTCGCGGTAGAGCCAGCCGACAAACTCAGCGGCTTGAGCACCCACCGTTAGCAGCTCACGCCGAACATCAGCTTTTACCTCTCGGGCATGAATCTCAATAGCGGCCACGACGCCGAGCGCAGGCGGAAGCGCTTGCGCTGGACCATGCGCACCGTCGTTCGAGGCACAGCTGTTCAGCTGCTTCTTGAAGTAGCCCACAACCTCGATGTCGCAATAGCGCCGAGCGTCGTCAAGTGCCGCTCCCAGGTGACGCAACTCGTCGAACCCAAGCGCTGAAAAAACAACACTGTGCTGCTTGAGGGAGTCCCGGCGACACAGCGATGCCACCTTCCCTGCACGCAGTCCAAGTGCCGACGCCGCACAATCCGGTTGGTCGGCTTGGGCTAGCAGATCAGATCGCCGTGCGGACAAGTTCTTATTTTCTGGCGATATCAACAACTCCTCGATAGGTGATTCGAAATGCCTTTCCAAAAGGCGTGCCGTGGCGGGACGCAGCCGGTCTGATGCGAACTGGCCAGCGGCAATCCTCTGCACGTGCCGAATACTCACCGTACCGACTTCGTTATTTTCGCGGGCGAATAATTCCAACTGCTCGGAGAATTCTTCCAAGGTAAGTCTGCGTTCCCGGATACGCTGCGCCAGCACCGTTCGTGCCGGGTATACTCTGGGCATCACACCCCCTCGCATCTACGCACGCTGACTACGACTGGTCACCTAGCTAGGCTGGTCGGCATGTCGGTTAAGCGAAGATCGTAGCTGACCCCAAGACCGCGTCTACGACCGGCCACAAGAGCACGCCACGACCAGGCGCGGCGCACAAGTCAGTCACGGACGCTGGCTCGCCACCAGCGGCACACGGATGACGACGCGCTGACGTGGCCGATCGTCCGCGCGGACGTCCGCATCGCCTGAGCACTCACGCGCGCAGGCGCGCGAGTCACGGACGTCCGCGCGTACAACCCACGGTACGGCCACGAGTCGTTGAAGGTGGCGCAGGCTCAGCGTGCCTGATTCGTCATCTCCCCTCGGGTTGGCGGGTGTGTGGCGTGTTGTTGCCTTACTGCATGGGCAGTTCCCGGCCCGTGGCCTGGTGGCGATGGAGAACTTTCCCGGCAGCCTCACTCAACTCCTGCTGCTCGCGGCGATCGCAGACCAGTTGCGGGCACCGCTGACGCTCATCGAGCTGACCGCGGCTGACACCGTCGTCGCGGCCCGAGCACGCGCCCGCCGGGTCTGTCCTACCTGCGAACCCGACAGTGGGCTGATCCGGATGGCCCGCAGCAGCGGTTGCTGGTTGTGGTGGACCAGTTCGAGGAGCTGCTCACCCAGACCCCGCCCGCTCAACGGGCCCGATTCGCCGAGCTGCTGCGCCCGGCACTGACCGGCCCGGTGCGGGTGGTGGCCACCCTGCGCGCAGAGTTCGCCGACCGGCTACTCACCGACCCCGAGCTGTCTGTGCCCCTACCTGAGCACCCTGACCGGGCACCGCGGCTCAGTGAACTCGATGGCGATCATCCCCGACGGACCCACACTGGCCACCGCCGACGACGACACCACGGTGATCCTGTGGGACCTCACCGACCTCGCCCAACTCCGGGTGGTGTGGGCGACCATCAGCGACAACCCACCCGCCAACCTGCCAACACCGCGGGCAGACGAAGCCCTCGGGCCACCCGCCGAGGGCGGCGGACGGGGTAGGGGAGCGGTTCAGGCCGCGACGACGGTGAAGGCGTTGATTGCCGATGGCACCGGGATGGGGTCGCCATGCTCGCGCATGACCTCCAGGTGGCCGGCGATCGCTTCACGCATCAAGGCGACGCATTCCTCGTAGGTGGCAGCGGCGGCAACACAGCCCAGGAGGTCGGGGCTCCATGCGCTGAAACCACCAGCCTCGTCACCTTCGATGATGACGACGTATCCGTTCATTGCTGGGTCCTCCCCACGCCGGCCTGCCTCAGGATGCTCTTCTCGGTCATCGGCCGCAACGTCTCACTCGGCTTGCCGACCACAGTGGTTGTGCCCGGCTTGATCGGATGGCGGTAGTGTCGATGGCTGCCTCGAAACCGGACGAGGCGCCATCCGTCGGCTCCAGCAATTTGATCATCTCACCCACCTTCAATGGCATGAGAGCACTCAAGCAGCAGGGACCGACAAAACGACCTGATCGGCAAGCCGACATCGCAGCCTACCTCGCGCATCCCGACCTCAATGATCTACGGGACCACGCTGCGAAGCACTCGCGCAGCACCACCGGAAGCCTGCTCGATCGTGCGGAGTGGGCGTCGACATCCCAGACCTGCGAGGTCAGGTCCCCGAAGTCAGCGGGCTCTTCGTCAGCGCGCGTTCCACAACGCCGAGGCGATCGGCCCAGCGGCTGACCGGACAGGCTATCACTTGATTCAGCCATACTGATATCATCCCACCTCGTGCGACAGCTGCTACTTCGGATCCCCGACGATCTGCACGCCCGGCTCACCAGCCGGGCACATCGCGCCGGACGGTCGGCGAACGCGATCGCAACGGAACTCTTGGAACAGGGAGTGGCCAACGAGTCCGGCGACACCAGGGCCACCTTGCGAGGCCGGGCCCGACGGCTCGGGGTGCTCGCTACCCCCACCGCCGTCGCGGTGCCTGCTGCTGACCGAAAGGCTGCCGTGGACTCGGTGCGGGGCATCGGGCCGATCCTCGACGAGTTGCTGGCTGACGGGCGCTGAGTGCTCGTTTACGTCGACTCGTCGGTGCTCGCGCGGGCGTACCTGCCCGACGAGCCGGGACACGCGGAGGCGGTCGCGCTGCTCGCCGGTACCGATCACCTTCTGGTGACCGCAACCTGGACCATCGTTGAGGTGACGTCCGCGCTGGTAAGGGCCACGCGGGTAGGGCGACAGGGCGATGTCGATGCGTTGCTCGCCGTACTCGCGGCCGATACCGGGGAGTATGGAACGGTCACCCTGCTGCGAGCCGACCCGGAGCAGGTGGAACGCCGGGCAGTGGAGATCGTCCGTGACCATGCCCTGCGGTCGCTGGATGCGATGCATCTCGCAGTCGCCACTCTCGCCGCAGTCCCGCTGTTGGACCCGGGTGGCCTCCTCGGCCTCGCGAGCCGCGACGAAGCCCAACGGCGGGCCGGGATCACACTGGGGTTCATCGAGCTGTGATCACGCTGGTCCGCTGCGGTGGCTGCGATCGAGGCTGCCCTCAATCCGCACGGCCTGCGTCGATAGGGCGAACGCCGTGGTTGCGGGCGCTCCCGTAAACTGGTGCTGGAAGGCAGCACACCCGGGCTGGCGCTGCTGACCAACCCGATCCCGCCCGACCAGGCGCCACCGGACCGCCCGCTGGTCTACGCACCGGTCGCGCTGTCCGGGCTGGCCATCGCGTTCAAAGTCGAGCACCAGCCGGGCGACGCGCTCGGTATGGCGCCGCTGCCCGACACGCTTCGGGCTCAGACCGCGGATTCGATGCGGATGCCGTCCATGCCGGACCCGCGCCACCTTCATGCACCGAGGCAGTAGTCCCCCGCCGATGCCCCGGGGCCGTCGCCCCGAGGCGGTGCACCTCGGCGAGGAGGTGACGCAAGGTTACCCGGTGCCCTGACGTCAGCAGGCATCTGCCCGGCCGGGGGCCGGCGGACCGATCAGCAACAAACAGTCAACCCATGGCCTATCGCCGGCACGTCATGGCCGACTTCGGCCTCGGCTGCCAGCACTTGTGCATCGTGGCTGAGCACCCGCAACCGTCCGGGAACAGGGCGGGCGGCAGGCTCGAAGCGCTCAGCAGCGCCCCGCACAACACCATGTACGTGCCGTACCGGTGGCTCTCGGTGACCCCACGGCTATGCAGTGCGGCACGCTCACCGGGCACGCTCCAGGATCTGCGCCGCCAGGGTGATCATCACGTCGCGGGTCAGGCGCACCCCGGGGGCGCCCAGGCCGTGGATCGCCCACGAGCCGTCCGCCTCGTTGATGATCAGCAGGGTGTGGTCGCTGTTGTCGTCGGTGCAGTGGCCCTGCGCCGTCAGGCGGCCGCGCTCGCGCTGCGAGTGGAGTATCTCGGGTATGTCGATCACGTCATCATCATGACGGCGATCACCCGGTGATCGCTAGGACGCTCCGTCCTAGCGGTTGACTCCGATGCGCTGCGCCAGCTGGCGCAGCGGCGTTGATCGTCTCCGCTCGGCGGTGAGCAGATCACGGATCACCGCACGGGCCAGGATCGAATGGCGGATCCACTCCGGCGACATGCCTTCCGCAGTCAGCAGCAGCGACAGGGCCTGCTCCGCTTGGCCCAGGTTCGCGTGCGCACAGGCCCGGTCCGTGAAGTGCCGGCAGTGGGCCAGCACCGGTAATCCCGGGTTCGACGGCATCCGGGAGGCCGCGTCCAGAGCCGCTGGATAGTCCTGCGTGACCACACTGAGATCGACCGTCTGCATGATGACCAGGGACGGGCCGAAGGGGCACTCGTAGTCGACGCGGTTGCAACCCAGCCGTTGCGCGACCTCACCGGCCGACGCGAGGAAGTCCGTGGCGATCGTGCGGCGGTCATCCCGACCGGCCGCGGTAGCCGCCCGGACGAGCAAACAACCGTGCACCGACAGCTCCGCCATGGGGACGTCACCGCGGGGCTCGATGCTCTCCGCGGTCCGGACCGCCAATCGCTCAGCCTCCACGAACCGGCCGCTTGTCATTAATTGCCAACTCACCGCACCCTTCAGGGTCGCAGCGAACAGCGCGTCATCGCCACTGCAGGCGAGGTCCACGGCACGCCGCACCGCAATGAACGCCGCATCGGGCTCACGGAGGTGGGTCAGGATGCTGGCGGCCACCCAGTAGCCACCCGCCAGCTGCTCAGCCGCCTTGGGCCGGGTAGCCGCATCGGCAGCATGCAGCGTGGCCCGCAACCCGATCAGAGCCTGCGGGACCAGCCCGACGAGAAGCTCGTACTTGCCACTCCAATACACACCCCACAGGTAGGTGACGGATCTCTCGGCGTCGCGCAGTGACAGTGGCTCGCCTTCCACGTTCCCCAAAAGATCAGTCACATCGGCCACCGCTTGGCGAAGGGCGACCACCCCGGCGTCCGGCGCAGCGTCTGGCCTGCTCTCCCTGCCCAGCAGCGCACCGAGGTCGACGTCCAGTGCTGCGGCGATGCGGTGCAGGCTCCCGATCGAGGCAGTATGCCGGCTGCCCTGCTCCAGCTTGCGGATCAGATCGGTGCACACCCCAGCAGCCGCAGCCAAGTCGTCCTGCGTCATCCCCGCACCGCGCCGAAGTCGCCTGATGCACTCGCCGATAGTCGACTCGATACGGATGCCGTCCATGCCGGACACCCTGCCACCTTCACTCGCCGAGGGAGTAGTCTCCCTGCCAATGCTCGATGGCTCCATCTTCGACCATACCTATGGGGCGACGACGGGTACAGCATATGAAGCCCGTTCGCCGGGTAGTCCCACGTTGGCGTTACCGCTGGTCTCGCGCTGAACACGACTCGCACGATGAGCAGCCACGACCCGCCCGGCCGGGGTTCAGATGCCGATCAATGAGTCTGTGAGCCGGTACGGTTCTGGTCAGCCGAGCACTATCAGGAAGGCAGCGGACCGGATGCGCTCTCGACGTCCCGACCTCCACAGCAGGGCTGCCAGCGGCCACTCTGGGCTCGGGAGACAGGGAGCGGTCCCGCGGTGCGGGTGATCCGCTGTGACGGGTCGCCGGAGGCGGTCCGGGAGCTGGCTGCTGCGCTGCGGGTGGCGCTGGCCGGGGGCGAGGCGGTGGCCCCGCTGGGCGCTCAGCAGCCGGCCCCGCCGCGGGATCCGGGTCCCGGCCAGGTCGTGGTGGCCACCTCGGGCTCCACCGGTGGCCCCAAGTGGGTGCAGCTCAGCGCCGCCGCGCTGAGTGCCGCCGCCGCGGCCACCCAGGCCCGGCTCGGCGGTCCCGGCCAGTGGCTGCTGGCGCTGCCCGCGCAGCACATCGCCGGGCTGCAGGTGCTGGTCCGGGCGGCGCTGGCCGGTACCCAGCCCGCGGTGCTGGACCTGCGCGGCGACGTCGATCCCCAGGCTTTCGGCGCGGCCGCACAGCGAGCCCGGAAGGCCACGGCGCGGTGCTACACCGCGCTGGTGCCCACCCAGCTGGCGCGGCTGCTGGGCACCGATCCCGGCCCCCTCGCCGGATTCGACGCGGTGCTGCTGGGTGGTGCAGCAGCACCGGACGGGCTGCTGCGGCGGGCCCGGGCAGCGGGAGTGCACGTGGTGACCACCTACGGCATGACCGAGACCGCGGGCGGCTGCGTCTACGACGGGTGGCCGCTGGACGGGACACAGGTCCGGGTCAACGGCGCGGGGAGCGTCGAGCTGGCCGGCCCGATGCTGGCCACCGGGTACCTCAATGGCCCTGACATGACTGCGGCGGCGTTCCGGGACGGCTGGTTTCGGACCTCCGATCTCGGGCGGCTCGACGAGCAGGGCCGGCTGGAGGTACTCGGCCGGGCTGACGACGTGATCGTCACCGGCGGGCTCAACGTCGCCCCAGCCGACGTGGAAGCCGTGCTCACCGGCCAGCCTGGGGTCGCCGCGGCGTGCGTGGTGGGCCTTCCCGACCCGGAGTGGGGACAGCGGGTCACCGCCGTGGTGGTGCCCGCCGACCCGGGACAGCCCCCGGACCCCGGCGCGCTGCGCGCCGCCGCCCGCCGCCTGCTGAGCGGGGAGCAGGCCCCCAAGGAGATCGTCCTGCTCGACGCGCTACCGCTGCGCGGCGTGGGCAAACCCGACCGCAACGCCGTCCGGGCCATGCTCGCTGCGCGGGATCGCTGACTGCCCCCCACGAAAGGCACGCCCCAAACACGTTCAGTACATGTTCACCCACTCGGGGCATGGACGGCGACACACGCTGCGGGTTCCCTGGACACCAGCCGACACATCAGTCACAGCGGAAACACCCGTCCCCGACGCTCAGGAGCATCCGTGAGCCCGCTGGCCCGTCGCCGCCGTGTGCGGATCACAGCGCTCATCGCCGCCCTGGCGGCCACCGTGCTCGCGGCAGTCGTCGTGGCGGGCTTGCCCGCCGACGCGCACGATCAGACCGGCACCCCGGGCGGATCACCGGACGGGGCTGCCACCTGGTTCGCTCCCCTGGCCCCCGACTGGGACGACACCAACGTGCGGTCCGGCGGCGGCGGGCTGCGCCTGGACGCCAGCCCCGCCGGGCCGGCCAGCATCAGGGCCAGCCAGCCGCAGGGCATGCTGGTCACCGCGGTGCACCGGCTCACCGCGCCCGCCAACCTGGTCGTTGCGGAACTCGTCGCCGATCAGCCGGCCGGCTCGGCCGTTGCCGTCGATGTCCGCGGCACCCGCGAGGACGGGTCGTGGACGGAATGGGTGCCGGCCACCACGGCGGCGCCCGCGGTGCTGGACGACGCCGTGACCGGGATGCAGGCCCGGGTCATGCTGCGCGGCGGTAATGGCGGCGCGAGCCCGTCGGTGCGATCAGTGCGGCTGACCGCGCGGACCGTCGCCCACACCCTCGCGCTGCGCCCGCGGAAGGCCCACAGCTCCCGGGTGTTCGCCACCCGGGAGGGCCTGGTCGGGGGTACCACGGCCAACGGCCACGTGATCCGCGAGCGGGACCACTTCGTCGCGCTGCCCTCCCGCCGGGGGCTGTCCCCGCGCGGCTCAGGTGACTACACGGTGAAGGTCTGCTCAGAGCAGGGCCGCTGCGAGTGGGCACCGGTGTGGGACGTCGGCCCGTGGAACACCACCGACGACTACTGGAACCCCGCCGGCACCCGCCAGTCCTGGCAGGACCTGCCGCAGGGCCGGCCCCAGGCCCAGGCCGCCCACGACGACGGGCACAACGGGGGCAAGGATCAGTTCGGCCGGACGGTGCGCAACCCGGCCGCGATCGATCTGGCGGACGGCACGTTCTGGGACGGCCTGGGGCTGCGGGACAACAGCTGGGTCACCGTCACCTACCTGTGGACCGACGGCGGGCCGCTGGCCAGGGTGCGGCTCCCGCTGGTGCACGTCCGCAATGGCCCCGGCGTGCAGCACCCGGCGGTGGGTCTGGCCGCGCAGCGCGCCACGCTGCGCGTCGAGTGCACCGCCGCCGGGCAGCTCGTCACCGGCAGCCTGGGCAGCACCGACCAGTGGCTGCGGATCGGCCCCCGCCAGTACGTGTCCGCCGCGCATGTCACCGTCCAAGGCCAGGGCAGGCGCTGTACCGCCGCAGAGAATGGGACAAACCCGTAAGGTTGGTACGTGGCGACCGTGGTGCAGTGGATGGCAGGGGCGCGGCCCCGCACGCTGCCCAACGCCATCGCCCCGGTGCTGGCCGGCTGGGGCGCGGCGGCGGCACTGGGCGTGCCGGGCTCGGCGCCGCGGGCACTGCTGGCGCTGGTCGTGGCACTGGCGCTGGTGATCGGGGTGAACTACGCCAACGACTACTCCGACGGCATTCGCGGCACCGACGCCGTCCGGGTGGGCCCGATGCGGCTGGTCGGGTCCGGCGCCGCGGCACCCGGCGCGGTGCGCGCGGCCGCGCTGGCCAGCTTCGCGGTCGCCGCGATGGCCGGCCTCGTGCTGGTCGGGCTGGCCCGGCAGTGGTGGCTGCTGGTCCTCGGCGCGGCCTGCATCGCCGGGGCCTGGTACTACACCGGCGGGCGACGTCCCTACGGCTACGCCGGGTTCGGCGAGCTGGCGGTGTTCGCCTTCTTCGGCCCGGTCGCGGTGCTCGGTACCCAGTACGTCATCAGCGGACGAATCACCCTTACGGGTGGTTTTGCGGCCGTCGCGGTCGGCGCGATGTCGGCGGCGGTGCTGGTGGCCAACAACCTGCGCGACATCCCCACCGACTCCACCGCAGCCAAGCGCACCCTGGCGGTGCGCCTCGGCGACCACCGGACCCGGACGCTGTACACCGGGCTGGTGGCCGTCCCGTTCGCGGTGACCCTCGGCTTGGCGATCACCCGCTGGGCCACGCTGGCCGGCCTGCTTGCCCTGGTCTTCGCGGTGCCCGCGCTGCGGCGGGTCCGGGGCGGGGCGGGCGGGCCAGCGCTGATCCCGGTGCTGCGCGACACCGGGCTGGCGCTGCTGGTGTGGGCCGCCGCCACCGCTGCCGGGCTGGCCTTCCCGTGACCGCCGGTCGGGGTTCAGCCCTGGTCGCCGGGGGACCGCTCGCCACGGAGCTGGCTGCGCAGCCGGTCGCGCTCGGATCGGCGGCGCGCACCGGCCGCTGCCAACCCCGCCGCGACCCGCAGCCGCAGCGAGCGCAGCAGCACCATCGACAGCGGCAGCGCCACCACCAGGGCGAGCAGGATCGACACCAGCAGCGGCACCCTGGCCAGCACCAACAGCAGCGCCAGCCCGGCCACCAAGGTCAGCCGAGCGGTGCTGTAGAGCGTGACGTCCCGGACGAGCGCGGGGCCGGTCGGCGGGGTCTGCGGTGCCACCACGGCACTCGAGCCTACCCGCTGCCGGGCCGGCCACGCACCGATTTGGCCTGGTTCATGCCATTACCGGCGCTTTACCTCTACAGAACCTTTCGAGTACCTACGGTGCGACCTGTCACGATAAGCCGAAAGGTCCCGACTGTGCAGTCACCGAGTCTGGGCGGTCAACGAGTCTGGGGAGGCCCGTGATGTCGCACCCACAGCCAGCTGAGCGTCTACTTACCCCCGGGGAGGTCGCAACGATGTTCCGGGTGGATCCCAAGACCGTCACCAGGTGGGCTTCCGCCGGGCGGATCGGCTCGATCAGGACCCCCGGAGGCCACCGGAGGTTCCGCGAGACCGAGGTCCGCGCGCTGCTCGCCGCGCTCACCACCCCGGCACCACCGGATCGGGCTGACGCGAACGGTCGCCGGGTAAAATCCGGCTGAGGTTGCTCGTCCGGCGTCGCTGGGTGCCACTAGGCTCGGTGGCAACCGAGGAGGTGGCGACCGTGCAGTACCTGATGGCTGCGATCGGGGTAGCTGCGGTCACCGCGCTGCTGTGGAAGGCCTTCGGCCCGCAACGCCCGGCCGCGCGCCAGGTGATCGCACCAGACGACGATCCGGAATTCCTTCGGGGCCTCAACGGCCAGCGGCCGGAGCCTGACGAGCGCTGAGGGTCAGACGGGCGCTGAGGGTCAGCGGCGCGCTCGGGTGACCGCGTGCGGGAAGTCGTCGGCGACCGTCGCGGCCAGCTCCAGGGCCGCCAGCCGGGTACCCGGGCCGAGACGGTCGAGCTCGATCTCCCCACCCTCTTCGAGGTGCTCGTCGAAGGGCATCCGGCACACCGACCGGCAGCGGGCGGCGAAGTGCGTGGCGACCCGGTCCAGGTCCACCTTGCCCGCGGTCGGCCGCACCGAGTTGATCACGGCGACTGACCGGCCGACCAGCTCGCGGTAGCCGTGCGCGTCCAGCCAGTCGAGGGTGGCCGACGCCGAACGCGCGCCGTCGATCGAGCCGGAGGAGACGATGACCAGTGCGTGCGCCAGATCCAGCACACCCTTCATCGCCGAGTGCATCAGCCCGGTCCCGCAGTCGGTGAGCACGATGTTGTAGAAGTGCTCGAGCAGGTTCACGGTGCGGCGGTAATCGTCCTCCCCGTAGGCCTGGGACACGGCCGGGTCCTGCTCGCTGGCCAGGATCTCCAGCCGGCTGGAGCCCTGCGAGGTGTAGGACCGGATGTCGGAGTAGCGGCGGATCCGGTCGGCGTCGCGCAGCAGATGCCGCACCGTGGCGGTGGTCTCCAGCGGGATCTTCTGGGACAGTGTGCCCCGGTCCGGGTTGGCGTCCACCCCGATCACCCGGTCACCCCGCAGCGAGGCGAAGGTGGAACCCAGCGTGGCCGTGATGGTGGTCTTGCCGACGCCACCCTTGAGGCTGAGCATCGCGATCTTGTAGCAGCCGTGCAGTGGCTGGTTGATCCGCGAGATCAGCTCCCGGCGCTGCTGGTCTGACGGGCTCTCCCCGAGGTTGATGGTGCGCCCGGAGGCCACGAACAGCGCCCGCCGCCAGCCGGACTGCGGTACCCTCCTGGCCTGCGGGAGCAACTGCGCCGAGGACAGGTCATGCGAGGGGTACCCATCGCCCTGGCCGTCGT
Organism: Pseudonocardiaceae bacterium; assembly: GCA_050699815.1. Lineage (GTDB taxonomy): Bacteria > Actinomycetota > Actinomycetes > Mycobacteriales > Pseudonocardiaceae. Next base: position 3,610 of record JBOHFT010000060.1, on the reverse strand, counting down.
GGTGACCGCCGGGAACCCGGCCCGCCGACTGCCCAGGCTGGTCGTGGCGTCCGATCACACTGGTTTCCTTCCTGAACGCGGTCTCAGAAGGCGTAGGAGTGGAACCCGGCGATGACGATGTTGACGAAGAACAGGTTGAACAGCATCACCCCGAAGCCCACCACATTGATCCAGGCGGCTCGCGAGCCGCGCCAGCCAGCCGTCGCCCTGGCGTGCAGGTACCCCGCATACACCACCCAGGCGACCAGCGCGCACGTCTCCTTCGGGTCCCAGCCCCAGTAGCGGCCCCAGGCCGCCTCGGCCCAGATCGCGCCGGTGATGACCGCGAAGGTCCAGATCGGCAGGGCAACCACCGCGGTGCGGTACGCCAGCCGGTCCAGCGTGGCGCTGGCCGGCAGCCGCGAGGTCTGCCCGGCTCGCTCCCGGACCAGGTAGAGCACGCTGGCCACCCCGGAGACCAGCAGGATGCCCGATGAGGTGGCCGCCGCGGAGACATGGATCGTGATCCAGTACGAGTTCAGCGCCGGGACCAGCGGCGCGGCCTGCGCGTAGAGCACCGTGCCGCCCAGAAACATCAGCACCACGACAGGCAGCAGCACGAACCCGCCCAGCCGGGGCAACGCCGACGCGACGCCGCGCTGCCGGTGCAGCACGGCCAGCCAGGAGACCACCGCGACGAAGCAGATCATCGAGGTGAACTCGTACAGGTTGGCCCACGGCACCCGCCCGACGGCGGCTCCGCGCAGCCCCAGCGAGGTGGCGTGCACCAGCGCGGCGAGCCCGGTGAGGGCCACCGCGGACCGGCCGACCCGCTCCGACGTCCCCCGGGATGCACTTTCCGGGGGAGCCAACGTCGCGACCGACCCGTCACCCCCGGCACGCTGTGCGGTAGCGCCGGTAACCAGGACCCGGCCGACCGCGTGCCCAACGGCGTGCAGCACCATCGCGAGGAGGTACAGCACCAGTGCGGTGCCGTACGCGAGGTCACCATAGGACGCCAACACCGGGTTGACGGGCATCGCTTACGGTCCCTCCTTCGACGCTGCCGCGGTCACCGGTGGCTGCGGGGCCCCGGACGGCAGCAGGTCGACGGCGATCCGGTCGAACTCCTCGCCGTACCCGGCGGCCTCGGTGCGGGCCAGCCCGCCCAGCTCGACCACGGTACCGTCTGGCCCGCCCGGGGTGACGCGCACCCAGAACCGGCGCCGTTTCACCGCCAGGGACAGCCCGAGGCCGCCGAGCACCAGCACCGCGAAGCCGAGCACCCAGCGCTGCGCCGGGTCGTAGGAGACCTGCAGCGCGACGAACCTGGTCACCCCGTCGAAGCGCACCACCGTGCGGTCGGGCAGGGCGAGCTGCTCGCCGGGGCGCAGGTTCTGCCGGGCGACCTGCCTGAGCCGCCCGGAGTCCACCATGGACTGGTCGATCGAGAAGATCGACTGGCCGCGGCCGGAGTTGTTGCCCAGATCGCCTTGCAGCACATCGATCGCGACGGCCGGGTCGAGCAGATCGGGAAAGCCCGAGGACAGCAGCGCGCCCTGGACCGCCGCGGTCGGCGCGAACAGGCCGGTGACCACGAGCTGGCGGGTCCGCCGGACCGCGTCGTCGGTCACCCCGGGCGGGTCGAACTTGGTGGCGCCCTCGGAGAGCAGGGTGGCGTTGTCCACCGGCCGCCACTGCACCACGCCGCTGCGCTGCTGCCCGTCGGGGAAGCTGACGGTGAACCGCGGCGCGTAACCGTGGCCGAGCAGGTAGACCCGGGTGCCGCCGATCCGCAGCGGGTCGTTGACCGCCAGCTGGTACGGGCGCCAGGTGCCGGTGGCCAGGTCGTCGGGACCCTGGTAGCGCGTGGCGGCGCGGAACGCCTGCGGCTGCCCGGTGTTCAGGTAGGTCGGGGTGAACCCGTCGACCTGCACGCAGAACGGGTCGAGCGCGGTGCCGTCCACGGACGGGCCGGGGCGGAACGAGTCGTAGGCCAGCGGGCCGGAGTTGCAGAACTGCGACCCGTTGGCGAGCACGATCACCTGGCCCTCGTAGCCGGCCAGCTTGCCGATCGCGAAGGACACCAGAAGCCCGAGCAGGGCGACGTGGAAGACGAGGTTGCCGGCCTCGCGCAGGTAGCCCCGCTCGGCGGACAGTGTGCGGGCTCCGCCGGGCTCCGCGCGCTCGGCGATCCGCCAGCCGCGCAGCCGTCGCCGGGCGGTGGCCAGCACCTCGTCGGGAGCGGCCGCTGACTCGGCGCGGGCGTGGTGCGGCAGCCGCGCCAGGTTGCGGGGGGTGGCCACCGGCGCCCGGCGCAGCTGCCGGGCGTACTCGACGCTGCGCGGCAGCACGCAGCCCACCAGGGACACGAACAGCAGCAGGTAGATCGCGGCGAACCAGGGACTGGCGAACACCTCGAAAAAGCCCAGCTGGTCCAGCACCGGGGCCAGGGCCGGGTACTCCGTTTTGTATGTCCGGACCCGCTCGGGGTTCAGCGAGTACTGCGGCAGCAGGGCACCCGGCAGCGCGGCCAGCGCCAGCAGGAACAGCAGCACCAGCGCGGTGCGCATGCTGGTCAGCCCGCGCCAGGTGTTGCGCGCCCGCGCCATCAGCTGCGTCACCCGGGCCATCGCCATCAGATCGGCGTCTCGAAGCCCCGGACCGGCCCTTGGAGCACGGCGAGGAACTCCGCCCACAGCCCGGTGACCAGCAGCAGCCCGACCAGCACCAGCATCCCCCCACCGGCCAGCTGCACCTTCCTGACGTGCTCGCGCAGCCAGGACATCGCGCGGATCGCCCGCCGGGCGCCGAGGGCAAGCAGCAGGAAGGGCACCCCCAGCCCGAGGCAGTAGGCGGCCACCAGCAGCACCCCGCGAGCCAGCCCGCCGCCGGGGGTGCCGACGGCCAGCGCGATCACCCCTACGAGGGTGGGCCCCAGGCATGGCGTCCAGCCCAGGCCGAACACCGCGCCCAGCAGCGGGGCACCGAGCACATGCCGCGGTCCCAGTCCTGGTCGCGGGTGCACCCGGAGGTCCCGCTGCAACGCCGGGACCAGCCCGACGAACACCAGCCCCATCGCGATGGTGACCACACCGCCGACGCGCTGCAGGGTGACTGCGTTGAGGGTCAGCCGGTCCGCGACGCCGAGCACGGTCACCACACTGGCGGTGAACACCACCGAGAACCCGAGCACGAACAACCCCACCGCACCGAGCACCTTGCTCCGACTCTGGGTACCGCTCTCAGCGCCGACCAGCCCGGTGAGGTAGGCAAGGTACCCAGGCACCAGCGGCACCACACACGGCGACGCAAAACTGACCGCCCCCGCGAGCACCGCCACCCCAGCCGCCACCAGCAGCGGCCCAGACGTAGCCAATTCAGTCAGCCCCACAGTGGGTCAGCGTAGGTAGCCCTTCAAGTACCACCAACCCCGGGCGCGGGCGCTCTCAACGGCTACCAACCCCTGAGCAGACACGGCCTGCACTGGAGCCCCGAGGTAGTGGGCGACCGCTGCGGGCGGGACTGTAAGATCAACGGTGTAACTCCTGAGGCGGAAGAGGTATCTGTGACTGTGGTGGCGATGGATGTGCCGGCTGAGCCGGTGGGCGGTGTGGACGAGGCGCTGGTG
>JBOHFT010000059.1:0-22591 GCA_050699815.1 Pseudonocardiaceae bacterium | reverse complement strand
AGCAGGGCGAGAAGGACCCGAAGGCTGCTAAGCAGGCGAATCCTGCCCGCGAAGCCATGCAGACCAAGGCATGAGGGCAGTCGTACGTCGCAGGGCCCGGCACCGGGAGGGCCGGCCGGGCCCGCGCGCATCCGCGAGCTGGCCCTGAGTGTGGTTCTCGAAGGCGGTCCTGGAGTTAGGCCAGGCTGGCCTCGGTCTGCGCGGTCGGGGTGGGTGCCTCGGGGTGCAGGGCGGCCCGGACGTGCAGGGCACCCGCTTCCAGCCGGCCACGGGGCCGCAGCCCGGCCCGGCGTAATAGCCGGGTCATCGCGTGGTTGGCCACCTGCGACACCGCGGTGAGCTCGGTGAGCTGATCGGCTCGGGCCAGCTCGACCAGCCTGCGGGCCAGCGCCGTGCCCACCCCCCGGCCCTGCCAGGCGTCCTCCACCATCAGCGCGACCTCGGCCGTGGTGGGCCCGGCGCCGACCAGGTTGGCCAGCCCGACCGCGGCACCACCATCGGTGGTCACCGCGAGCAGGCTGGTGGAGCCGTCGGCGCCGACCAGCCGCGCCAGCACCGCCGCCGCCAGCCCCGGCCTGGTGGGCAGCGAGCGCAGCGCCCGGGTCTGCGGGGAGCATCGCGCGTGCAACGCGGCGACCAGCGGCGCGTCCGCGGCCGTCGCCGACCGCAGCACCACCTCGGATCCGTCGGTCAGCTGCACACTGGCCCGCGGTGGCGGCAGCCGCCGCCCGGCGGAGGCGCTGGCGAGCTCGAGCAGGGCGCAAGCCTGGGAGATCTCGGTGGCGGTGAACGGCCAGCCGCGGCGCAGCCGCACCAGCTCGGTGCCGGTGCCGACCTCGGCGTGATGCGCGGAGCCCGGCGCGCCCGCTTCCGCCAGCTCGGCGCGCAGTAGGGCCGCCACCGCCCGGGCGGCGCTGCCCGGGTCGACGGCCACGCAGTGCGCCAGCGCCAGCGCGGTGGTCACCGGATCGGCCAGTGCCTGCGCGTCGGCCTGCACCACCACCGTGATGCGGAACCCGGCTGCCTCCACGGCCTCCACCAGCGCCGGTACCGGGAGCTGCGGCGGCACCTTGACCAGCAGCTCGTCGGTCACCGCACCGTCGTGTGCCGGTTCGCCGACCACATGCAGGGAGACGATGTTGGCTCCGCAACCCCCGATCGCCGCTGCGAGCGCCCCCAGCCGGCCGGGTTGATCGGCCACGTCGACGTGCAGCCGCCATAGCGTCACAGTGACCACCTCCGGGCTTAGCGTCCGCGCACGGCATTACCCTTATGTTGACCAAGGGTAAAGTTCGTCGCTGCGCACGCAGACCGCTGAAAGCATGTTATCGCCGAGCACCTCGCGAGCGAACGCCACCTCGGCCGCGACGTGCCGCATCGTCTCGGCCACCACCAGGGAGTCGTGCCCGGCGTCGTAGCGGTAGGAGCGGTACGGCTTGCCCAACTCGGCGAGCCGGGCAAGGTAGTTGTCGACTTGACGGATCGGGCAGCGCGGGTCGTTCTCCCCGGCCAGCACCGGGGCGCGCACGTCGGCCGCGTAGCTGATCGGCGACGACGCCCGGAAGACCTCGGGCAGCTCCTCGGGTGAGCCGCCGAACAGGACCCGGTCTAAAGCCCGTAGCGGCTCCATCTCATCGGCGTAGGCGGTCACGTAATCGGCCACCGGGACCCCGGCGACCCCGGCCGCCCAGCGCTGCGGCTGGATCCCGAGGGCGAGCAACGTCAGATAACCGCCCCACGACCAGCCCTCCACCACGCATCCGGCCGGATCCGCGAACCCGGCGGACACCGCCCAGTCGTGCACGGCCGCGACGTCCTCCAGCTCAGTCAGCCCCGGCCGGCCCTCGATCGCATCCCGCCAGGCCGAGCCGTAGCCGGTGGACCCGCGGTAGTTGACGTGCACGACGGCGAAGCCGGCATCCAGCCACAGCGCCCGGTCCGCGGAGAAGCGGTCCTCGTCGGCCGCCTGTGGCCCGCCGTGCAGCATGAACACTGTGGGCAGCGGACCATCCGGGGCGCCCGCCGGCCGGGCCACCAGGGCGTGCACCGTCCCCTGCGGGGTCGCCACGAACTGGTCGGTCAGGGGTTCGGAGCCGGGAGCCGGCTCGCCTTCAGGGCGCAGCAGCGCCCGGTCGGTGCCATCTGGGTACACCGCGTGGATCGCGGGTGGTTCCGCGGCGCAGGACCAGGAGTACTCCACGGTGCCGTCCGGCCGGACTCCGGCGGCGCCGATCGTGCCGGTCGGGATGTCCAGCGCGGTCAGCTCGCCGGTGGCCAGGTCGAAGCGGTGCAGCGTGGAGCGGGCGCAGTGACGGTGGAGGACGAGCAGTGCGGCACCGTCGGGATACCAGTCGGCGGCCACCTCGCCGGGCAGCTCCAGCGCGAGTTCGGTCTCGGTGCCCGCCGCAACATCCCAGATCAGCAGTTCCGGCCGGCCGCGCCGCTCGTGGGTGAGCAGCAGCCTGGCATCGCCGTCGATGGGGGAGAAGCCCAGCACCTCCAGGCCCTTGCCGGGGCCGTCCCATTTCTCGGCGATCGCCGGGCCGGCGGCGTCCTGACTCGTGCTGAGGACTCGGACCGCGGGATGGCGGGAGTCACCATGCTCGGAGTGCATGATCGCGAGCAGCTGCTCGTCCCGGGACAATGCCCCCACCCCGGCGTCGTGCTCGCTGTGGTAAACGACCTCAGCGGGCGTGCCGTCCCGGGAGATCCACACCGTGGTGCCCTCGTCGGTGGAGGCGCCCACCGCCACGCTGCGCCGGCCGATGTCCAGCCCGGCGGGGTAGCCGAGTGCGGTGCCAGCAACGGCCGGCTGCGGTGCCTCGTTGCCGGGCCGCCCGGCGAACGGCTCGGTCACCCAGCTGCCGAACTCGTCGCCGTCGGTGTCGGCGAACCACCACACCTGCGCACCGTCGGGCGTCACGGTGGCGGTGTGGGTGCCGTGCGGCCGGTCGGTGACCTGCCGGTGCGTGCCGGTGACGCGGTCCCAGGTGTAGATCTCCCAGGTACCCGACGCGTTGGAGGTGTACAGGCAGCGGTCTGGGGCGTCTCGGGCCCACTGCGGCAGGCTGACCCGGGGCGCGGTGAACCGGGCGCGCCAGCGGGCTTCCGCTCCCGGGTCGTCGAACAGGCTGTCGGGGACGGTGGCCGAATGCTGCAGTGCGCTCACTCCCGCGATAGTGCCGTAGTCACCTCGCCCGGCCAGCTATCGGGCAAGGCGGCGCGCGGTGTCCTTGATGACTTCGGTGAGGCAACGCTGGGCCGCGCCGCCCATGCTGTTCAGCACCATCTGCAGCTGCCGTGCGGTGTTGAGGTCGATCTTGCCGATCATCGTTGCTGCCGTACCGGTCACGGCCAGCAGGACGCGCCGGAGGTCGTCGGGGTCCGGGTTGCGGCTGACCAGCCCGGCCCGGGTGAGCCGGTCGACCATCGCGCAGGTGGCCGGTGGCCGGGTGCCCAACGCCTCGGACAGCGCGATCAGGGTGACCGGAGCCTTCGCGCTGATGTAGTGCAGCGCGATCAGCTGGGCCAGGGTCATCTCGCTGCCCGCCCAGGCGGCGGGCCGGGATGACACCATCGCCCGCAGGTAGCCGGCCAGCCAGCGGGCATCCTCGGTTGTCACCATCGACGGTCTGGCCTCGGGTCGGCAGCCAGGTTCTTCATCCGCATGACCTCCGTCGTTCGCCAGCTCTTCATGGAACCAACGAAAGCGGCCGGACGCAACTGGTGGCGGCCACATCTGACCTGGTTAACCTGCGGGAACCGGGCTGGCCCAGGCGCTGGCCCAGAGCGATATTACGGCGATATCGTAGGAGTATGACTGCTGAGCGGATCAGCGTGACCCTGCCGCCTGACCTGGTCGCTGATGCCCGGGGCGCGGTGGCGGCTGGCGCAGCGGACAGCATGAGCGCGTTCGTCGCGGATGCTGTGCGCTCCCGGCTGCGGCGCGATCGTGATCTCGCGGCGCTGGCGCGGGTGCTCGGCGGCCCGCCACCGCGTGAGGTGATCGACGCGGTGCGGCGCGATCTCGGCCTTCCGCCCGAGCCACCCCAGTGATCGGCGGCCGGGTTCTCGACACCTCAGCTCTGCTCGCTTTCGCGACGGAGACGTCGGTCTACTGCTCCGCCCTGGTCTGGACCGCAGTCCGCGAGTCGATCGTGCTCGCCATCCCGTCGACCGCGGTCGCGGCGGCGTGGACCGACCTCGCCGACAAGCACCATCCCGTGTTTGAGGCGCTCCTGAGCCTGGACGTCACGGTTATCGACCCCCTGGACGGTGATCGTGCTCGCGCTGTCGGTCTCCTCGGCGGTCCCCAGATCGACGCTCACGCTGTCGCTTGCGCGCAGGAGCGGGGATGGCCCCTGGTCACCGCTCAGCCGAACCGATATGCAGATTACGGGCATACCGGCGTTGGCATCGAGTCCCTGCCCTGATCGCCAGAGTCGCCGGTCGAGCACCCCCGACGCTCCCGGCGGCCGGTCGGACCCCGCTCTGCCAGTCAGGTCTGTCGGGTTTGCTAGCGTCGCCGGGCATGGGTGCCGAAGATCTTCCTGTGGCGGACGCACGTCCTGTCAGCCATCCGCAGTCGGTCGGCCTGGACGGCTGTATTCCTGCCGGGGGTTTCAGGCGAAGCGATGTCGCAGCCGCCGTGGCGGAATTCCATGCTGCGTTCAATGTTCCACGTCAGACGCAGCCGTCCATCGACGTGGAGCCAGCTCTGGAAAATCTGCGGATCTCGCTACTCGAAGAGGAGGTCGGTGAACTGGTTGCCGCAATAAATGCTCGCGATCTCACCGGGATAGCCGACGCCTTGGCGGACATCACCTACGTGGTGTATGGCACTGCGCTGACCTATGGAATCGATCTGGACTCCGTGCTCGGTGAAGTTCATCGATCGAACATGAGTAAGCTGGACCATGATGGCAAGCCGATAACAAGAGCCGACGGGAAAGTGCTGAAGTCTGAACTCTACTCACCGCCTGACGTCGCCGCCGTGTTGCGGCGTCAAGTTGCCCTCGGCAAAGCCCATCCCAGCTGAGCACGACAGCGACGCGCTGATCCTGGCGGACCGGCGCGGCCGCACCCCGCTGTTCTGGTCGCACATCCTTCCCTACGGAGAGGCGAAGCTCGACATGGCCTCGCGGCTGACACTCGGCGCGGCACAAGCTAGGCGGCGCGCGGTGACCGCCGGGTCCGGACGCGTGCGCATCCCCCAGACGGTCGTTCCCGCTAGGCGTTCATTCGTTTGTGTCTAGCTCGCGTGCGGGAAACGTTGTCTGATCGTCTGATGACCATCGCCTTCACCCCGCCTGTGGGCGGCGACCCGCTGTTTCCGTCGGCTGCGCTGTTGCCGCTGTCCGACACACGAGGCGGGCAGATCCCGCTGGCGGGGACGCCCGGCCTGCTACGGCCGTTGTCGGCGGCGTTGGGCATTGTGCCGATCGAGTGCGGCAAGCACGATACGACCGCGACCCGCTGGTATGAGGATGATCCCACCCAGAAATCTGATGACGGCAAGGTCGTGTCAGACACGGTCAAAATCCTGCGCACCGACACGTGATCTCCACGACACCGCGCCCAGCCAGGCTGGATCGGGACACGGTGCTGGTGATCAGCGGCGAGGACGCCACCGCCACAGCGGTCATGGCGGAGCTAAAGCGCCACCCCGTTGAGGCGGTGCTGCTGGACATCGGGGACTTCCCGTCTCGGCTGTCCTTGGCTGCTACCACCACAGACTCTGGGGCGTGGTCCGGGCGGCTGCGCGGCAGGGGCGTCGAGGTTGACCTGTCGCGGGTGCGCAGCGTTTTCTACCGGCGTCCCACGAAGTTCAGTATCCCCGAGGGCGTCTCGGTATCGGATGCGGTACTGGTGGAGTACGAGGCGCGGCTGGGCCTGGGCGGGGTGCTGGCCTCACTGGACTGCCTGTGGCTGTGCCATCCGCACGCTGTCGCGCGGGCCGAGTACAAGCCCCTTCAACTGAGAGCCCTGCGGGAGTCCGGGCTCGCGGTGCCCCGGACGTTAATCACGAATGACCACGCCGCCGCGGTGGAATGGGCGCGAAGGATCGGTGGGCCGGTCGTGTGCAAGCAGTTGTCCCCGGTGGTGCTGGAGCAGGACGGGCAGGTGCGCATCACCTACACCACCCCGGTGGACCTCGCTGAGGTCGACCCGGCGGCACTGGCGGCCACCGCGCACTGTCTGCAAGAGCAGGTCACGAGCAAGCTGTTCGAGGCCCGCGTGACGATGGTCGGCAGCGACGCCTATGGCGTGGCCATTCACGCGAATTCCGAGGCCGCCCTGCTGGACTGGCATCGGAACTACGCGAGAATCCGCTATGAGCCTTTCGACCCGCCCGCCGACGTGCTGGCCGGGATGCGCGCCTACCTTGCCGCCATGGACCTGTGCTATGGCTGTTTCGATCTGGTGGCCACCCCACAGGGCATCCTGACCTACGAGTGCAACCCGGCCGGGCAGTATCTGTGGCTGGAGCACGCTACCGGGCTGCTTATCAGCGCCGGTATCGCCGCGTTGCTGGCCAAGGGGGCGGTGTGAGTGACTGGCGGCTGCGGGCCGCTGCTCTGGCCGGGCAGCTGGCGGCATTGGATGGAGTGGATCCGCAGTGGGTCACTGTGTTCGCCGAGGTGCCTCGGCATGTGTTCGTCCCGCGTTTCTACCCCGACCTCGACGCACCCGAGGTCGTTGACGGTGAAGACCCGGATCGGCAGCAGGAATGGCTGGCCGGGGTGTACAGCGATGAGTCCCTGGTCACCCAGTGCCGGCTGACCCCGGGCACGACGGACCTCTGGCAGTCCACCAGCTCCTCTACCCGCCCCAGCCTGATGGCCCGCATGCTCACCCTGCTCGACCTCCACGACAGCCACCGGGTGCTGGAGATCGGCACCGGCACCGGATACAACGCCGCGCTGCTGTGCCACCGCCTCGGATCCGGCAACGTCGCCAGCCTTGACCTCGACCCCGAGCTCGTCGACGCTGCCCGCCAGCGCCTGGCCGCACTCGGATTCCACCCGGCGCTCACGGCCGGGGACGGGGCCGCAGGCCTCGCCGAGCACGCCCCCTACGACCGAATCATCGCCACCTGCGCCGTGCGGGCGATCCCTCCGGCCTGGGTAGCCCAGCTGCGGCCCTGCGGGCTGATCGTGGCCGACCTGCGCGGCGAGCTCGCCTCCAGCCTCCTTGTCGCCCGCGACAACGGTGACGGCACCGTCAGCGGCAGGTTCCTGGCCGAGCCCGGCCACTTCATGTGGCTGCGCGCCGACGTCGGCAACCCGTTGCGTGACGGCGGCCAGATCACCACCCACATCGACTACGACGACGCCCGCATCACGACCACCCAGCTCACCGCGAGCATCCTGGACGACCCAGGCTTCCGGTTCCTGCTCCAGCTCACCACACCCGGCGTCGGGCAGATCTGGACTTCCACCCGCAACGGCAGGACACTGGTCCGCGTCTGCGGCGACGGCGGCGCGTGGGCCGAGCTCGACCCCGTCACCGGCACTGTCACCCAGGGCGGCCCCACCGACCTGTTCGACCACATCGAGCACACCGCCGCACAATGGGACCAGCTTGGCCACCCGGACCCCGGCAGGCTCGGCGTCACCACCGGGCCAGCAGGCCAGACCATCTGGCTCGACGCACCACAACACCCCATATCTGTGAGAACTCTCGCGTGAGTGCCAGCTCGGTACCGAGAGCCGATCAGGTATAGCTCGGTGTCGTGATACGACGCGTTACACCGAGGCGCCACGTCCACCGCCGCCCTCATCCGCAACGCGATCAACGAAGGACAGTTCGACCTCTGGCCGCAACAGCGGGACGGCCGCGCACCGATGTGCCCGTCGAGTTCGCCACCCGACAAGGCCATGGCTAATACTGTGACATGGCTAATACAGTGACCTGCCCACTCCGGCGGTAAGCTCGCAACGCGCCTGGGCTGGCCAGTCCGCGCGTTGCGTCAGCTGGTCAGATCGGGAGGGGCCACGAGTAGGCCGATGTCGGGTCGCCGAGCCACACGCGCTGATCGTCGATGTCGGCATTGGCGGTGACACCGAAGGCGTCGATATCCGGTGTGCCGGCGTGGTTCCATGCGGTGACGGCGGCTTCGGCGGAATCCCACAAGCGGCGCGGCCCGCCCTGCGCAACGGCATGCGTCCCATCCGCAGCGGTCGCCAGTGTCGCGGCGGCCCAGCTCCCGTCAGCCGCGGTGACGACGACCTCGTCGCCGCCCACGAACAGGTCGAGATGTGTACCGGCCAGCTGAAGCTCAACCAGGAATCTCAGCCCGCGCGAGTCCGCGACCAGTCGGGGATCGGTGCTGGTGGTGCCCCGCTGGGGGTTTCGGCGGTCCATCACCAGTGGGCTCGACGCGCCCTGGCGAAGTGGGTAGCTCAGCTCCCGGCGCATCGGCATGAAGGCCGCGTCGTAATTCTGGCAGCGGCCCTCCACGGTGTCGTCATCGATTTTGCGGAGCCGGATCATCGCACCGGAGAAACCGCCGCGCAGGTCCGCGACGATGATCCCGCCCGTCCGGAGCTGCTCGATCCAGGCCGACGGTATGTGATCCACCGCGGCGGTGGCCAGGATTGCGTCGTAGGGGGCGGTGTCCGGCAGGCCGGCGGCACCGTCTCCGGCCGCCAGGGTCGGTGTGTAACCCAGGATCGCCAGGTGGTGACGCGCCTGGTGGACCAACGCCGGGTCGATGTCGATGCTCGTGACGTTGGCATCGCCAAGCCGGTGGCACAGCAGGGCGGCGTTGTAGCCGGTGCCGGTGCCGATCTCCAGTACGCGCTGGCCGTCTGCGAGGTTGAGAGCTTCGAGCATCCACGTCATGATGCTCGGCATACTCGATGAGCTGGTGGGCCGCCGACCACCGCGCCCGTCCGTATCGGAAGCTTTGACCTGCGTGATCAGGTTTGTGTCGGAGTACACCCGGTCCAGCCAGTGATCACGCTGTGCCGGGTCGGCGCCATTGACCATACGTTCGGCGCCATTGGCCTGCTCGAGGAAGCAAGGCACGAACAGGTGGCGAGGAATCGCAGTAAAAGCTCTACGCCACGCTGGCTCGTGTAGCGCTCCGTCCGCTTCCAGGGTGGCAGCGAGCGAGTTCGCCAAGGGGTGCCAGTCCAGCGCCGTCATGCTTCCTCCTCGGCCAGAAGTTCAGCAATCGCCGCAGCGACAGGGATGCTGGCGGTTTCCTCCAGCCGCGCCCACAGCCCGTTCGGGTTGGCTTCCAAGAACCACCACGTGCCGTCCTGGGCTACGGAGAAATCGAACGCAGCGAACAGCAGGCCGAACCGTGAGAGGTAGCGGCTGATGCCAGCTTGGATGTGGACGGGAACCTCGACCGTACTATAGCTGAGGGCATCGTAGTCGGCTCGCCAGTCAATCCGTGCTAGCTCGCTGGCCGCGTGGATGGCGACTCCGAAGCAGTGATCGCCGACAACCGTGACCCGTGTATCGAATGACTTGTCGATCCACTGTTGGAAAGTGTGAGCGGTGCGCCCGACTGCTATGTCGTCGATGCAATCTGGTGTGATCAGGGTCGCATTGATTACACGTATTGTGCCCTGCTCGGCGAGCACCCCCGGTGACATCGGCTTGTAGATCACCTTGCCGCCCAGTTCACTGGTGAAGTCCCGGGCGGCGGGACCGACGTTCGTCACCAGCGTACGCGGTAGGCGCAGACCGCATTGCTCTGCAATGCACAATTGGTGCGGCTTATAAGCCGCGTCGGCGACTCGTGACGGATGATTCATCCACCGGCACTGTAGCGCGGCAAGCACGCCGCCAATGCCCTGGACTGCTTCCATCAGCGCGAAGCGCCGCTCGGGTGTGGACATGCCATCTGCAAGACCAAAGACGGCAGGGCTGCGCCGGTACACACTGCGCACCAGGGCAAGGTCAATCTCGCTGTCCGCACTACGCAGCCATCCAGGATGTGAGGCGCCGGGCGTGGCAACCAACCCGAGGCGGTCCGGGAAATCGGCGGTGTCAATCCAAGATACCTCGACGGTGTGCACAGCCAGGGCGTCGGCGACTAGTTTGGCCTCGCAGTCGTCCCGTTCGGCGATCAGCAAGACGCAGTCTCTGAGGCTCATTCGTAGGTGATCTCGATGTATTCCTCGGTGTCGGGCTGGCCGCCCTGCTCCTTGCCGTCGCTGATGGTCCGAGTTTCCTTCGTCTTCGTCGTGCGAGTCTCTTTCTTCTCATGCTTGCCGCACTCGCGGGGTAGCACATCCACTGCGAACCGCAAGCCGAACGGGCGCGCGCCGGACGGCTCGGCATCGCTGATCGGAATACGGCCTCCAGCAGAGCTGAGCGGGAAACGACTAGACAGCGGTGCCAGCGGGTCTGACTCAGGAAACAATGCAACCTCCCCAACTTGTCGTCAGGCCAGCGAGGCGCTGACCAGGTCTCGGTGCTTGGCGTCGAATTCGCGGACCGCTGCCGAGCGCGCATACGGAGCAGCGGCCACTCGGAAATCTACCAGTCGGCTTCGGCCAGGTGGGGACTCCAGCCGCCTGATCAAGCCGCTGCCTCGCTCGCTGTCGTACAGGCTTGCTCGACTGCCCCAGTGGCCATCCGGGCGGTCGCCACGTGGCAGAGCCACCCGGCCGACCGAAGCCCGGTTCGTGGCCGACGGCTTGATGAACCGCAACTGGCGGGTGTGTACGCGAGAGGGCACGCCGGACGGGGACACGCTGGTCGACGTGGAGGGCATCGGGGTGTTCGCGGTGCACGGCGACTTCCACGACCTCAATCTGCTCTGGTCGGCCGCGCGGCCCAGCCGGATCACCGCGGTCCTGGATTGGGACCGGCTGCGCCTCGGCCCGCTGGCCGCTGAGGTCGTCCGGACGGCCACCCTGGTCTTCGGCTACGACGGAGTGAGCATCGCGACTCCGTCTCCGCGGCCTTCACCACGACTCGGGATAGGGCTGCGCCCTATCCCGAGTCGTGTTCCCTGGCCGACTTGCCCGGGGGCGCTGTCCGTGAACTCGACGCGGCCGACGTTCCCAGTCCTTTCTCTGTCGGTCTCGTCGAGTTCACGGGGCGCGGCCACCGAACATCTCACAGTTGACTCGATCATGACGGCCGTGCCGCCTAAGCGCCTACCACTGGTGGACACAGCGCGCAAACCACCGGTAGAGGCGTGGGAATTCCGCATCACCCCCGATCAGCAACACCACCGACTCACCCTCTGACGGGCACTGTTGCCGTGCGTGGTGGCCGCGCCGGATTATCGGCGGCCAGCAGAACTGAACGCGGGCGGCCATCGGATCTGCCCGACACGATCTTGACCGTTCCTCGCCCCGGGTGGGCTGCGCGGTGCCAACCGCACCCAGCCGCTGAGGAGGGGACCAGCTGAAGTCTGCCGGGGAGATCATGGAAATTCTGGAAGGGTTTGACCTGACCGGGTCGTATCGGGACGTTGCCGAGTTGCCAGCTTCGCTGAGCTGGAGGCGGCCTGTGCGGTGTTTGTCAACGCCGATTCGAGGAGAGTCACTGCATCGCTGGGGCGACCACCGACGCCGCCACTCTGGCCGGGTCGAACAGCCACTGATGCGCGACCGCCGTCAACGTCAGCCCGGTCAGGGCTGCAAACTGTCGCCGCTCCATGGAATCAGCATCCACCACCGACGCGAGCGCGGCTACTGCCCACGTCGTCATCGACTCCCCTCGCGATCATGCTTCTGCCGCGCCGACGGTAACGTCTCAGCCACTGCGGGTGGGTCGAAGTGTGCCCAGTGTGTATCGACATTTCAAGGATTGGCCGGATCCGGGCGCCAAGCTCAGCGTCATGGATCGACCTGTTCAGTCGCGCTCGGCCGAGCGGCTGCAGACGACGCCGATCACCTCCCAGTTCGTCGACCAACGGCTCGAACACCGGGTGACCGACGAGGCCGCTGGCGCCCGCCGCCAACCGCTACCAGGCGCTGTGCGGCCAGGTGTTCGTTGCGGCGCCGCTGGTCGCGCCGCCCAGCCGACCATGCCCGCAACTGTGATTGACCCAACAGCGGGTCATTAGGCTGAATGGGCGTATCGTGTGTGCTGCTTCACAGCGGGTAGGTCGGTACTGGTGAACCAAAGGAGTGTGAAGGCCTGTCATGAACATGGTCATCGTCATCGAGGTCGTCCTCGGAATCGCCGTGCTCGCGGCCGCCGTGCGGTTCGCTATCTGGGACACCCGGCAACGCCGCGGTGTCACCGAGTCAGCGGACACCGGCGTGGCGCCATCGGGTGGCGGCGAGAGTGCGGCACCGCAGCACCCGGGCGAGGTTGTCGATCAGCGAGAGGGCGAAGAGGCCGCCGCGCTGAGTGCCGTGTCGACGGCGACCGTCCCGGAGCCGCCCGTAAACGCGCGCTAGCATTGGCCTGTGCTGCGTCCGCTGATCCTGGCCGCGGCCGGCAATCCGACCGTACGCAGGCTTGTCGCCACCGCGCCGGTCAGCCGTTATCTGGTCAGCCGTTTCGTGCCCGGGGAAAGTACCGAGCAGGCGGTGGCCGTGACCACCGTCCTGGTAGCGGACGGTCTGGCGGTGAGCCTGGACTACCTGGGCGAGGACGTCGGAGATGAGGTAGGCGCGGAATCGACCGTCCGCGCCTACCTCGAACTGCTGGACCGCTTGGCAGCCGACGGCCTGGCCACCCGGGCCGAGGTCAGCGTCAAGCTGTCCGCGGTGGGCCAGCGACTCGACGAGGCCCTGGCGTTGCGCAACGCCGCCCGGATCTGCGCTGCCGCCGAGCTGGCCGGCACCACTGTCACCCTGGACGCCGAGGACCACACCCTCACCGACTCCACCCTGCGGGTGCACGCCGAGCTACGCCGCGGCTGGCCTGCCACCGGGGCGGTGCTGCAGGCATACCTGCACCGGACGCTGGGCGACTGCCGGGCGCTGGCGGTCCCCGGCGCCCGGGTCCGGCTGTGCAAGGGCGCCTACGCCGAACCGCCCGAGCTGGCGTTCGCGGCGCCACACGAGGTCGCGCGCAGCTTTGTGCGCTGCGCCAACACCCTGCTCGCCGGGCCGGGCTACCCGATGTTCGCCACCCACGACCCCCGGCTGATCGACATCGTGGGGGAGCGGGCCCGCTGGTACGGGCGCCCACCGGGCAGCTTTGAGTACCAGATGCTCTACGGAGTACGGCCAGCCGAGCAGCGCCGGCTGGCCGCCGGTGGGGACACCGTCCGGGTGTACCTGCCTTACGGCTCAGACTGGTACTCCTACCTCACCCGACGCCTGGCCGAGCGACCCGGCAACCTCGCCTTCTTCCTCCGCGCGGTGGTGTCCGGCAGTTGAATGGTCGGACCGTTGTGGCAGTCTGCGGCCATGACCACGATCGCCGTGTTGGGCGCTGGCAAGATCGGTGAGGCCCTGCTGTCCGGGATGATCGCTGCCGGTCGCAGTCCGGACGACCTGATGTTCACCGAGCGCTACCCGGACCGGGCGGCACTGCTCGAGAAGACCTACCGGGTGCGCGCGGTCGATACCGCCACCGCCGTGCGCAAGGCCGACGTCCTGGTCGTCGCGGTGAAGCCGCAGGACATCGACCCGCTGCTGGCCGAGCTCGCTGGGCTGGTCGGTTCGGGCACCCTGGTAGTGAGCTTGTGCGCGGGGCTGCCCACCGCGCTCTACGAGCGCCGGCTGCCCGACGGTGTGCCGGTCGTGCGGGTCATGCCCAACACTCCGATACTGGTCGGCGAGGCGATGAGCGTGATGTCCGGCGGCCGCTTCGCCACCGAGGCCCATCTGACGCTGATCGAGGAACTGCTCGGCAGCGTGGGCAAGGTGGTCCGGGTACCGGAAAACCAGCAGGACGCCGTCGCCGCGCTGTCCGGGTCCGGCCCGGCGTATTTCTTTTACCTGGTCGAGGCGATGATCGACGCGGGGATACTGCTGGGGTTGCCCCGTCCGATGGTGACTGAGCTGATTACCCAGTCCGCGGTGGGGGCGGCCCGGATGCTGCGCGACACCGGGAAACATCCCGTGCTGCTGCGGGAGGCGGTGACGTCCCCCGGCGGGACGACGATCATGGCGATCCGGGAACTGGAGCGCCACGGTGTGCGGGCCGCGTTGCTGGCCGCCATCGAGGCCGCACGGGAGCGGTCGGTCGAACTCGGGCTCGCCCACCAGGACTGACGCCAGCCCAGGACTGATAGCCATCAGGCGATGGCGGTCGCACTGGCACCACCTGTCCCGCTACTCTCGTCAGAACACGAGCGTCACGGACCGCGGGAGGGGAAGCCCAGCGGCGCGCGACGTGGTGAGGACGCGGTGACGTATGCCGACGAACGAGCAAGCTGAGCCGGACACGATGCAGTTCCTCACGGTCGCCGAGGTGGCTGCGATGATGCGGGTGTCCAAGATGACGGTGTACCGGCTGGTGCACGCCGGTGAGCTGCCTGCGGTGCGGGTCGGGCGCTCCTTCCGGGTTCCGCAGGTTGCCGTGCGCGGATACCTGGAGAAGGCATACTTCGATGCCGGGTGAGATCCGGCCGGCTGCAGGTTGCGGATGAGCGCACGGGTAGCCTGAGGGATCTCTCGCCCCCGCAGTGCCTGCTGCCGGGCGATTCTTTTCCTGCACCCCACGACCAGCGAGGAGGCCGAGTATGGGCTCGGTGATCAAGAAGCGCCGCAAGCGCATGTCCAAGAAGAAGCACCGCAAGCTGCTGCGTAAGACCCGGGTTCAGCGTCGCAAGCTGAAAAAGTAGCTCCACCGAGCAGCATGCCGCCGTCCACGGTCCTCGTCACTGGAGTCAGCCGCTTCGTCGGCGGTCAGCTGGCTGCCCGGCTCGCGGCTGATCCCAGTATCGGCCGGGTGCTCGGAGTGGACATGGTGCCGCCAGGCCGAGACCTGCTGCGGCAGATGGGGCGTGCCGAATTCGTCCGCGCCGACCTCCGCAACCCGCTGATCGCCACAGTGATCTCCACTGCCAAGGTCGACACCGTGGTGCACGCCGCGATGAGCGCCAACCCGCGTGATTCCAGAAGCGGGCGTGGCGCGATGAAGGAAATGAACGTCATCGGCACGATGCAGCTGCTGGCGGCCTGCCAGAAATCGACGATGGTGACTCGGCTGGTCGTGAAGTCCACCAGTGCGGTGTACGGGGCGAGCCCGCGGGATCCGGCGATGTTCACCGAGCGCGACGATCCGAAGGCCTTGCCAGCCTCGGGTTACCCCAAAGACGCGGTGGAGATCGAGGGCTACATCCGTGGTTTCGCCCGGCGCCGCCAGGATGTGGCCGTCACCGTGCTGCGCTTCACCAACGTCATCGGCCCCCGCATCGACACCGCCCTGACCCGGTACTTCGCGCTGCCAGTGGTGCCGACGGTGCTGGGCTACGACGCTCGGGTGCAGCTGCTGCACGAGGAGGATGCGCTCGCGGTGCTCGAGCGGGCCGCCCGGGAGCCACTGCCCGGCGTTGTCAACGTCGGCGGCGACGGGGTGCTGCTGCTGTCCCAGGCGATCCGGCGGGCGGGCCGGATCCCGGCTCCGGTACCTGAGCCGGCGGTCGCCACCGTCGGGCGGCTGCTGCGCGGTGTGGCGCTGCTCGACTACTCCCCGGAGCAGACCCGGTTCCTCAACTTCGGCCGGGTGCTGGACACGACCCGGTTGCGCACCGAGTTCGGCTTCACCCCCCGGTGGACCACCGTTGCGGCGTTCGACGACTTCGTGCGCGGCCGGGCGTTGCGGCCCACACTTGACCCCAAGCGGGTGGCCGCCGCCGAGCGCGGCCTGCTGGCGCTCGCGGCGCGGCTGTGTTAACTCGCGGCTGTGTTAACTGCGGCTGTGCTGACTCAGGTGAGACCGGGGTGGAAAGCGGTGGAGAGAATGCCGGAAGCGCGAGTGATTCCGCTGCACCGCCCCGACCACGGGGTCACCACCGGCGAGCCGGTCGAGGTGGATGACCCGCAGTGGTACCGGGATCTGGCCGACCTGCTGGCCTTCACCCGCCGGCGATTGTGCGGTGACTACGGCGTCGACGAGTTCGGTTTCGACCCCGATCTCACCGAGAATGTGCTGTTACCGCTGCTGCGCCCGCTGTACCGCCGGTGGTTCCGGGTCGAGACGATCGGCATGCGCCACGTGCCCTCCGAGGGTGGCGCGCTGGTGGTCGCCAACCACTCGGGGACACTGCCGCTGGATGCGATGATGACCGCGGTGGCGCTGCACGACCGTCATCCGGCCGGGCGGCACCTGCGGATGCTCGGCGCCGACCTGGTGTTCCGCACCCCGCTGCTCGGCTCGTTGGCCCGCAAGTCGGGCCAGACCCTGGCCTGCACCTCCGATGCCGAGCGGTTGCTCACCTCCGGTGAGCTGGTCGGCGTGTGGCCGGAGGGATTCAAGGGCATCGGCAAGCGCTATCGCGACCGGTACAAGCTGCAGCGCTTCGGGCGTGGGGGGTTCGTCTCCACGGCATTGCGCACGCAGGCGACCATCATCCCGTGCTCGATCGTGGGCGCGGAGGAGATCTATCCGATGATCGGCGACATCACGCCCCTGGCCCGGCTGCTCGGCACCCCGTACTTCCCGGTGACGCCGTTGTTCCCGCTGCTGGGACCGCTGGGGATGATCCCGCTGCCGTCCAAGTGGTACATCGAGTTCGGCGAGCCGGTCCGGACCGACGCCTACGGACCAGGTTCCGCCGAGGACCCGATGCTGGTCTTCAACCTCGCCGATCAGATACGTGAGACCATCCAGCAGACCCTCTACCGGTTACTCAGCCAGCGCCGTAACACATTCCTCGGCTGACCACAGCCGGGTCATACCCGGGAGCGACGCTGGTAGGCGAGCCCGGCGGCGACCGCACCGGCCACCACCCCGACGCCCAGCACTGAGGGCACCCCGATTCTTGCGGCCTTGCGACCAGTTCGGAAATCCCGGATCTCCCAGCCGTGTTTCCGGGCGGTCTCCCGGAGGTCGGGGTCAGGGTTCACCGCGACTGCGGTGCCCACCACAGAGAGCATGGGGATGTCGTTGGCCGAGTCGGAGTAGGCGGTGCAGCGCCTCAGGTCAAGCCCCTCCCTGATCGCCAACGAGCGCACCGCCTGCGCTTTGGCCGCTCCGTGCAGGATGTCGCCCACCAGCCGGCCGGTGTACACACCGTCGGTGGTCGTCTCCGCGACGGTGCCCAGCGCACCGGTGAGGCCGAGCCGGCGAGCGATGATCGTGGCCAGTTCCACCGGAGTCGCGGTGACCAGCCACACCCGCTGCCCGGCATCGAGGTGCATCCTGGCCAGCGCCAGGGTCCCCGACCAGATCCGGTCGGCCATCAGCTCGTCGTAGATGTCCTCACCGAGCTCGACGAGCTGTTTGGTGGGTCGGCCGGCCACGAACAACAGCGCCTGCTCGCGGCTGGTGCGCATCTCCTCGAGGCTGAGCTCCTTGCCGACCACCCGGAACTTCAGCTGCTGCCACGCAAACGATGCGGCGGCCCTGGCGGTGAAGAAGTTTCTCGCGGCCAGGCCCCGGGCGAAGTAGAAGATCGACGCGCCCATCATCATGGTGTTGTCGACGTCGAAGAAGGCGGCCGCGGTGAGATCCGGGGTGACGGCCAACGCGGTCTCCAGCTCCGCGACGGCCGCGCCCGCAAGGGCGGCCTCGGCGGCGGCTTCCCCGGCGAAAGCGACTCGCTCTTCTCGGGTGTCCTGATGGCGCCGTCGTGACACTGGATCCTGCCCTGATATCTACAGTGGTGGCTCTTCCGCTGGCACCCCGCGAAAGCGGAAACCGATCACCAGCCTGCCGTGATGGCTTCGCCTGAGCAAGCAGGCACCGGATATGAGGTCGGGGCCCACTCGACGGTGGGCTAGGCAGACGGCGGCAACAGCGGCAGTGGAATCCCCGGGACCGGAACGGGAAGCGCGGGCGGTGGCGAATCGTCCTGTCCAGGCAACCGTCGGGAGGGCTTGCCCTCGGGCTGGCTCGGGGTCGGCAGTACACCATCAGGGCCAGATGCCTGCGGGAGCCCGGGACGGGTCTTCGGCGTGGATTGGCCGGGGACGGGGACTGGATCCACCGACGGCGGGGTCAGCAGGCCAGGCGGAACGATGATGTTGAGCGAGGTTCCCGCCGGTTCGCTGACGGCGTCGGGCAGCGGCACTGCCGACGAGATTCCCCCCACCGGGGCCGGCTTGCAGGCATCCCTGGCCGGCCGCAGCCCGAGATCGTCGCTGGTGCCGGAAGTGATCGTGATGCAGTCGGACCGGTGACCCAGGGCGGAGATTCTGGCCACCACCCGGTCCAGCAGCCCGAGCGTGCTGTCCAGCCGTGTGCTGGTAGGCAAGGGCAGCGTGGTCCGGACGGCACTGAGCCGGGTCTCCTGCTGCTGCGCCCAGCCACGCAACCCGGAAAGAATACTGGCCTGGCCGTGGGTAGCGAGCGCGGTCAGCAGCCGGGCTGCTGCGGTGGTATCGGAGTCGAAGTCATCAAGGGCCTGACGGAACTTGTGCTGCCCAGCGGACCAGTTACCAGCAGCATCGTCCTGGTCCGCCATCATCTCGATCTCGCCGACCCGGGCGCTGGCGAACTCCAGGTGCTTCAGTGCCTTGGGCTGGTCGCCGAAGGTCAACCCGAGTTCAGCGGACTCCGCAGTGCGCTTGAAGCTGTACAGCGGATCACCCGGCAGTGCATCGCGGGAGAGCAGGACACTCATCCCGGACAGCGACATCAGCAAGCACAGAGCGGCTGCCGCTGCCACCACCAGGCGCCCCCGGGCCTCGCTGGGGATCCACCGGCGTGGCCGGGCGGTGCTCCGAGATGACTGCAGCGGCAGCACGGGGCTGGTTCCGCCGTGCACAACAGAGGAGAACTCCGCCATGACGCGCTGACGCATCCGATCGCGCTCCGCCGAATCTGGGCCGACGTTCGCTCCGGCCTGGCGCAACGCTGCGACGACTGTCAGCTCACGATTCAAGGTGAGATCAGAGATGTCACGCAGGCCGCTGTCCACGGCGCGAGCGAAGCTCTCGTGCTCGGTCGGCTGCTGATCATCGCTGCCCCGACCCCTGGATGCGCGCGTCATCCTCACCACCTTCGGGCCCCTTGGCCATGTCCTTCAAAGCAACGAGTGGCCTCCCGGGTGGTTACGTCGGGTGCGGACGTGATAGTCATCGCAGCCCCTCGGGCAGCAGCTGCGCCAGCCGACGTACCGCGCGGTGCTGCAAAGCCTTGACCGCGCCCTCGTTGCGGCCCATCACGGCTGCCGTCTCCGAGACCGACAGGCCCTGCATGAAGCGCAGCATGATGCACTCCTGCTGATCGTGGCCCAGCTGCGCCACGCAGCGCATGAGTTCCGCCGCGGTGGCCTCCTCGACCACTTCGTGCTCGGGGCCGCGGTCATCCGCGCTGGAGTCGAGGATCTCGGCAGTGGTCATCTCCAGTCTGTACCGGCTGGACTTGACGTGGTCGAGAACCA
Organism: Pseudonocardiaceae bacterium; assembly: GCA_050699815.1. Taxonomy (GTDB): domain Bacteria; phylum Actinomycetota; class Actinomycetes; order Mycobacteriales; family Pseudonocardiaceae. Next base: position 3,159 of record JBOHFT010000059.1, on the reverse strand, counting down.
GGTTACGCGCGATGGTCACGAACCAGGCGCCGACGTCGCGGCCCTGGTAGCTCACCGAGGAGATCCGGCGCAGCGCACGCAGGAAGGTCTCGCTGGTGAGGTCTTCGGCGAGCGGGCGATCGCCGACGCGGAACAGGACGAAACGGAAGACAACGTCGACGTACCGGTCGTAGAGCTGACCGAAGGCATTCTGATCACCCTGCTGGGCGGCCGCGACGAGCTCCCATGCGGTGGTGTCGACCTCCGGGGTGTCGACCTCCGGCCCGGCGTGGTCGGCGACGCCGGTATCCGGCGCAGCGTCATTGTCCGGCGCAGCGTCAGCTGAATCCGCGGCGGGCGGATCCAGGATCGGCCGGATGTGGGGGCGGGAGCCGGACGTCACGCGATCAGGTGTCCCGCTCGACACGGGTCCGGCGACCGGGTGGCCGAACCGGGGCATGCGTGCCGGTGGGCCGTCTGCGCGGCAGCGTGCCGACGCGGATCGGCCCCGAGGTCCGGGGACCATCTCGGTTGCGGCATCAGCCACTCCCTCGTTCGCCTCGTGACGATCGTGTGCGCCAACGGCCGCCTAGCGCGTGCGGAAGCATACGACGGCGACACGTTACGCGGTGCACATCCCGGGCTGCGGACGGTCCGCACACGATGCGCGGCGTCGGTGGTGCGTGTCAGAATCGTGCCGGTGAGCACCGGCCGAAACCTCGCTGACCTGGTGTCGGACGCCGCCCGGCGGGATCCGGCCCAGCTCGCCCTGATCGAGGCGGTGGGGGGCCGCGAGCTCACCTGGGGCCAGCTGAACACCTCGGTCAGCGCCGAGGCCGCCCGGCTGATCGGGTGCGGGCTGCTGCCGGGCCAACGGGTTGGGCTGCGGCTGCCGACCTCGTCGACGTTCTGCGAGTCGTTGTTCGGGGTGCTCCGCGCGGGCGGCGTGGCGGTTCCGATCAGCCCCGGCATTCCGGCTCGAGAGCTGGATCGGGTGGTGGGCGGTGCCGGACCTAGCCTGATCATCGCGGCAGGGGACGACGCCATCGCGGACGAGGCGGCCAGCTGGATCGGTGCTACCCGGCTCGGCCCGTCCCCCAGGCCTGAATTCCCAGCACCTGATCTCCCAGCGCCTGATCTCCCCGGGCCGCCGACCGGTGGTGAGGACATCGCTGTGCTGGCGTTCACCTCCGGCACCTCGGGCAGCCCGCGCGGGGTGATGCTGTCGCACCGCGCGCTGCTGGCGAATCTGGTGCAGTGCGCGGCGCTGCGGCCGGCTCCGATGACCGCCGCCGACCGGGTGCTGCTGGCCCTGCCGCTGTTTCACTCCTACGGTCTGGGCCCCGGTCTGTTGCAGGTCGCGAACACCGGGGCCACCGCCGTCCTGCTCCCGCGCTTCGACGCCGAGGAGGCGCTGCGCGCGGTGCACCGGCACCGGGTGACCACGGTCGTCGGGGTCCCGCCGATGTACCGGGAGTGGCTCCGGCTGCCGCCGGACCGGCTCGCCGAGGGGCTGGCCACGGTACGGTTGTTCACCTCCGGTGCCGCACCGCTGGAGCCCTCGGTGCTCGCCGGGATGCGCACCGTGACCGGGATCGAGGTGTTTGAGGGTTACGGTCTTGCCGAGGCGGGTCCGGTGCTGACCTCGGCGCTGGTGGGCGGGTCGGCGAAGCCCGGGTCGGTGGGCAGGCCCCTGCCTGGCGGGTCGGCTCGCGGCGTGGACCCGGTGCAGCTGCGGCTGGTGGACTCCGACGGCCGGCCGTTGCCCGCTGAAGGCGACGACGAGGACACCGGTGTGGTGGCCGTCCGCGGCCCCAACCTGTTCTCCGGTTACTGGCCCGACGGCGCCGGTGGCCCGGCGGAGCTGCCCGGCCTGGGCCCGGGGTGGTTCCTCACCGGTGACGTCGGCTACCTGGACGCCGACGGCGATCTGCACCTGGTGGACCGCGTCGGCGACCTGATCATCGTCAGCGGGTTCAACGTCTACCCCCGCGAGGTGGAGGACGTGCTGCTGGAGCACCCCGGGGTCCGGGCAGCGGCCGCGATCGGGGTGCCGCATCCCCGCAGCGGCGAGGCAGTGCGCGCGGTGCTGGTGCCCGCCGAGGGGATGCGACCGACCGAACAGGAGATCATCAAGCACTGCGCCGCCAGACTAGCCCGCTTCAAAGTCCCCACAGAAGTACTCCTAGTAGACACCCTCCCCTACTCCCCAACCGGCAAACTATCCCGCCGAACGCTCCGCGACCCGTAGACCCGCGTTCTGGAGACAAACTGCTGTTATGCGACCGTGGATTACTGCAGTTTGTCTCCAGAACGCAGACTGGAGTGGGGTGAGGAGATGCGGCACGAGGTGACGTTGCTGGTGCGGGTGGATTGTCCGGCTTGTGTGGTGGCCCGGGAGGACATTGCCCGGATCTGCGCTGAACTGGATGTTCCGTGGCGGGTCAGCGATGTGGACGCGGACCCGCAACTGCGGGCCGAGTACGGGGACCGGGTGCCGGTGATCCTCGTCGACGGGCGGGAGCACGGCTTCTGGAGGGTGCAGGAGCAGCGCCTGCGGGCCGTGCTCACTCGGTAAGGAGCATCACGATCTGGTATCCGATTGAACCTCTGGCCGGTGGGCCGCCGAAAGGGCGGGCATGACGTCGTCTGGATTGTCCTCCCGGGTGGTCGCCCCCGCCACGCCGTCCCGGTTGTCCGTTTCGGCGGCCGCCCTCGTCGGCCTGCTGGCGGTGGCCCTCGGCCTCGGGGTGGGGCACCTGGTCGGCGGGTTGATATCGCCGACCGCCTCGCCGTTCCTGGCGGTGGGCGGCACCGCGATCGACCTCACCCCGACCTGGCTCAAGGACTTCGCGGTCCGCACCTTCGGCAGCTACGACAAGATCGTCCTGCTGCTGGGCATGGCGGTGGTAATCGGCCTGTTCGGGGCGGTCGCCGGAGTGCTGTCCCGGCGCTCCCGGGTACCCGGGCTGGCCCTGATCGTCGTGCTCGGCGCGGTCGCCACCGTCGCGGTGGCGACCCGTCCCGGCGCAGGTCCGCTCGACCTCCTCGCCCCGCTGGCTGCGCTGGTGGCCGGCTCGGTGACGTTCGTTGTCCTGCATGGCTGGGGTCTGCCGGGCGGGGCAGCAGACGCGGCGGCGGTGGGGGCGTCCCGGCGCACGCTGCTTGCCGGGTCGGCAG
>JBOHFT010000058.1:0-22650 GCA_050699815.1 Pseudonocardiaceae bacterium | reverse complement strand
GGGTGAGACCATTGACCTGACCAACAACAGCCGGTGATGGCCAACACAGGGCAGATCCCATGGCCATCACCGGGCAGATCCCATGGCCATCACCGGGCAGATCCCACGACCGCCACTGGGCAGATCCCATGGCCATCACCGGGCAGATCCCACGACCGCCACTGGGCAGTTCCTACTGGCCCTTGACAGACGGCTCGCTGGTCCCCCTGCTCAAGCACACCAAACCCGGGCCCACCCCGCCCACTGATACGTCCGGTGTCGTCGATGGGAACCCGAAGAATCCGCCCCCGGAGGAGATGATGAATCCGGACTACCAGGCCACCTGAGGTGACCGTTCTGATCCTGGCCCGTGATGTGGACCCGTCGGCGCTGCCGATCACCTCGGCGTTGGCCGACCTGCTCGCGAAGGGAGCCGCCCCGTGGTGAGCTATCCCACCGACCTCACCCCGCAAGAGCAGAAGGCGGCCCAGGCCCGGCTATATGAGCTGGCCGAGAAGTTCACCGCCGACGGTGATCTGCGCAGCCCGCAGTGGCGGGAGGTGTTCCAACGCACCTGGCGGCACCCGTATGTGCCCGTCTACTACCCCGAGCTCGGGGCGCCGTGCCTGCTCTCGATCGACCCGCAGCGGCGCGGCGAGTGGTTGGCGGCGGTGTACAGCGACCAGACCCTGATCACCAAGGTGGTGCAGGTGCCGATGTCCCCGGCGCTGCGCCCAGGCACCTCACCGATGTTCACCAGCTCCTCCACCCTGCCCTCCCTGATGCTGCGCATGCTGGAGGAACTGGAGGTCACCGACGGCTGCCGGGTGCTGGAGATCGGCACCGGCAGTGGCTACAACGCTGCCCTGCTGTGTGAACGGCTCGGCAGCGCGTGCGTGACCAGCGTGGACATCGACCCGGAGCTGGTCGAGCTGGCTACCGAGCGGCTGGCCGCCAACGGCTACACCCCGACCCTGGCCGCGGTGGACGGTGCGGGCGGCTACCCGCCCGGCGCTCCCTACGACCGGATCATCGCCACCTGCTCGGTACCGGCCATCCCCACCGCATGGCTGGCACAGGCCGCGCCAGGCGCGGTGCTCCTGGCCGACGTGCGCGGCAAGATCGGCGGCACCGTGGCCCGGCTGACCGTCGACGGCGACGGGACGGCGACGGGACGGTTCCTGCCCCTTGGCACCTCGTTCATGTGGCTGCGGCGCACCCTCGACATCGCTGCGCCCGGCGTGATCTGGGAGCCGGAGGGCACACCGGTGGAGTCGGTCACCGGCGTCGACCCGACGCTGCTGCACTCGGACAGCCTGTTCGGCTTCATCGCCCAGTGGCACCTGCCGGACGTCACCTGGGGGCAGCTCACCGACGACGGTGCGCCCGGCATTCACCTCTCGGCGCCCGACGGCTCCCGGGCGTCGGTCCCCAGCACCCTGTCCAGCGGTGGCTTCCCGGTCACCCAGATCGGCCCGCGGCGGCTGTGGGACCGCGTCGAGGAAGCCCACGCGTTCTGGCGGCAGGCCGGGCGGCCGCACTACGACCAGTTCGGCATCACGGCGACCGCCACCGAACAGTACGTCTGGTACGACCACCCGGGCAGCGAGCACCGCTGGCTGCTGCCCACCCTATGATCCCGGGGCGTGGAAACCCCCAACGGCTCCCCCGACAACGAGGTGCTGCGGGTCGCCGCCGCGCGCGCGCAGAGCACCCGCGTCCGGAACCTTCCCGACTTCACCGACCTGCCGGTCTCCGGTGACACCGCGAACCTGCGCGAGGGGCCTGAGCTGCACCCCGATTGCCTGGCGCTGCTGCCGCTGGTCGGGGTGTGGCGCGGCGAGGGCGAGGTCGTGTACCCGACCATTGATGGGCCGTTCCGTTTCGGCCAGCAGATGGTGTTCTGCCACGACGGGCGGCCGTTTTTGCGGTATGAGTCGCGGGCGTGGCTGCTCGACGACGCAGGCACGGTGATCCGGCGCGCGGCCCGGGAGACCGGGTTCTGGCGGCCCCAGCCCGGCGACACCATCGAGCTGCTCGCCACGCACGCCACCGGCATCGTGGAGATCTACTACGGGCGGCCGCGGAACCAGACCTCGTGGGAGCTGGCCACCGATGCGGTAGTGCGGACCTCGTCCGCCAAGGAGGTCACCGGCGCACACCGCTTATACGGCATCGTCGACGGCGGCGACCTAGCCTACGTCGAACAACGCGCCATGGTCGGCCACCCCATGCAACCCCACATCTCCATCCGCCTCCACCGGGTAATCGGCTAACCGCGTTCTGGATGCAGACTGCCGTAAAGCGGCACCTGATTACGGCAGTCTGCATCCAGAACGCGCTGGGGGTGCGGCACCAATACCCGTTGGGACACAGCACCGTCGCCACACTGGGCCTACCATCACGGGTGTGGATGCCACCCTGCGCCGTACCCTGCATGAACGGGGGATGCGGATGACCCCCCAACGGCAACTGGTGCTCGACGCGGTGCGCGACCTGGAACACGCCACCCCGGAGCGGATCTGCGAGTACGTCCAGCGCATCGCGCCCGCGGTCAACATCACCACGGTCTACCGCACCCTCGACCTGCTCGAGGGCCTCGAACTGGTCCGGCACACCCACCTCGGGCACGGCGCGCCGAACTACTCCACCCAGACACATGATCATGTGCACCTGGTGTGCCACCGTTGCGGGGAGGTCACCGAGGTGCCTACCGGGGAGCTCACCGAGCTCACCGAGCGGCTGTCAGACCGGTTCGGGTTCACGCTGGACCCCAGCCACCTGGCGCTGTCCGGGCGCTGCGGGAAGTGCGCAGAACAACAAGACGGCTCGTGATCTCCCCTCTGCTGGGGCTGCCCGGTGCGGTGCCCCCGCCCGACGGATCCCCAGACCCCGGGGTGGCGTGGCACCACGGCGACCCGCTTCGTGAGCAGCGCGCCGCCGAGCACGGCGCCGCGGTGGTGGACCGGTCGCACCGCGAGGTGCTCGCCGTGCCGGGCGAGGACCGGCTGACCTGGCTGCACACCATCACCTCCCAGCACCTGCTCGCCCTTGGCGAGGGCGAGCACACCGAGGCGCTGGTGCTCGACCTGCGCGGCCACGTCGAGCACCACGCGATGGTCTCCCAGGTACACGACACGGTCTGGCTGGACACCGAGCCGGGCCGGGCCCAGGGGCTGCTGGCCTACCTGAACTCGATGGTGTTCTGGTCGAAGGTGGCGCCGCGGGAGGCGGCCGCCGAGCTGGCCGTGCTCTCGCTGATCGGCCCGTCCACGGACCAGGTGCTCGCGCAGGCCGGGGAGCTGGGCGGGTTCGTGCGCTCCTGGGCGGGCCGGGCAGACCTGCTGGTGCCGCGCGGCGGCCTGACGCGCGCCTGGCAACGGCTGGTCGCGGCGGGTGCCACCACAGCCGGGACCTGGGCGTATGAGGCCCTCCGGGCGGCCGCGCTGCGCCCCCGGCTGGGTATGGACACCGACGAGCGCACCATCCCGCATGAGGTCGGCTGGATCGGGTCCGCGGTGCACCTGGACAAGGGGTGCTACCGGGGCCAGGAGACAGTGGCGCGGGTGGCGAATCTGGGCCGCCCGCCGCGGCGGATGGTGCTGCTGCACCTGGAGTCACCCGAGACCCTGCCCGCCACCGGGGACCCGGTGCGCACCGGCGAGCGGGTGGTCGGCCGAGTCGGCACAGTGGCCATCCACCACGAACTAGGCCCGATCGCTCTAGCCCTACTCAAACACTCGATAGACCAGACCACCCCCCTCACAGCCGGCCCCTCCCCGGCGTCAGTAGACCCCGACTCCCTCCCCCCCACCCCAGGCGACCCCCCAGGCCGAGCCGCCCAGCGCCGCCTGCGTCCCACCCCGCATTCAGCGGGCTCAGCGGGGCTAACGCAGCCCGAATAACCCCGCCCAGCCCGCTGAATGCGGGGAGGTGCCAGGATGGGTCACGTGACCGAAGTGCGCCAGGGTGGGCGGCGGCGTATTGATCGGGTGCTGGATCCTGGGTATGTCGCCGGGCTGACCGGGCTGGCGCTGGGGGAGGTGCAGGTGCGCCGGGATGACGCGGCGCAGGAGGAGACCGACCTGTCTTACCTGCGCCGTCTGCTGCACGCCCGGATCGACATCGTGCGCGCCGAGCAACAACGCCGGCGCGAGGGTGGCAGCGCTCCCGTCGTCGCCGAGCTGGCCCGCATCCTGGCGGCCAACGCCGTGGGCACAGCAACCGGCTCAGGCCGCTTCCAGACGCTGGAGCCCTCACACGCCGAGGCGCACCGCCGCGCTGTCGAGGCGCTGGTCGCCAATGTCGATCTCTCCGACGTCGGGTCACTGTCCGGCGAGCAGCTCGACGGAGCCCTGCATGCCTACGGCACGGAGGAGACAGCGGTATCCCAGCGCCGCCGCGAGGTGCAGCGGGTCGTGGACACCTTCAACGCCGAGATCGGCTCCCGGTACGCCAACGGCACCGCCTCGGTGGACGACCTGCTCACCGAGCAACGCAGAGACCACGAACCCTGACGAACGGGCTTCACAGGCGATTACGGACCCGCCTGGCCGCGCCGATCATCAGCCCGATCGTGCCCAGTGCCACAACAACGATGGCCAGCCACGACAGCGGCTCACCACTGGCAACCGAGAGGGCCAGGACACCCATGCCAACTCCTCCTCTGGAGTGACGCCGTCCCCCATATGGTTCAGCGGGAGTCTTGCACAGGCTACTGCGCGCCGACGGACAGGTGCCCAGGAACACTCCGGGGACCCTGAGCAGGGTGCGGCGGCCGCGTCGCATCCGGTCCGCGGAACCCTGTACGGTAGTACCCAGAGGATGTTGCCGAGATGAACGAGGCTGCCGAATCCCCCGGCCGCCTCGTCCCAGCGTGCGAGGGGGTCGAGCCATGGGGCGCGGCCGAGCCAAGGCCAAGCAAACGAAGGTGGCCCGGGATCTCAAGTACAAGTCCCCCACCACAGATCTTGAGGCCCTGCAGCGAGAGCTGTCGGGCAGCAACGGCGTCAGCCACGGCGATGATGACGGCCGCGTCGAGGACCCCTCCTACGACGAGGAGTATGACCAGCACCGCCGGTAGGCCGCGGACTTCGCGGCAAACCTGATCGCCCGCTCAGAACCGCGGATGATCCCCGCGAAGGACGGCCCGGACGGCGTCCTTCGCGGCGGCGTCGACCCCGACGTCGCGCGATCTGTGCACCTCACCGAGCACCCATGTCGGCACGTGCCGAGCGGTCAGGACGGCCAGCGCCCGATCCATGTCAGCCGGATCGACCACAGCGACCATCCCGATGCCCATGTTGAAAGTGCGTTCCATCTCCGCGCGCTGCACCCGGCCCCGGCGAGCTATCAGGGCGAACTCCGCGGCCGGCGTCCAGCTCCCGCGGTCCAGCACGGCGACCAGCCCGCGCGGCATCACCCGCGCCAGGTTCGTCGCCAGGCCGCCGCCCGTCACGTGCGCGAAAGCCCGCACCGCGGTCTCCGCCACCAGCGCCAGGCAGTCCTTGGCGTAGATCCGGGTGGGTTCGAGCAACTGCTCCCCGAGGGTGCGGCCGAACTCCTCGACATGCCCGTCCAGCGGCATCCGGGCGAGGTCGAGCAGCACGTGCCGGGCCAGCGCGTAGCCGTTGGAGTGCAGCCCCGACGAGCCCATCGCCACCACCACGTCACCGGGCCGGACCCGATCGGGCCCCAGGATGGCATCGGCCTCCACCACGCCCACCCCGGTCGCCGACAGGTCGTAGTCACCGTCGGTCATCATCCCGGGGTGCTCGGCGGTCTCCCCGCCCAGCAGGGCGCAGCCGACCCGCACGCAGCCCTCGGCGATTCCCCGGACCAGGTCCGCGACCCGCTCCGGCACGATCTTCCCGACGGCGATGTAGTCCTGCAGGAACAGCGGCTCGGCTCCGCACACCACGAGGTCGTCGACGACCATCGCCACCAGATCGATCCCGATGGTGTGGTGGGTGTCCATCGCCTGCGCCACGGCGATCTTGGTGCCGACGCCGTCGGTGGAGCTTGCCAGGACGGGCTCGCGCCAGCGGCCGAGCTTGAGCTTGAACAGGCCGGCGAACCCGCCGAGCCCGCCGAGCACCTCGGGGCGGCTGGCCCGCTCGGCGTGCGGGCGCAGCAGGGCGACGGCCTGCTCCCCGGCGGCGATGTCCACCCCGGCTGCGGCGTAAGTAGCGGGCTTGCTGCCGATCTCGGTCATGGCGTGCGAACTCCAGGACACGGGCCTGTTGGCCGGAAGGATGACCCTACGAGCGGGCCCTACGAGCAGTAGCAGTCACGTTACCTGGTCCGGTGCCCCCGGGTCCTGGACGGCGCAGGTTCCCCCGGACGCCGCTTGGGCGCCTTCCTCAGCCTGCCTGCCTGCACTCAGCCTGCCTGCACTCAGCCTGCCTGCACTCAGCCTGCCTGCACTCAGCCTGCCTGCAACATGGCATCCTCAAGCAGGTGCTTACCCATGAACTCGCCGGGCGGCAGCGGGATGGGGTAGCGGCCGTCGTAGCAGGCTGTGCACAACCGGGTGGCCGGCTGCTCGGATGCGGTGATCAGGTTCGCGAGGCTGACGTAGCCGAGACTGTCCGCCCCGATGGCGCGCCGGATCCCCTCGACGTCGCTGCCGTTGGCGATCAGCTCGGCGTGGGAGGCGAAGTCGACGCCGTAGAAGCACGGCCAGCGCACCGGCGGGCTGGCGATCCGCACGTGCACCTCGATCGCCCCGGCCTCGCGCAGCATCCGGACCACAGCGCCCTGGGTGTTGCCCCGCACGATGGAATCGTCTACCACCACGAGGCGCTTGCCGCGGATGACGTCGCGCAACGGGTTGAGCTTGAGCCGGATGCCGAGCTGGCGGATCGTCTGCGACGGCTGGATGAAGGTGCGCCCCACATAGGAGTTCTTCACCAGCCCCGAGCCGTACGGGATCCCGGAGCCCTGCGCATAGCCGATGGCCGCCGGGGTGCCCGACTCGGGCACCGGGATGACCAGGTCGGCGCCGGCCGGGTGCTCCTGGGCCAGCCGGCGGCCGATCTCCACCCGGGTGGCGTGCACCCCGCGCCCGGCGATCGTGGTGTCCGGGCGGGCCAGGTAGACGTACTCGAACACGCAGCCCTTGGGATCGGGGTTGGCGAAACGCGAGCTGCGCAACCCGCCCGCGTCGATCGCCAGCAGCTCGCCCGGCTCGACCTCCCGGACGAAGCTCGCGCCGACGATGTCCAGCGCCGCGGTCTCGCTGGCGACCACCCAGCCACGGTCCAGCCGCCCCAGCACCAGCGGGCGCACACCGTGCGGGTCCCGGGCAGCGTAGAGCGTGTCCTGGCCGCAGAACACCAGTGAGAACGCCCCCCGCAGCTGGGGCAGCAGGCGCTGGGCGGCGTCCTCAATGCCGGCGTCTCCCACGGCAGTGGCGAGCAGCCCGGTGATCAGGTCAGAGTCGGTGGTCGCCCCGTTGCGGGTGGGCACGCCGACCACGCGGGCCTGCCCCAGCAGCTCGGCGGTGTTCACCAGGTTGCCGTTGTGCACCAGTGCCAGCCCCGCGCCGGCGGCCGTGGTGCGAAACGTGGGCTGGGCGTTCTCCCAGGTGGTCGACCCGGTGGTGGAGTAGCGGCAGTGCCCGACCGCGATATGCCCGGACAGGCTGGACAGCACCTGCTCATCGAAGACCTGGCTGACCAGCCCGAGGTCTTTGAACACCAGCACCTGCGAGCCATCGGACACCGCGATGCCGGCGGCCTCCTGGCCACGGTGCTGCAGGGCGAACAGGCCGAAGTAGGCGAGCTTGGCGACTTCCTCACCTGGAGCCCAGACACCGAAGACACCGCACTCTTCGCGCGGTCCCCCGTGGTCATCCAGGGCCGCTTCGTTGTCCACCTGCAACTCCCTACCAACGGGACTGAAAACGCTGCTCACTCTACGGGCGAGGCCTGGACGATCCGCATTCAGCAGGCTCAGCGGGGTTTCCGGCACCTCTTTTACCCCGCTGAGCCCGCTGAATGCGGGGATCGCACTAAGGGCAGCCACGCTGAGAGGTCTGCTCGGGGGCCTGATGCGGTTACGCGGGCTTGGGCGATCGCCTCGGGCCAGGTGAGGCGGGCGGTGGCTAGTTCTAGCCAGGTTCGGGGGTCGGTCTCTATGACGTTGGGTGGGGTGCCTCTCGTGTGCCGTGGGCCCGCGACGCACTGCACGGCGGCGAACGGCGGCACCCGCACCTCCACCGTGGCCCCAGGGGCCACCTCCGCCAGGGCACGCAGACTGAGCCGGACAGCCCGCCCCACCTCAGCCCGCCCAGGCTCCGCCCCATCCCCCGCCAACCACGCATCAACCGCATCACGCACGTGCTCCTCCCCGCGTTCTGGAGACAGACTGCGGTAAACCGCGACCTGATTAGTGCAGTCTGTCTCCAGAACGCGGTAAGAGGGGGCAAAGAGGGTGGGGAGGGTGGTTTGCCAGGCGGTGCGGAGCTCGTCGAGCCCGAGGGTGGCTACGTGGGTGATTTCCAGGACGGGGGTGGCGTGGGCCTCGCCCAGTGGGGTCACCGGCACTCCGTGGTCTGTGCACAGCTGCGCGACACGGTGAGCATGTGCGCGCGACACGCCGAGCAGGACGCGGGCGGCGGACTCGGCGAACAGGGCGACGAAGGGGTCGAGCTGCGTGGGCAGCGCTATCCGGGCACCGACCCCGCCCAGCAGGCACGCCTCAACCAGCGCCTGCGCGAGACCGCCGTCAGACAGGTCGTGCGCCCCGCTCACCAGGCCGTCTCGGGACGCGGCCGCGAGCACCTCGCCGATCGCCTGCTCGCGGGCCAGATCCACCGCAGGCGGGCGGCCGCCGAGATGCCCGTGCACCTCGTGCGCCCATTCGCTGCCGCCGAACTCGTCGCGGGTGTCGCCGAGCAGCCATACCTCGTCACCGGGACCGCCCAGCACGGTGCGGATCCGGCGGCGCACGTCGTCGATCACGCCGAGCACGCCGATGATCGGGGTGGGCAGGATCGCGGTGTCCCCGGTCTGGTTGTAGAAGCTCACGTTCCCGCCGGTGACCGGGATGCCGAGCGCGACGCAGCCGTCGGCCAGGCCGCGGACGGCCTGCTGGAACTGCCACATCACGCCAGGATCGGTGGGAGCGCCGAAATTGAGGCAATTCGTCACGGCCACCGGGGTGGCACCGGTGACCGCGACGTTGCGGTATGCCTCGGCCAGTGCGAGCTGGGTTCCGGCATAGGGATCCAGCGCGCAGTAGCGGCCGTTGCCGTCGGTGGCCACCGCCACCCCGCGCTGGGTGGTGTCGTCGATGCGCACCAGGCCGGCGTCGCTGGGCTGCGCGAGCACGGTGGCGCCGCGCACGTAGCGGTCGTACTGGTCGGTCACCCAGGCCCGTGAGCACAGCCCGGGGCTGGCCACCATCCGCAGCAGCGTCGCCCGTAAGGCGTCCGGTGTGGACGGCCGTGGCAGTGCGTCCGGGACCGACGCCTGCAGGGCGTCCTGAGCAGCCGGCCGGTGCACCGGCCGGTGGTACACCGGCCCGTCGTGCGCGACGGTGCGCGGCGGCACGTCCACCACGGTCTCGCCGTGCCAGGTGATCACCAGCCGATCGCCATCGGTCACCTCGCCGATCACCGTTGCGGTGACGTCCCATTTCGCGCACACGGCCAGGAAAGCGCCCACATCGGAGGGGCGCACGACGGCGCACATCCGCTCCTGGGATTCGCTGGAGAGGATCTCGGCCGGGGTCATGTCCGGCGCCCGCAGCGGCACCGCGTCGAGCTGCACCCGCATGCCGCCGTCGCCGGCGCTGGCCAGCTCGCTCGTCGCGCAGGACAACCCCGCCCCGCCGAGATCCTGGATACCGGCCACCAGGCCGGCGGCGAACAGCTCCAGGCAGCATTCGATGAGCACCTTCTCGGCGAACGGGTCGCCGACCTGCACGCTGGGCAGCTTCTTGCGGCCGCCGGTACCCGCGCTGAAGCTCTCGCTGGCCAGCACCGAGACCCCGCCGATGCCGTCGCGCCCGGTGCGCGCACCGAAAAGGACGATCTTGTTTCCGGTGCCGCTGGCGTGCGCCAGGTGCAGATCGGCCACCCGCATCACCCCCACGCACAGCGCGTTGACCAGCGGGTTACCCGCGTAGGAGGGGTCGAAGACCACCTCGCCACCGATGTTGGGCAGGCCCAGGCAGTTGCCGTAACCACCGATCCCGGCGACCACGCCGGGCAGCACCCGCGCGGTGTCCGGCGCGTCGGCGGGGCCGAAGCGCAGCGGGTCGGCCACCGCGATCGGCCGCGCGCCCATTGCCATGATGTCGCGGACGATCCCGCCGACCCCGGTCGCCGCGCCCTGATAGGGCTCCACATAGGACGGATGGTTATGCGACTCGATCTTGAAGGTCACCGCCCAGCCGTCGCCGACCTCGACGACGCCGGCGTTGTCCCCGATCCCGGCGAGCATCCGCTGCCGCATCGCCGCAGTAGTCGTCTCCCCGAAGTAGCGCAGGTGCACCTTGGAGGACTTGTAGGAACAGTGCTCGCTCCACATCACCGAGTACATCGCCAGCTCGGCCTCGGTGGGCCGGCGCCCGAGGATCTCCCGGATCCGCGCGTACTCGTCGTCGGCGAGCCCGAGCTCGCGGTACGGCTGCACCCGGTCAGGGCTGTCAGCAGCACACTGCACGGAGTCGATAGTCGGTGTGCGCACCCGTCGACGGTATTCGAGGCGCTATCCGGAGCCGAATCGCGGTCCCGGGCCAGGCGCGGCGACCACCGCGTCGACGGCGGAGCGGAACAGGTCCAGGCCGTCGGCGGACGGCCCGGTGAGGGGGTCAATCGCGTGTTCGGGATGCGGCATCATCCCGACGATCCGGCCGTCCGCCGAGGCGATCCCGGCAATGTCGTTCGCCGCGCCGTTCGGGGACCCGCCGGCGTAGCGGAACACCACCCGGCCGTCGCCTTCCAGCCCGGCCAGGGTCGACGCGTCGGCCACATAACGGCCCGCCATGGACTTCAGCGGCACGAGGATCTCCGCGCCCGGCGGATACCGGCCGGTCCAGGCCGTCGCGCTGGTCTCCACCCGCAGCCGCTGATCGCGGCACACGAAGCGCAGCCCGACGTTGCGCACCAATGCGCCCGGCAGCAGCCCCGCCTCACACAGGATCTGAAAACCGTTGCAGATGCCCAGCACCGGCGTGCCCCGGCTGGCGGCGTGCACCACGGCCCGCAGCACCGGCTGGTGTGCGGCGATCGCGCCGGCCCGCAGGTAGTCGCCGTAGGAGAACCCGCCGGGCACCACGACGGCGTCCACCCCGCGCAGGTCGTCATCGGCGTGCCAGAGCGCTACCGGTTGCGCTCCGGCGTGGCGCACCGCGCGGGCGGCGTCGCCGTCGTCGAGCGTGCCGGGAAAAGTGATCACACCGATCCTGGTCTCGCTCACAGGCGCCGCACCGTCCAGTCCTCAATCACGGGGTTGGCGAGCAGCTCGCCCGCCATCCGGTGCAGGTCGGCGTCGTCGACGGTGTCTGCGACGTCCAGCTCGAAATGCTTGCCCTGCCGCACGCCGTGCACCCCGTCGAAGCCCAGCCGGGGCAGCGCGTGTGCGATTGCCTGCCCCTGCGGGTCAAGGATCTCCGGCTTGAGCACCACGTCGACGACCACTCGTGCCACGCCGCTGAGGCTACCGGTGCGCCCGCCAGTGGCGGAATTCGCCGAGGTGCTGGCACGCTGGCTGGTGGCCTGTCGGTTGGCGGGGAGAAGAACACCATGCAGATCGTCCACTGGGGGCAGTCCTGCGTGCTGGCCGACACCGGCACCACTCGGCTGCTGCTGGATCCCGGGGTCTACTCGGCCGGCTTCGAGGAGCTCACCGGCCTCGACGCGATCCTGGTGACCCACCAGCACCCCGACCATCTTGACCTCGAGCGGCTGCCCGCCCTGCTGGCCGCGAATCCGGCAGCGGAGCTGGTGGTCGACGCCGGCTCGGCGAAACTGCTGGCCAACGTGGGGATCGCGCACCAGGTGGTGGGTCCCGGACAGCGGCTGGTGCTGGCCGGCACGTCAGTCGAGGTGATCGGCGGCGACCATGGCGTGATCCACCCGGACATTCCGGTGGTCCCGAACAACGGCTACCTGATCGACAGTGGCACCGGCACGATCCTGCACCCCGGGGACTCGTTCACCCTGCCCGGCTGCGACGTCGACGTGCTGCTGCTGCCCACCGTGGCGCCGTGGTTCAAGGTTTCCGAGGCAGTGGACTACCTGCGGGCTGTCGACCCCGGGCTGGCCGTGCCGATCCACCAGGCCAGCTTGGCCCAGCCGGACAAGTACTACGGGTTTTTCCGCGAGCTTGCCCCCGCCGGGACCGAAGTCCACGTTGTTGCGCACGCCGAGCCGGTCACGCTGTGATCCTGGCCGGCGCGGCAATGACTTCCAGGTACGTGCGGGGCCGGGCGTGGTGGTGCAGCGCGACGTCCACTGCGTCCAGCAGGGCCGACCGGCGCGCGCCGCGGGCCAGGTCGGTCGCGTCCACCGCAATGCGCACCAGGCCACCGCGACGGGCGGTGCGCGCCGCGCCCAGCGCAATTGCCCGGCACCACCACGGTTCAGCTCGCTCGCCTGGCGCCGGCCCGAGCACCCCGAATCCCAGCAGGCGACCGCGGTGCACCAGGTCGGAGGCCACGTCACGGACCGCGGTGGCGTCGGCACAGATCCGGTAACCGTGCTGCCGCAGCGCCCGCAGCGTGCCGCCGGAAGCTAGCCAGCGCGGCGGGACAAACCCGTCGGTCCGCAGCTCCAGCCGCTCCAGCAGCATGTGCGCGGCCTTCAGGCGCAGCCCAGCCTCATGGGCCGGCAGATTGGCGAATTCGGCACGGCGGCCCAGCCGGGCGACGGTGTGCGATCCCCAGCACCCGATGGGGTCCAGGGTGTGGTCATAGCCGTGCAGCAGCACCGCATCGCCCCGGTTGCCGCGTTCCCGTATCCAGTGCAACGCGGCGCTGCCGCCGGGGCGGCGGGGAACCAGAAGAAGCGAGGCCGGCACCCCACGGGCGTCCAGATCGGCGGTGAGTTCGGCACAGTCGTCCAGCGTCGCGGAACAGATCCCGGACAGCGACACGACCAGCTCACTGGGTCCGGCTCTCTGGGATCCGGCTCTCTGGGATCCGGCTCTCTGGGGTCCGGCTCTAGGGGGTCCGACTCTAGGGGGTCCGACTCTAGGGGCCACGATGCCATGACGCCGCACGCAGATGACAGCATGCTGACCGCAGGGTGTCAACGGGAAACCGATCCGCGGAACTCACCGAGACCAGCACCGCCCGTGCTCCGCTGCCCAACCTCATGAATCCGACAATCGGGGACGCCGGACCTGGCCTGGCCGACGCCCCCGACGGGACACTCCATGGAACTCCCGCGGCTACTTCGGTGCAACACCGACCAGACTCAGGAGATCACCGGTGTCGCCCAGGACAGGCAACCCGAGCAAGGGCTTACTCAGATCCAACGGCAGCTGCCCGGTGGGGAGCAGCGGGATCGCCGGCAATCCGAGTGCGGGAATCTGCGGCAGCAGATCGAAGTTGGGCAGCCCTGCCTGAGCACCTGGCCCCTGAGCAGCACTAGCCTTGATCATCTCGCTCATCACACCCGCATTACCCGCGTTCATGACCAAGGGACCGCTCGCGATACCTTGAGCATTGTTGTTGATCAGGTAAACTTGATCAAGGATGAACGTGAAGTCACCGTCCAGAAAATTGGTAGTCCTGATGACGTCATCGACCTGGGAGCTGGCAAGAACAATCCTGGTCTTGATGTCGTACACGAGGTCGACGACCTCGATGAAGTTCCCGGCGATCAAATTCGCGGTACCGTTGATCGATTCGGCAGTGGCGAGGATCTCCTCCAGCTGAGGTGCGATCGAGCCCACACTCTTGTTGATCTCAAGTACCGAAGTGTTGATCTCCTTTGCCGACTTGTTGATCGACGCCGCCGAGGTGATAATCTGCTTGGCGCTGGCGTCGATACTGCTGGCGGAATCGACCACATTCCCGATGATCCCGGTCAGCGGCGCCGCCGCATCCCGGATCTGCGCGGCGGTGTCCTGGACGTTGGCAAGAACCGGGACGACGTCGAGTTCGGAGTTGATCGGCGTGACGTTGTTATTGATCACGCCGACACGGCTCTCGATCCGGTTAGCCGTGCTCGCAATGCCGGTCAGGAGCAGCACCGCGAACAGCGCCCAGAAGATGATGATCACGAGCATGATGCCCGGGAGGGCGTTGGAAGTCAGGCGTCGCATCAGTCACGTCCTATGGCTGGACTGGGTCACACTTGAACGGGGGCAGCAAAGAAACCACGGGAGAGGTGCAGATGTTGGTCAGGTGCCGGTTGGTCTCCACGAGCCCCAGGTTGATGTTGAAGGTGTCGTTCTGGATCGATTGCAGGATCCCGTTGGCGAAGTCGACCTGCTTGAAGATCCTGGCGGTGCCCTGGCTGTCCTCGTGCTGGATCGACTCGAGGGTGAGCTCGATCGCCGACGCGTTGCGCAGGACCTGCAGCAGCAGATTCGAGGTGTCGATCAGGGAGCCGGTGATGCTCGCCACCGAGGTGGAGGCGCCCACCAGCGTGCCCGAGGTGTCGACCAGTGAACCTGAGGTGTTGACCAGTGACGCGGAGGTGTCCTTCAGTGATGCGTCAATAGTCGTCAGGGAACCCTTGATCGACAGCAGCGACGCGGTGGCGTCGGCGACCTGGCCACGGATCGGCTTCAGCGAGACGTCGATGTCGGTCAGCGACGAGTTGATCGTCTGGACGTAGTTGGGCAAGGGCGTGACGTCGCCCGTGGCGCCCGCCACGGAGTTGGACGCCGTGAACAGCCCACCATCGATCGACTCGAGCGCTCGCACGATGCCGATCAGGAAGCCGATGACGACCACCACGACGATGAGCCCGAGCGTGACCCAGATCCACAGCCACCTGACGAACGAGCTCGTGCCGGGGGGCGGCCCGGAGGTGGTCGACGACCTGCCGATTTGTTGCGTTGTCATCTTCTATCCTCCTAGCAGGGTGGTTGCGGCGGGGCGATCAGGTTGAGGCGCAGCTTGGCGTTGATGCAACGAGACGTCATTTCAGCCCTGATCGCCTGGTTGAGGATGTTGCTGCTGTCGATCTTGATGTTCCGGGCGATGACGATGGTCCTGGCGATGGTCTCGTTGATCGTCACGGCATCGGCATCAATGCGCTGCGCGACGTCGAGAATCAGATCGGTCTGAGTGAGGATGCCCTTCGCCGTGGCGTTGATCGTCCCCGCAGTGCTGTTGATCGTCCCGGCGTTGTTGTTGATGTCCTTCGCGGTGCCGTTGATCGTGACTGCAGTGCCGTTGATGGTCCCGGCAGAGCCGTTGATGGTCCCGGCAGTCGAATTGATCGACTTTGCCAGGCCGTCGATGTCCGCAGCGACGGTGTCGACCGTCCGAAGCTGACCCTCCAGCGGCTTCGCACTCGTCAAGATCGAGGCAGCGACCTCGTTGGTCCGGTTCAGGTTCACGACCGTGTCAGTCGAGGTGTCGATGCTGCCAGCGTTGTTCGAGATAGTCTGCGCCTTCTTGTCGATGCTCTGTGCCGCCGCCAGGGTCCGGGCGAGCAACGCGGCCGCTATACCGATGATCAGCACCGCGAACACGAGGACCACAACGCTGACAACGTTGAAGAGCCCAGCTCCTCCAGATCCCCTGGATCGAGCGTCCGTTCTAGCCAACTCCACCACCGCTTCCTTGTGCAGGGTTTTTCATGCAGCGGGAAGCGTGCAGGGGCGGGAAGTCACGGCGGAGACAAAGAGTGTCGCCGCAACGGCCGACGCCGCTGGGACGGCCTCCTTTCTCCGCACGCCTCCCCGGGGCAGCTGCTCCCGTCAGGTACGCCGCAGCTTGGAGGAAGTCGACCCAACAACGCAAGGGGTTACCAGATGAGAACGGAAAGTAGTCGCACGTTCAATCTTCACCGCGGTGCAGGCTCCGTCGTGATGCTTGTCACCCCCCGCCGCGGCCGCGGCGATGCGGTCCTGACGACCTCGCTTGCCGCCAGTGTACTACCGATGACCTGCGAAGACCCTGGAAAGGGCGGCGCCGCCGCAGGATCCGCAGCCCGCTGCGCGATCCAGAAACACGGCCGCTCACCCACTCCAGACCGTGCAGCAGGCGATTACGCACTGCTACCACCGCTCCAGTGAAACTTGCTGGTAGCATACCGGTTAGCGCGCCATATCGAACCGAAAACTGCTTAAAGTGATCAAAAAACTCTAAAGAGTGAATATTAGATCATTCACCCGGAATAGTCACAGTGCACCGCCCCGCGGTCCTGTTCCACAGCCGGTAACCGGGGCACACCGGACGACCCAGCGCCAGGGCCATCCGGCGCCCAGAGCACCCGATGCCGCGTCCCCGGCGATGTCAGCCGAGGCGCCCCACCAGACGTGCGACCACGGAACTCACCACAAGCCACAAGAGCGCCGCAAGGCCGTAGTTGACCAGCACCTGCACCCACACGTCGGGCGGCCGGAACAGGTCATGGAGGCCCAGGTCGAGACGGTCCGCCCAGTACGTCACGAACGTCGTGATGCCGTGCGCCGGGTCGGCGTTGCCCAGCCTGAGCGCGATATACGCCACCAAGATCAGCGCGAAGAGCCAGCCCACGAGCCGGATCACGGCCGCGAGGATGCCGACGATCCTGGTGCGCGGCCTCCGGGCCGACGTGCCGGGAGATTGCCTAGCAGCTCCGCCCATGAGCCCGAGTCTGCCACGGCCGGCACCGTCCGTGCAGAAGCGTGCACGGGGAAGATCTCACGATCCGGGAAGGCGGGTTGCGTACTGCCGGGCGGCTCCGGCTACCGTGACCGGGTGGCACGCGCCCTCCTGCTTCGCTGCCGCGACGGGGTCTGACGACGACCGGCCCCCCCGTCGCGGAGTTGCTCGCGCGCACTCGCCGGTCGGATTGTCCGGCTACTCGAAGACCCACGAGAAGGCGCAGAAGCAGAAGATGACTCCCCAACCTGCCGATACCGGCACCAGCACGGTCACCACCGGTGACACCAGCCGCATCCAGATCCCCACCGCGGTGGCTCCTGCTGACCAGGCCACGTGGAACGTTCAGCGCGGCAGCGCGATGCCGGTGCACCGCTACCGGCCCTTCGCCCAGGCTGTGGAACCGGTAGCACTGCCGGACCGCACCTGGCCCGACGTCACGATCAGCCGGGCGCCCCTGTGGTGCGCGGTGGACCTGCGAGACGGCAACCAGGCGCTGATCGACCCGATGAGCCCGGCTCGCAAGCGGCGCATGTTCGAGCTGCTGGTGCGGATGGGCTACAAGGAGATCGAGGTCGGTTTCCCGGCGGCCAGCCAGACCGATTTCGACTTCGTCCGCGAGATCGTCACCGAGGACGCGGTGCCCGAGGACGTCCGCATCCAGGTGCTGTCCCAGTGCCGTCCGGAGCTGATCGAGCGAACGTTCGAGGCGCTGGAGGGTGCGAGCAAGGCGATCGTGCACATCTACAATTCGACGTCGATCCTGCAGCGCCGGGTGGTGTTCCGGGAGGAACGCGAGGGAATCAAGAAGATCGCCACCTCAGCTGCCGAAATGCTCGTGGCGTACGCTGGGAAGAACTCCGGCACCGACTTCCGCTTCCAGTATTCGCCGGAGTCCTACACCGGCACCGAACTGGCCTACGCCGCGGAGGTGTGCAACGCGGTCACCGAGATCTGGCAGCCCACCCCGGACGCGCCGGTGATCCTGAACCTGCCGGCCACTGTCGAGATGGCCACGCCAAATGTTTACGCCGACTCCATCGAGTGGATGCACCGCCACCTGGAAAGGCGTAGCGCGGTGATTCTCTCGCTGCATCCGCACAATGACCGCGGCACCGCGGTGGCCGCCGCCGAGCTGGGTTACCAGGCCGGTGCGCAACGCATCGAGGGCTGCTTGTTCGGCAACGGGGAGCGTACTGGCAACGTGTGCCTGGTGACGCTGGGGATGAACCTGTTCAGCCAGGGCATCGATCCCCAGATCGACTTCTCCGACATCGACGAGATCCGCCGCGCCGTGGAGTACTGCAACCAGCTGCCGGTCCCCGAGCGGCATCCCTACGGCGGCGACCTGGTCTATACCGCGTTCTCCGGCAGTCACCAGGATGCGATCAACAAGGGACTGCAGGCAATGCAGATCGCCGCGGCCCAAGCGGGCGTCGGAGTGGACGGGCAACCGTGGGAGGTGCCATATCTGCCCATCGACCCCAAAGACGTCGGGCGCACCTACGAGGCCGTGATCCGGGTGAATTCACAGTCCGGCAAGGGCGGC
Source organism: Pseudonocardiaceae bacterium (assembly GCA_050699815.1). Classification (GTDB taxonomy): domain Bacteria; phylum Actinomycetota; class Actinomycetes; order Mycobacteriales; family Pseudonocardiaceae. Next base: position 4,340 of record JBOHFT010000058.1, on the reverse strand, counting down.
GTCGCTTACGTGATGAAGGCCGAGCACCAGCTGGATCTGCCACGGCGGCTGCAGATCGAGTTCTCGCGGATCATCCAGCAGCACACCGATACCGGCGGCGGGGAGGTCTCGCCGCAACGGATCCGGGACATCTTCGGCGAGCACTACCTGGACCGGGGCACTCCGCTGCGGGTCCTGCGGCACCGGCTGGACGACGACGGCGAGGGCCATGACGAGATCCAGGCCAGCGTGCTGGTGGAAGGCGAGGAACACCAGGTCACCGGCTCGGGCAACGGCCCGATCGCGGCCTTTGTGGATGCGCTGGCCGCGCTGGGATTCGACGTCCGGGTGCTCGACTACTCCGAGCACGCGATGTCAGCCGGCGACAACGCCACCGCCGCGGCGTACGTCGAGTGCCGGATCAGCGAGCAGGTCCTCTGGGGCGTCGGCGTCTCCGGGTCCATCGTCACCGCCTCGCTGAACGCCGTCGTATCAGCAGTGAACCGGGTCATGCGCTAGCGCGCTCATGAGTGCGGAGTTCAGACGGCGCGGCGGCCGGACAGCGCGCGGCCGAGGGTGAGCTCGTCGGCGAACTCCAGGTCACCGCCCATGGGCAGGCCGGAGGCCAGCCGGGTCACCGACAGGCCGGGGAAGTCCCGCAGCATCCGCGCCAGATAGGTGGCAGTGGCCTCACCCTCGGTGTTGGGGTCCGTCGCAATGATCACCTCGGTGATCTCGTCGGCACCGATCCGGGTGAGCAGCTCCCGGATCCGCAGCTGGTCGGGGCCGACGCCGGACAAGGGATCGAGCGCTCCACCCAGCACGTGGTAGCGGCCGGTGAACTCGCCAGTGCGTTCCACCGCCAGCACGTCCTTGGGTTCCTCGACCACACAGATCACCCGGGGATCGCGGCGAAGATCCGAGCAGATCCGGCAGGTCTCCTTCGCCGAGACCGTGCCGCAGACGGCGCAGAAGACCACGCCCTCCTTGACCCGCTGCAACGCCTCCTGGAGCCTCGTCACATCAGCCGGATCGGCGGCCAGCAGGTAGAAGGCCATCCGCTGGGCGCTCTTGGGCCCAACGCCGGGCAGCCGCCCCAGCTCGTCGATGAGGTCTTGGACGACGCCCTCGTACACCGTGGCCATCTGCCGCCTCCGCGAGAGCGGGCGTCACATGCCGGGCAGGCCGAAACCCCCGCCAGGCCCACCGAGCGCACTGGCCAGCGGGCCCATCTTCTCCTCAGTGAGCTCCTGCAGCGCGCGGTGCGCGTCGGCCATCGCCCCCACGACGAGGTCCTGCAAGGTCTCCACATCGTCGGGGTCGACCACCCTGGGGTCGATCGTCACGCTGCGGATCTCCCCGGTGCCGGCCAGCGTGACCACGACCAGGTCACCACCGGCCTGGCCGGTGATCTCGGTCTCGGCGAGTTCTTCCTGCGCGCTCATCAGCTGCTGCTGCATCTTCTGGGCCTGCATCATGATCATATTCATATCGGGCGCTCCGCCGGGTTGCACCGCGGCTCCTCTCGTCGAATCCGGGCCCACTGGGGTAGCAGACCCATGTGGGCTAGAGTAGCGATGTCACAGGGTAGCGACGTCTGGGCCGCCGGATACGGGTGCGGTCGAGCCGGGTTGGTCGTAGCGTAGACGGCGTGCAGTTCACCGAGGCGCAGCGCAGCCATCGCGATGCCGTGCAGCGGCTGCAAGCCAGTTACCGGGCGATCCCGGCGGGGTCACCGGTGCGGCTGGCCAAGCGAACGTCGAACCTGTTCCGGCCCCGCGCCGCGACCGGCACCCCCGGCCTGGACGTCTCAGGTCTCACCGGGGTGCTGCAGGTGGACCCGGCCAGCCGCACCGCCGACGTCGCGGGCATGTGCAGCTACGCCGACCTCGTCGCCGCAACCCTGCCGCACGGGCTTACCCCGCTGGTCGTCCCGGAGCTCAAGACGATCACCCTGGGCGGTGCGGTGAGCGGGCTGGGCATTGAGGCGGCGTCATTTCGCAACGGCCTGCCGCACGAGTCGGTCCTGGAGCTCGACGTGCTCACCGGCGCCGGTGAGATCGTCACCACCGCCCCAGGAGACGATCTGTTCACCGGGTTTCCCAACTCCTACGGCACGCTGGGCTACGCCACCCGGCTGCGCATCGAGCTGGAGCCGGTGCGCTCGCACGTCGGTCTGCGGCACGTCCGGTTCGACGACCTCGACGAGCTGTGCGCCGGGGTGGCGCAGATCATGGCGACCCGGCAGTGGGACGGTGAGGACGTCGATTACCTCGACGGCGTGCTGTTCTCCCCGGCCGAGTCCTACCTGACGCTGGGCCGGCGCACCGAACACGACGGGCCGGCCAGCGACTATACCGGCCAGCAGATCTACTACCGCTCGATCCAGCAGCGCCGGCACGATGTCCTGAGCACCCACGACTACCTGTGGCGCTGGGACACCGACTGGTTCTGGTGCTCGAGGGGCTTCGGGGTCGAGCACCCGGTGATCCGGCGGCTGTGGCCGGCCCGGCTGCGCCGCAGCGACGTCTACTGGAAGCTCGCCGCCGCCGACCGGCGGCTGGACCTGTCCAACCGCATCGAGGTGTGGCGCGGCCGCCCGCGCCAGGAACGCGTGATCCAGGACGTCGAGATCCCCGTCGAGCACACCGCGGAGTTCCTGCGCTGGTTCGACGAGCACGTCGGCATCGAGCCGGTGTGGCTGTGCCCGCTGCGGCTGCGCGGCGACCGCGGCTGGCCGCTGTATCCCCTGGAGCCCGGCCGTGACTACGTCAACCTGGGGTTCTGGTCGGCCGTGCCGATCGCCCCCGGCGGATCCGGCAGCGACACCAACCGGGCCATCGAGCGCCAGACGGACACGCTGGGCGGGCACAAGACGCTGTACTCGGACTCCTTCTACCCGCGGGAGGAATTCGACACCCGCTACGGCGGCGAGCACTACGCGGCACTGAAGCAGCGCTACGACCCGGACCGGCGGCTCCTGGACCTCTACACGAAGGCGGTGCGACGCAGATGACGACCTCCCGGCGCGCTAGCCCGACGACCGCCCCGCCGACATTGTCGCTGGCGGGGATCGTGGAACTGCTCACCGATGGCCGGTTCCCCGTCCGGTTCACCGCTTACGACGGCAGCGCCACCGGCCCGCCCGACTCCGAGATCAGCGTGCACCTGGCCACCCCGCGCGGCGCCACCTATCTGTTCACCGCGCCGGGCGACCTCGGCATGGCGCGCGCATACATCGCCGGTGACCTGCGCGCTTCCGGGGTGCACCCGGGTGACCCGTACCAGGCGATGCGGCTGATGGCATACCAGCTGCACTTCCGGCGCCCCACCATCGCCGAGCTGGCGTTGATCACTCGCTCGCTGGGCTGGGAGGTGCTGCGGCCGGTGCCGCCGCCACCTCAGGAGTCACGGCCCCGGTGGCGGCGGGTGGTCGAAGGGCTGGCGCATTCCCGGCACCGCGACTCCGGGGCGGTGCACCACCACTACGACGTCTCCAACCGCTTCTACGAGATGGTGCTCGGCCCGTCGATGACCTACACCTGCGCTGTCTACGAGCATCCCGAGGCGAGCCTGGAACAGGCCCAGAAGCGCAAGCACGAACTGATCGCCGACAAGCTGGGGCTCCAAGCCGGGATGCGGCTGCTCGACGTCGGCTGCGGGTGGGGCGGCATGGTGCGCTACGCCGCCCGCCGCGGCGTGCGGGCGCTGGGCGTCACGCTGTCCGCGGAGCAGGCTGGCTGGGCGCAACAGGCCATCGCCCGGGAGGGCCTGGCCGAGCTCGCCGAGGTCCGCCACCTGGATTACCGGGACGCCCCCGGCCGCGACTACGACGCGGTGAGCTCGATCGGGCTCACCGAGCACGTCGGGGTGCACACCTACCCGTCCTACTTCGCGCTGCTGCTGGCCAAGCTGCGCCCGGGAGGGCGGCTGCTCAACCACTGCATCACCCACCCGGACAACCGGGTCCGGCCCCCGGTCGACGTGTTCACCGACCGCTACGTGTTCCCCGACGGGGAGCTGACCGGCGCCGGCAAGATCATCACAGCGGCGCAGGACGCCGGCCTCGAGCTGCGCCACGTGGAGAGCCTGCGGGAGCACTACGCGCTGACGTTGCGGCAGTGGTGCGCCAACCTCGCCGCGAACTGGGACGAATGCGTGGCCGAGGTCGGCGAGGCCACGGCCCGAGTGTGGGGCCTGTACATGGCGTCGTCACGGCTGACCTTCGAGCGCAACGGCATCCAGCTGCACCAGATACTGGCGACCCGCCCAGACAGCACCGGCAACGCCCACGTGCCGCTGCGGCCGTGGTGGCGCTGACACGCGCCCCCCCGTGAGTGGCGATGCGACCTATAGGTCGC
>JBOHFT010000057.1:0-22964 GCA_050699815.1 Pseudonocardiaceae bacterium | reverse complement strand
CCCCGCTGCGAAGTACAGCGCGTCGGCGTCACCGAGGCTCTCCCCGTTGCCGAACAGGATGCTCCAGATGCCGTCGATGCCGATCGGCGCGCCGGCCTCGTCGCGCAGGTAGTCGATGAACTTACCGGTGGTGTCATCGAACGCCGCGATCCGCCCGGCCCCGCCGAAGTTGCTCACCAGGATCTTGCCGCCGAGCCGGCCGAAGTTCGCCGGAGCCACCGCGATGCCCCATGGCGCGTTCAACCGGCCGCGGTCGTCGAATACCCGAACCAGTGCGCCGGCGGCGGTGAACTCGGCCAGCTTGCCCTTGTCGGGTCGGCCTCGAGCGGCCTTTTCCTGTTCCCTGTTCAGCGAGTCCTCCTCGCCGGCGTCGAATGCGGGACCGCCCGCCACCGGCTCGTCGGGGGCCTGGGAGATGGCATAGGCCACGAAGACCCGGTCGCCGACGGTGGTGATGTTGAACGGCACTGGGTCACCCGGCTTGGCCAGTGTGCCCTTGGCCGGGTCGGCCGGGTCGACGGGCCCGCCGGTGGCGAACGGGTTCGCGAAGCCCTGGGTCGGTACCAGTTGCCAGTTCTTGTCGAACTGGCGGATCTGCGGCTGCGCGCCGAAGTCGGCGGCCCACAGGGTGTCGAAGCTGCCCTGCTTGATTGCCAGCCCGAAGAACTGCATGCCCTGTGGTTCCCCGTTGAATACCTCCTGGCTGGGCCCGTTCACCCGCACCACGGTGCCGTCCGGCGCGCGCTCGCCCCACGCGGTGATGCGCCCGGAGTCGGTGGCGAAGATGAACCGTGCCGAGCCGCCCAGCAGGACTGTCTGGCCGTTGACCTGTGCTGGCTGGTCAGTCACGACGAACTTGTCCGAGTTGATGTCGGCGCCGTTGAAGATCACCCCGGTGGCCTTGCCGATGCTGGTGTCGTCGGTCTTGTTGTCGGCGCCCGGGATCGTCACTGCGGTGAGGTCGTCCTGGTGCAGCCTGCGCAGCTCCCGGTCGTCGGAGGCACGGACGTCGCCGATGAACTCATGGGACGTCCCACCGGCGGTGACCCAGAAGTGGCCGCCGGCGCCCCGGGGGCGGATCGCGATGCCCCACGCGTTGACCATCTCCGGGATGGTGAGGCGCGCCCTATATGCCTCGTCATTGGCCGCCAGATTGACCTGGCGGTAGCGGTTCTGCGACGACGCCGTACCAGCGGTTGCGCCGGTGCTGCCGACCGCGGTCAGACCGACGACGGCCAGACAGACAACGCCCTGACGAACCCGCTTGACGGCACGGCAGTGGAGGCGCACAGGTAGCTCCCAAATTAGCCAAGCCAAGCCTTAGATGAAGTGATGGTAGGCTTCATCGCTAAAGGGATCAAGCAGTCATTTGGCGCAATCCACCCAGACTGGTGAGCGATACCGCTGGGCGCAGACGGCAGGCGGTGCGCTGCCCCGGACGGGTGAGCAGTCTGGGCCTGAGCCGGTAGACCGGTAGTATGCCCCAGTCCGGCTACCCTGAGGAGACCTCCAGTGACACACGATGACTGCGCGCCGTCGTAGGAAGACGGGCTCCGGGCCCGCTGCCACCGCGCTGATCGCCTGGGTCGGTGGTGCGCAGGTGGTGGCCGACGCCCCTGCCGGTGCCGTGCTGTCCGGGGTTCACGCCTGGTCTCCCGGCCGGAGTCCCGGCGGCCGTGCAATCCTCGTGGGCCGGGCCTGCGGCCTCGCCGCGGGCACCGTGCTGGCCTGCGGCTCCGTGCTGGCCAGCGCAGTAAGCGTCGATGACGGCTCACTCGCCGGAGAGGGTGCACTGCTGCCCAGCTACGCTCCGGCCGGCCCGGGTGCCGGAGCCGGTTCCGACGGATCCGGGGGGCAGGCGCCTGCCCCCCGCGCGGTGGTAGCGCCGGATGCCGTCCGAGCGCAGGCACTCGCTGGAACGGGCTCGGTGCCTCGCCAGCGGTCTGGGCGAGTGCACCGCAACAAGCCAGTGTCCCTGGACGGGCCGGCGGCCGGACACGGCTCACCTCCACCCACCGCCCAGCGGCCCTGGGGTTCACCGCCGGCTGCCAGCGGCCCGATAGCGCCAGTGAAACCGGTGCTGGATCCCACCGCGTCGGGAGTGGAGCGGATTGCTCCGGTAGGTGGAGTGCTGGCACCGACCGCGCGCAGGGAGCAGCCGCGCCCGTCCATAGTGGCGGCTGTCCCGCCCGGAACACCTGCCGTCGCGCCGCTCGTTGACAAGGTGACTCAACCGGCGATGGCCATGCTGTCGACGTTGCTGCCGATTACCTGACTCCCTTCGACGGCACCGACGGCGTCGGAGCAGGAGCGGGGCGCACGGCCGTCGGCTGGGCCGGAGTCAGTCGGCTGAGCGGGCGAGCATGAGCACCGCCTGGTCGTACCTGCCCCGGGCCTCGGCGGGGAGTTCGTCGCGCAGGACCAGGCACTCCAGCACGGCGAACAGATCAGCGATGACATCGCGCTCACTGGTACTCAGCTGATCGGATCGGATCTTCGCCTGCGCCAGGGTGAGCGGAGCGGGCGTGGCCGAGGCGGCGCCTGCCAGGTTGACGTCGGGTATGAACCACATCTTCATGCCTCCCGGACTCCTCTGTGCCGCGAGCGTCGCGCTGGCGGCGGGCAGGGGTGGGGCCGCCGCGTTGAGGCCACCGCGTTTTGCGGACTGTATGCCGTGGACGAGGGTCATTCAAAACGGTGAAGAACTCCTTCGACCGAGTTGTGGGGGCAATCACAGGGCGTCCCCATCCGTCGATAGCATCGACCGGACCAGACCGATGGGAGAGTCGTGACCCCACCGCGAGCCGCAGAGCTCAAGGCCCAGGACGGGGTCGGAGCGCCGGACGCGCTGCAGCGGCTGTGGACGCCGCACCGGATGGCCTACATCAAGGGCGAAGGCAAACCCGGGCCTGACGTCGGCGCCGGGGGGTGCCCGTTCTGCCGGATCATCACGATGGACGACGCCGAGGGCCTGGTGATCGCCCGTGGGGGCACCGTCTATGCGGTGCTCAACCTCTATCCCTACAACCCCGGTCACCTGATGGTGGTGCCCTACCGGCACGTCGCCGACTACCCGGATCTGACCGCCGAGGAGACCACCGAGCTGGCCACCTTCACCCAGCGGGCGATGCTCACCGCCCGCCGCGCGGCCGCCCCGCACGGCTTCAACATCGGCATGAATCAGGGCGCCGTGGGGGGCGCCGGCATCGCTGAGCACCTGCACCAGCACGTGGTGCCCCGGTGGGGCGGCGACACAAACTTCATGCCGATCATCGGGCAGACCAGGGTGCTCCCGCAGCTACTGTCGCAGACCCACACACTGCTGGTGGATGCGTGGAAAGAGCTGCCCTGAACGCCACCCAAGCCCCCTGGCGGCGCCGCATGAGGCCCCCTGGGGGGCCAGCGCCGCAGTGGAAACGCCAGCTCATGGTCGTCGTCAGGATCCTGTTCCTCGCAACGGCAGCCGGGATCCTGGTCTGGCAGCTTGCCAGGGACGGAGCCGGCGCCCTGGACGCGGTGCGCAAGATCGGCCTGCCCGCCGTGCTGGGATCGTTTCTGGCCGCTGCCGCTGGTCTGGGCGCCTCCGGGCTGGCCTGGCGCAGCGTGCTCCGCGGGCTAGGTGCCCCGCTGGACCTGCATGACGCGGCCCGGGTGTTTTTCACCGGCCAGATCGGCAAGTACATTCCTGGCTCGGTGTGGGCCTACGTGGCGCACGCCAAACTGGGCCGTGAGCACGGGGTCCCAGCGTCTCGCACCACGGCGGCGTCGGTGCTGTTCGTGGTGGCGCACACCGCCACCGGGGCGGTGGTCGCCGGCCTGGTGCTGCCGTTCGCCACCGCCGAGGTATCCCATCGTTTCGGCTGGGTCGCGCTGCTGGCGCCACTGCTGCTGGCCAGCCTGCACCCCCGGCTCATCCTGCCGGTGCTGCGGATGGTGCACCGCGTGCTGGGCCGCGGCAGCCCGCCCGAGCGGGTATCGGGACCGGCCGTCCTGCGGGCATTGGGCTGGCTCACGGTGACCTGGATGGGCTACGGCACGAGCATGCTGCTGCTGCTGCGGCCGGTCGCCCAGGCGGACACCCACGCGTTGGTGCCGGTGGCGGTGGGCGGGTTCGCGCTGGCCTGGACGGCCGGCTTCATCGCCGCCGGTGTGCTGCTCGTGGCTCCCGCCGGCCTGGGGGTGCGGGAGGTCGCGCTGCTCGCGGTGCTCGGGCCGGTCGTCGCCGGCGGTGGTGCGGTCACCGCTGTGGTGCTGCTGTCCCGGATCGTGCACACGCTGGGTGACGGGGCGTGGGCCCTGGTGGGCATCAGCCTGCGGGCGCCCCAGCGCACCGACGATCCCGGCCTTGTTCCCCGATAGCCGCGCCGCTGCGATGCTCAACACCTTCGCCCGCGCCTCGGTCTCCCGGTTTCTGGATCCGGCGGGTTGCTGGTTGTTCCGGGCCGGTGTAGGGCCCGACACCGTCACGCTGGCCGGTGCGGTAGGGATGGTCGTGTCGGCACTGTGGTTCTTCCCCCGCGGCCAGCTGGTGGCCGGCGCCATCGCGGTGTCGGTCTTCGCGCTGTTCGACCTGCTCGACGGGGCGGTCGCGCGGGCCCGCGGGCACAGCACCCCGTTCGGAACCGTGCTGGACGCCACCTGCGACCGGATCGCCGACGGTGCCCTGTTCGCCGGGCTGACCTGGTGGTGCTTCGGGGTCGCCGACGACCGCCCGTTGGCCGCCGCAGCGCTGTTCTGCCTGGTGAGCGCGCAGGTCGTCTCCTATATCAAGGCCCGCGCCGAAGCCACCGGCCTGTCCGCGGACGGCGGGATGGTGGAACGCGCGGAGCGGTTGATCATCACACTGTTGGGGACCGGGTTGACCGGGCTGGGCATGCCCTCCGCGCTGGACGTCGCGCTGTGGCTGCTCGCCGGGTTGCAGCTGGTGACCGCAACCCAGCGGATGCTCGCCGTGCGGCGCAGCGCCCGGGAGCGAGCGTGAGCCGGCTCGCTGATCTCGGGTACGCGGCGGGGTGGCGGCTGGCCCGCGTCACCCCAGGGGGGCTGGCCACCCGCGCGTTCCGGGCCGGTGCGGACCTGGCCGCGCGCCGGGACGGCCCCGGCGCCCGCCAGCTGCGCCGCAACCTCGCCCGGGTGGTGCCCGACGCCACCCCGTCAGGGCTTGACGCGCTGGTCCGCGACGGGCTGCGCTCCTACGCCCGGTACTGGCGGGAGGCCTTCCGGTTGCCCGCAGCCGACCACGGCGCGCTGTCGGACCGGCTGGCTGGCGCGATGGAGGGGAGGGGGCACCTGGACGCCGCGCTGGCCCGCGGGCGCGGGGTGGTGGTGGCGCTGCCGCACAGCGGCAACTGGGATGTGGCCGGGCTGTGGTTCGTCAGGAATCACGGAGCGTTCAGCACCGTCGTCGAGCGGCTCCAGCCCGAAGCGCTCTACCAGCGCTTCGCCGACTACCGCGCCTCGCTGGGCTTCGACGTCGTCCCGCTGACCGGGGCGGGGAGCCCGGCGCCGCGCCTGCTCCGGCGGCTGCGCGCGGGCGGAGTGGTATGCCTGCTCGCCGACCGGGACCTCACCGGCGCCGGGGCTGCCGTGGAGTTCTTCGGCGGCGCGGCTCGGATGCCGCTCGGGCCGGCTCGGCTGGCCGCGGCCACCGGCGCCACCCTGCTGGTGGCCGGCTGCTGGTTCACCCCAGACGGCTGGGGTATTCGCTTCCACCCGCCGGTTGCTGTGCCCGGCCCGTCGTCGGCGGCGCCCGCCACCCAGGCAATGGCGGACTGTTTCGCCACCGACATCGCGGCGCACCCGCAGGACTGGCACATGCTGCAGCCGCTATGGGTCGACGACCTGCCGGTGACGACGACCTGCCGGTGACGCAGCGGCGCGCCGCGGGATAGTGGGCCGGTGCGGATCGGGATGGTGTGCCCGTACTCCATCGCCGCACGGGGCGGGGTGCAGGCGCACGTGCTGGGTCTGGCCAGGGGCCTGCGCGGGCTCGGGCATCAGGTGCAGGTGCTCGCCCCCGCCGCGGCAGGTGCCGCGGTTCCGGAGTTCGTCACCCCGGCGGGGCGGGCCGTGGGGGTGCCCTACAACGGGTCGGTCGCCCGGCTGGCGTTCGGGCCGGTCGCGGTCACCCGGGTCCGGCGCTGGCTGCGCGACCACGACTTCGACGTGCTGCACCTGCACGAACCCACCGCGCCGAGCCTGTCGCTGATCACCCTGGCACTCGCCGAGGGGCCTGTGGTGGCGACCTTTCACGTCGCCACCACCCGGTCCTGGGCGCTGGCGGCGGCGCACGGCCTGCTGCAGCCGCCGATGGAGAAGATCACTGCCCGGATCGCGGTCTCCCCGCTGGCCCGTCGGGTGCAGGTGGAGTACCTCGGCGGGGACGCCGTGGAGATCCCCAACGGGGTCGATGTGGCGCAGTTCGCCGGGGCCCAGGCACTGCGCGGGTATCCGCGGCCCGGTGGCACGGTCGGTTTCGTGGGCCGCTTCGACGAGCCCCGCAAGGGCCTGCCGGTGCTGCTGGCGGCCTTGTGCATGCTGGCCCGGACCCGGCCAGGACTGCGCCTGCTGGTGGTCGGCCACGGGGACGCCGCGGCACTGCTGCGCACGGCGGGCCCGGAGCTGGCGTCCCGGATCCGGGTGCTGGGTGGCCTGGGGGAGCAGGGCAAGGCGGCGGTGCTGGCCAGCGTGGACGTGCTCTGCGTCCCCGCGCTGGGTGGGGAGAGCTTCGGCATCGTGCTCACTGAGGCGATGGCCGCCGGCACCCCCGTGCTGGCCAGCGACCTCGACGCCTTCCGCCGGGTGCTCGACGGCGGGCGAGCCGGCGTGCTCGTCGCTCCTGGAGCACCGGAGGCGCTGTCCCGGGCGCTGGGTGACCTGCTCGATGATCCCGGCAGGCGCGCCGCGCTGGCCGCCGCGGGCCGGGCGCGGGCAGCGATGTGGGACTGGCCGGTGGTGGCGCGGCGGGTGCTGCAGGTCTACGAGACGGCGGTGGCTGCCGACCCGCGCCGCTTACCGCCAGGGGGCCGGGCTCACCCGGTACCCGCTGGCTAGGGTCGCGCGATGAGAGTTGCCGGGGCAGCGACCGCCGGGCTGCTGGTCGCTGCGGTGGGTGCGGCGGGCGCGATACGCGCGGCCACCCGGCTGGACCGGCTGCATGTGCGGACCGATGCGGCGTGGGCCGCTCTGGACGCCGCGCTGTGTCACCGGGCACGTGCGGTCAGCGCTCTTGGCGGCGCCCTGACCGGCGGTGGCACGCTGGGCTGCACCGCCGATGCCGCGCTGTCGGCCGGTGCGGCCCGTGAGGAGGCCGAGAACGAGCTGGGCCGGGTGCTCGCGGTGCTGGACCGCGCTGGGCTCGGACCGGCTAACGCCGCTCGGCTGGGCGACGCGGAGCAGCGGGTGGTCATCGCCCGCCGGGTCTACAACGACGCGGTGCGGGACACCCTGGCGTTGCGCTCACACCTGCTGGTGCGCTGGCTGCGGCTGGCCGGCCAGGCCCCCCTGCCGCGCTACTTCGAGATCGCCGAACCCGCGCTGCCGGGTGACGGACTCGAGGTGGACGGGGCCGGGGCGTAGCGGCAGAAACGCCGGGTGAACACAGCGGTACCCGACGTGAGCCCGCGCAGGTCGACGGCGTAGCGCAGCAGCTCGGCTGCGGGCACCTCAGCGCGCACCAGCATCCGGCCGCCCTGATCGGTCTCGGTGCCCAGCACCCGGCCGCGCCGGCCGGACAGATCGCCCAGCACGGTGCCCAGGTGCTCCTCGGGCATCCGCACCTGCACCTCGTCCAACGGCTCCAGCGTGACCACGCTGCCCTTCTCCGCGGCATCTCGCAGCGCGAGCGATCCGGCCATCTGGAAGGCCGCGTCGGAGGAGTCCACGCTGTGCGCCTTGCCGTCGACCAGGGTGACCCGGATATCCACCAGCGGGAATCCGCTGTTGCGCAGGCCACGGTGCATCTGCGCCCGGACGCCCTTCTCCACGCTCGGGATGAACTGGTGCGGCACCGCCCCGCCGACCACCTTGTCCAGGAACTCGAACCCGCCCCCCCGGGGCAGCGGCTCCACCTCAATGTCGCACACCGCGTACTGACCGTGCCCACCGGACTGCTTGACGTGCCGCCCGTGCCCCTTGCTGGGGCCGCCGAAGGTCTCCCGCAGCGGCACCACGACCGGCTCGGTGTCCACGTCGGCGCCGGCCGCGCGTAGCCGGGAGAGCACAACGTCAGCGTGCGCCTCGCCCATGCACCACAGCACCATCTGGTGGGTCTCGGCGTTGCGTTCCAGCCGCAGCGTCGGGTCCGCGGCCACCAACCGGCCCAGCCCGCGGGCCAGCGCGTCCTCATCGCTGCGGCTGCGGCCCACCACGGCAACTGGCAGCAACGGCTCCGGCATCGTCCACGGCGCCACCAGCAGCGGGTTGCTGGGCGCGGACAGCGTGTCCCCGGTCTCCGCGGAGATCACCTTGGTCACCGCGCAGAGGTCACCGGCCACGCAGTGCGGCACGACGCTCAGCGTGCCGCCCAGCGGGGTGTAGACGTGCGCCACCCGCTCGTCGACGTCATGGTCGGCGTGCCCGCGGTCGGCCAGTCCGTGCCCGGAGACATGCACCGGGTGGTCCGGGTGCAGGGTTCCCGAGAACACCCGCACCAGCGACACCCGGCCCTGGTAGGGGTCGACGCTGGTGCGCACCACCTCCGCCACCAGTGGCGCGGCGGGGTCCACGTCCACCGCGGGGTGCGCCGACCCGTCGGGCCGGGTCACCGGGGGAGGGGCGTGCTTGCCGGGGGCGGGGAAGGCGCCGGTGAGCACCTCGAGCAGCTCGGCGAGCCCCAACCCGGTGCCGGCACACGCCGGGATCACCGGATGCAACGTTCCGCGGGTGACCGCCGTCTCCAGGTCGCCGATCAGCGTGTCGACGTCGAGGTCTGCACCGTCGAGGTAGCGGTCCATGAGGGACTCGTTCTCGCTCTCGGCGATGATCCCCTCGATGAGCTCGTTGCGGGCCGCGATGAACTCGTCGGCGTCCACGGCGCCACGTTCGCCCTCGACCGGCGGGTACCCGCCGCGGTAGTCGAACAGCCGCTGCGACAGCAGCCCCACCAGGCCGGTCACCGCGCCGGCTCCGTCGCGCACCGGCAGGTACAGCGGCAGCACCCCGTCGCCGAAGGCCGCCCGGCAGGCGGCGATCTCGCCGTCCAGGTCGGCCCGTGGGTGGTCCAGTCGGCTCACCACCACCGCACGAGGCATCCCGACCTGCGCGCACTCCTGCCACAGCGCGACCGTGGCGGGGTCGACGCTCTCCCCGGAGGACACCACGAACAGCGCTGCGTCGGCCGCCCGCAGCCCCGCCCGCAACTCACCCACGAAATCGGCGTAGCCGGGGGTGTCCACAAGATTGATCTTGATGCCGGCGTGCTGCAGCGGCGCGATGGCCAGCGTCACCGACCGTTGCTGGCGCACCGCAGCCGGGTCGTGATCGCACACCGTGGTGCCGTCGGTGACCGTGCCCGCACGGCTGATCACACCGGTGGCCGCGAGCAGCGCCTCCGCCAATGTCGTCTTCCCGGCCCCGGATGGCCCGACCAGGGCCACATTGCGAATCCGGGACGGGTCCTGGGCCGCTACGGCCGGATCAGGACGCTCACCGTTGCCTTTCGTGCTCATGGCACCACCCTCGGCTGTCGTGGCTCGTGTGGTCGATCTCACACTGGTGTGCCGGTCGAGGCAACCCCCCAGCAGCCTGGTAACCACGGCGTGGTATGTGGCCCCGACGTACAATCCAGTATTGGGTCCCCTTCCGCTGCCCCGAGGAGCGAACCGCTGTGCCCGCCGAGAACAGCAACACCGAGCGCCAGATCGGCACCACACGGGTCAAGCGCGGGATGGCCGAGATGCTCAAGGGTGGCGTGATCATGGACGTGGTCACGCCGGAGCAGGCCAGGATCGCCGAGGACGCCGGCGCCGTGGCCGTCATGGCGCTGGAGCGGGTCCCCGCTGATATCCGCGCGCAGGGCGGCGTGGCCCGGATGAGCGACCCGGACATGATCGCCAGGATCATCGACGCGGTGTCCATCCCGGTGATGGCCAAGGCCCGCATCGGGCACTTCGCCGAGGCGCAGGTGCTGCAGGTGATCGGCGTGGACTACATTGATGAGTCCGAGGTGCTCACCCCGGCCGACGAGGCCCACCACATCGACAAGTTCGCCTTCGCTGTGCCGTTCGTCTGTGGTGCCACCAACTTGGGTGAGGCGTTGCGCCGGATCTCCGAGGGCGCTGCCATGATCCGGTCCAAAGGCGAGGCCGGGACCGGCAACGTCGTCGAGGCGACCCGGCACATGCGCTCGATCCGCTCCGGCATCCGGGCCCTGGCCGCGATGCCCCCCGAGGAGCTGTCCGCGGCGGCCAGGGAGCTGGCAGCCCCGGTGGAGCTGGTCCGCGAGGTCGCTGCGGCAGGCTCGCTACCGGTGGTGCTGTTCACCGCTGGCGGTATCGCCACGCCCGCCGACGCGGCGATGATGATGCAGCTCGGCGCCGAGGGCGTGTTCGTCGGCTCGGGCATCTTCAAGTCCGGCGACCCCGCCAAGCGAGCCGAGGCGATCGTCAAGGCGACCACGTTCCACGACGATCCGGAGATGGTGGCCAAGGTGTCCCGGGGGCTGGGCGAGGCGATGGTGGGAATCAATCTCGGTGAGCTGCCCGACGGGCAGCGGCTGGCCCAGCGCGGCTGGTGACCACCGGGGAGGGTGTGACCGACGCCGCCGCGCTGCTGCTGCCCGCAGGGGCAGGTGCGCGGCTGCGCACCCCAGGGCCCGAAGGCGGGGCCGCCCGACGCTCCCGGATCAGCCGCGGCACCGTGCTGGTGCACGCCGACCTGCACAACCACACGCTGCTCTC
This sequence comes from Pseudonocardiaceae bacterium, assembly GCA_050699815.1. Taxonomy (GTDB): domain Bacteria; phylum Actinomycetota; class Actinomycetes; order Mycobacteriales; family Pseudonocardiaceae. The sequence goes on along the minus strand of JBOHFT010000057.1, from coordinate 12,066 downwards.
CGACGGTGACGGCGACCCGGAGGCGGCGTTCCCCTCGATGCGCGACGCCGGCCTGGACGTCGCAGCACTCACCGATCACGCGATCCGCGGCGCCGGGATGGAGGGCACGGGCCTCGGCGGCACGCCGTGGATCGGGCTGGACCGGGCCGCCTGGCGGCGCACCGGGAAGCTCGCCGACGCCCACGACCGGCCCGGCGAGTTCACCGCGATCCGTGGCTTCGAGTGGTCGCACCCGGACCTGGGACACGTCAATGCGTGGTTCACCAACGACTTCACCGATGTCGCGACCCACGGGGCGATGGGACAGCTATACGCCTGGCTGGCCCGGGCCGGCCGGCCCAACGGCGTACGCCCTCCGGCCGGGCTGGCCGGCTTCAACCACCCCGGCCGGGAGGACGGCCGGTTCGCCGGCTTCCGCTACGCGGCCGCGGCTGCCGAGCAGATGGTCAGCCTGGAGATGTTCAACCGCGGCGACGACTACCTGTTCCAGGGCGTGGCGGCGGGCGGTACCTCCCCGTTGGTGGCCTGCCTGGACGCCGGCTGGCGGCCTGGGTTGCTCGGCGTCAGCGACGAGCACGGCACGAACTGGGGCTTCCCGGAGGGGACCGGCCGCGGGGGACTGTGGGTGACCGAGCACAGCCGGGCCGGGGTCGCCGAGGCGTTGCGGGCCCGGCGGTTCTTCGCCACCCGGGTCCCCGGACTGCGAGTCGACGCCACCGCCGGTGGGGCGCGGATGGGTTCGGTGCTGCGGCACCGGCACGGACCTGTTCCGCTTGTGCTTGACGTTGACCGCGGACCTTCCTGGGTCGGCCGGGCGCTGCAGGTGCAGGTGCTGCGCCCGGGCACCCCGGTGCCCGCAGTGGCCGACGTCGTCGAGGTGCGCTGCGGTGACGTCGCCCGCTTCACGGTGCCGCTGGACATCGACGACGGCCCCTGGGCCGTACTGCGCCTAGCCGACCCAGACACCCCCAACGATAACCGGGGCCCACTAGCGCACCCCGCAAACAACCACGCGATCGCCTACACCAGCCCCTGGTTCCTCGAGCCCTCGTAACCGCGGCCCCCCGCAATCCGGCGCCGAATGGCGGTTTCACCAGGCGGCGTTTGGGCTGGCGAACGTGGCCATGCATATAGTCAGTGTCGAGCGCGGGTTCCGTCCTTGCAGCGGCAGGCTTCTCGCCTTTATCGGGTTGCGCGCTGCTATGACTGCCGTAATAATGACGCGGCAGTGTTCGTTCATCTAAAAATGGCGGAACGGTTGTGCCCGCAGGATTTTCAGCGCAACCGAGGCGTTCACGGCATGGTCGCTACCCTGGTGAAGCGTGCTGGGCCCTCTTGCGCTTCCGAGGTAGAGTTTGCCGGGCGAATCGGCCTGCTGAACTGACACCTGCGTCCTGCGCGCGAGGGCCAGCATGGTGCGAGGGCGATCATCCTGACATCGAGAGGCGACCAGTGGCCACACGTGTTGTCCGCCCCACCGGGCGTGGCCTCCTCCTGTTCGACTCCCATCCCGCCGGATGCGCTCAGACCGTTGCGGACATGTGGTCTCAGGTGCACGCAGTCGACAGAGGCGACCGACGCCGCCCGGTTGCCTTGGTCATCGGCTCCAGTGCCGGGTATGGGCTAGCTGCCACGATTGTCGGGCTCGCTCGGTACGGGATCTGCGGTGTGGGTCTGTGCTACGAGAAGCCGTGGTCCGCCCGGCGCACCGCCACCGCTGGCTGGTATCGGACCATCGCGACCGCTCGGCTTGCTGCCAAGGCTGGTACACGTATGGAGTTCGTCAGCGCAGACTGCTTCGCTGACGCCACCAAGACCGAGGTCATGGATCTCATCGCTCGGCGCTTCGGGCCTGTTGACTATCTGATCTACAGCATCGCGTCCTCCCGGCGGACTGACCCGGTTACTGGAAATACTTACAGATCTGCCCTCAAGCCGGTTGGGCACGCACATCGCACGAAGACGCTGATGTTCGATGATGACGGCGCTCCCCTACTGCAGGAGATTGAGGTCCCAGCCGCCACGAGCGATGAGGTTGAAGCGACCGTGAAGGTAATGGGTGGGGAGGATTGGGCACGCTGGATCGACGTCATGGAGCAATACGGCCTGATCCGACCAGGTTTCCAGACCGTCGCGCTATCCTACATCGGCGCTGAGTCGACCTCGGCGATCTACCGTGAGGGCACTATCGGTGCCGCTAAGACTCACTTGGAGGAAACTGCGAGAACCCTGAATGCCAAGCTGGCCGGGGGTCACGATGGGCGCGCGGCGACGTCAGTGAACGGCGCCGCGGTCACGCAATCCTCTACTGCAATCCCTGGTATTTCCCTCTATATCGGGCTGTTGCGCGGCGTCGTGGGCGAATCCATGCACTCGCCCATTGGCCAATTCGCGGACTTATGGGATCAGCTTGTCGGCACCAAGCCGATGGAAGTCGACGAGCACGACCGAATTCGTCTTGACCGCTGGGAACTCGCTAACGACGTGCAGGACGCTGTCATTGCCCGCTGGAAGGCCGCAGTGCCGGAAAATATTTCCGATATCGCCGATGTTGACTGGTTCCGCAGTGAAGTGCGTCGACTGTATGGTTTCGCAGTACCCGGTGTCGACTACGACAAGCCGTTGGCCCCCGACCTCCCTTGGCCGACCGGGACCACAGGCTGACCTCTTGATGAAGTGCCGCAGGCCGCCTTCAGTGGTGACCAGCATGAAGCCGCCAGGGCTTATGCGACCGTCCCGTTGCGCTCAGTCGCCATGCTGGTGCACGGCAAGCATCATGACACGGTAGGAGTAAATCACAAAATTGTGTTGCGTAGCGCGCCAAGTGTGGCATGATGGCGGGATGCTGACGAAACCCAGGCCCACGCTGCGCGCGCAGTGGTTGGGCCAGAGCCTGCGGGACCTGCGCGACGCCGCCGAGGTGACCTTGGCGCGGGCCGGCGAGTTCCTGCAGCGCAACCCCGCCACGGTGGGCCGGTTCGAGTCCGGCGAGTACCCGATCCGGCGCCCGGACCTGATGGCGCTGCTGGACCTCTACGGCGTGTCCAACCGCCGCAAGCGCGACGGCCTGCTCCGGCTGTCCGAGGACGCCTGGCGGAAGGGCTGGTGGGACGGCTACACCGCGGACGTCGAGCGCCAGTTCGTCGACTTCGTGTGGCTGGAGTCGCGGGCGACGGAGATCCGGGTCTTCGAGAGCACCGTGTGCCCCGGCCTGCTGCAGACCCGCGACTATGCCGAGGCCGTGATCACCGCGGCGGAATGGGAGGCCGAGCCTGCGCAGATCACCCGCCGGGTCCAGCTGCGGATGGACCGGCAGGCCGCGCTGCATCGCGCCGAGCCACCCCGGTTCACAGCGATCGTCGACGAGTTCGTGCTCCGCCGGGAGGTCGGTGGGCCAGGCATGCTGGCCGAGCAGCTGTCCCAGCTGCTGGTCTGCGCCGAGCTGGCGCATGTGCAGCTGCGGGTGCTGCCGTCGGGTATCGGCGCCCACGCCAGCCCCAGGGGAAGCTTCCAGGTCGTCACCACCACGGAGCCAGACTTCGACGTCGGCTATGCCGAGACGGTGGGCGGCGCGGTCTACGTCGAGCCACCCGACTCCGAGCGGTTCATCCGGGTATACGATCGCCTCCTGGGCTGCGCGCTCGGGCCAGCTGAGTCCGTCGAGCGGGTCCGTGTGATCATGGAGGATCTCAGTGACCCAGATGGGCCAGGCTCTCGGCACGGGTGATCGGGCCGGGGTCTCGTGGCGGATCAGCAGCTACAGCAGCAGCGGTGACGGGAGTTGCGTCGAGGCCGGTGCCCTCTCTGACGGCACCGGCCGGGTCGCGGTGCGGCACAGCCACCATCCGGACGGGCTTGTCATCGCCGTCGCCCACGGCACCTGGGCGGCGTTCGTCGGTGGCGTCAAGAACGGTGAGCTCGGTCTGGCGCCCACCGCCTAGCCTGGGGCCTGTGACGGAGAAGGGGCCGCTCGTCGGGGTACTCGCCCTGCAGGGTGACGTTCGCCAGCACCAGCGTGCACTGGCCGGATGCGGGCTGCGCAGCACGCTGGTCCGCCGCCCCGCAGAGCTTGCCGGGGTGGACGCACTGGTCCTGCCTGGCGGTGAGTCCACCACGATGAGCCGGCTGCTGGTGGCCTTCGACCTGATGCAACCGCTGCGGGCCCGGCTGGCCGAGGGAATGCCGGCCTACGGCTCCTGCGCAGGGATGATCCTGCTGGGCCAGGAGGTCCTCGACGGCCGGCCCGACCAGCAGCAACTCGCGGCGCTGGACGTCGTGGTGCGCCGCAACGCGTTCGGCCGGCAGGTCGACTCCTTCGAGGCCGACCTGGACTTCGCCGGTGTGCCCGGTGGCCCGGTCCGGGCGGTGTTCATCCGCGCCCCGTGGGTGGAACGGGCCAGTGCCGCCGTCGAGGTGCTGGCCACGGTGCCCGACGTGCCAGCCTCCGGCGGCGCCGCCGGTAGGATTGTGGCGGTCCGGCAGCGGTGCGTGCTGGCCACCGCGTTCCATCCGGAACTGACCGGCGACTGGCGGGTGCACCAGCTCTTCGGCGAGATGGTCCGGCACTCGCGGGGAGTCCGGGTGCCCGGGTGAGACCGGCAAACGAGAAAGAGCAGGTATGAGCGGCCATTCCAAATGGGCGACCACCAAGCACAAGAAGGCCGTGGTCGATGCCAAGCGCGGCAAGCTCTTCGCAAAGTTGATCAAGAATGTCGAGGTGGCCGCCCGCATTGGTGGCGGCGACCCGGACGGCAACCCGACGCTGTACGACGCGATCCAGAAGGCCCGCAAGAGCTCGGTGCCCATCGACAACATCGACCGCGCCGTCAAGCGCGGCTCCGGTGCCGATGCCGGCGGTGCCGACTACCAGACGATCACGTACGAGGGGTACGGGCCCGGCGGGGTTGCCTTGCTCGTCGAGTGCCTCACCGACAACCGCAACCGGGCGGCCTCCGAGGTCCGCACCGCGATGACCCGCAACGGCGGCACGATGGCCGACCCCGGGTCGGTGTCGTTCCTGTTCAGCCGCAAGGGCGTGGTGATCGTGCCCCAGCAGGGCGGCATCTCCGAAGACGACGTGCTGGCCGCGGTGCTCGACGCCGGTGCCGAGGAGGTCAACAACCTGGGTGAGTCCTTCGAGGTGGTCTCCGAGGCGACCGACCTCGTCGCGGTGCGCACCGCGCTGCAGAACGCCGGTATCGACTACGACTCCGCCGATGCGAGCTTCCTGCCCTCGGCGAGCACCCAGCTGGACGCCGACGCCGCCCGCAAGGTCCTCAAGCTGATCGACGCCCTAGAAGACTGCGACGACGTCCAGAACGTCTACGCCAACATCGACGTCCCCGACGACGTCCTCGCCGAGGTCACCTGAACCCGCGCTCGCCGCATTCAGCGGGCTGAGCGGGGTAATCGGCACCCCGATAGCCACGCTGAGCCCGCTGAATGCGGCGGTCGGCTTCATCGCGGCGGCGGGGCCGCCCCCGGAGCGTTGTTGGCGGGCAGCCGGGGTCCGTGACATGTTGGCGGGATGGACGGGGCTCATCGCCGCCTCAGCGACTGGCTGCGAGGTGCGCTTCGGCGCGACAAGCCGACCATCCCCGGTTTCCGGCTCGGCCGGCGGTTGTCCAGCCCAGAACAGTCGACTCGGGTCTACCGGGCACGCCAGACCGAGGGCCCCGATGCGGGGAACCTGGTCGCGTTGAAGATCATACCCAACGCGTCGCCCGCGCAGCGAGCAGGGCTGCGGCGCGAGCACCAGATCGCGCAGGCTGTCGTGAGCCAGCACGTCGTCAAGACTTACGCCGTCGGGGCAGAAGCCACCCCGCCATGGTTAGCCGCCGAACTGATCCCCGGGCGCGACCTGCGCAAGGTCGCCCCCGTCCGCCGCGCCGATCGCTACCTCGCGGCGGCCCAGGCGATCGCCGACGGGTTGGTCGATCTCCACCGGCAGGATTACGCCCACTGCGACATCAAGCCCGAGAACCTCGTCGCTCACCGCTCGAGCGGACTGGCGTTCATCGACCTCAGCTGGGTCCGTCGCGTGGGCGACCCGGAAGTCGTCGTTGTCACCGGGACGACCGGGTGGATGGCCCCGGAGCGGCATGCCGGCGGGCTCACCGTCCCCGAGGAGCAGCGGGCCGACGTCTTCTCCGCCGGACTCACCCTCTGTTTCCTCCGGACCGGGCGACACCTCGTGGATGACCAGCCCGACACCGCCCAACAAATGATCAACAATCACTTGGCGTGGTACCCGGCGGACCTCGATGTGCTCCCCGCGGCGATGCGCCCGGTCATCGCCCGCGCTCTGGACTACGACCCCGGGCAGCGGCCCACTGCGGAGGAGCTCCGGGCCGAGATCCGGCGGGCTATCGCAACGCAGGCAGCGCTGCGGCCGGTGTGGTGGCGAACCCGGTCGGCGAAGGCTACCGGGGCCATCATCGCGGCTGTGGCCGTCAGCGCGGGCATCATCGTAGCCATTCAACCAAAGGATCCTCGCTGCCCGCTGGGTACCTATAGCGCTGATCATGGCGATACCGTCCTGCGGATCGGCGGGCTCATCACCCGCACCGGTCCCGTCTCAGACCGGGGAGAATCGCAGTCCGCGGCGCTGCGTCTCGCGGTGAACGACGTCCGGGCTGCCGGGACGAGTCCGAACTATCGGGTCGAGGACTACCAGCTGGGCCGCGACGAGAAGGACGAGGGTGACCCAGCGACGGACACGATCTGCGGGTCGGTCGATGCACTGCTCCGTAACCAGACCGACGTGATCATCGGACCGGCGTTGTCGGCGAACACGCTGAAAGTGCTGCGCACCGTCACGGCAGCCGGCTCGCTGCTCGTTGCGGTCAGCACTGCTCCTGACCTGAGCGCCTACCCTGACGAGGGCCGATTCCTGCGCACCGCAGCATCCGATGAGCTGCAAGCGCGGGTGCTGAGCCGGCAGATCCTCGATGACGGTGGGGGATCGGTGGTGGTGCTGACCCGCGATGACGCCTACGGCAAAGGCTTCCGCAACGTGATCACGCGGAGTCTCACCGACAGTGGTGTGCGGGTGGCTCTCACCGAGTCCTACGATCCCTCCGCGATCAACTATGATGATCTTGTACGCCGTGTTGCCCGGGTGCGACCGGGTGCTGTTGTGCTCGTCGGGTTCGAGGAAAGCGCCAAGATCCTGCGGACGCTGATCGCGCAGGGGGTGAATCCGCAGAACACCCGCATCTACGGCACTGATGGCAACATGAGCGCGTCGCTGCCCGGGCAGGTCGACCTGAACAACCCGGGTGTGCTGGCCCGCATGCGCGGCACCAGCCTGCTCCCGCTGAACCCGGACTTCCGCCGCCGCATCGAGGAACTCTTGGGCGGGCCGGTCAACGAGCTGACCTATGCCGCTGAGACCTATGACGCGGTCATCGTGGCGGCGCTGGCGGCCGCGGCCGCCGGCACGTCCAACCCGGACGCCATCGCCCGCCAGGCCGCCGCGGTGACCCGCACCGGCGAGAAGTGCACTGACTACGCGGCGTGCTTGGCGCTGATCCGGCAGGGACGCGACATCGACTACGACGGGATCTCCGGGCCGCTGGACTTCACCGAGACGGGCGAGCCCTGCCGAGCCTTCTACCCGATCCTCCAGTTCGACGCGCAGGGCGGTATGGAAAGGCTCCGCACCGCGGAGGCCGTCAACCTGTGTGTGACCATGCACTGACGTCCCCGGGGCTGCCCCCCTTCCAGGCTTCTCGAGGTATGTCTACGTTGACGTGCATGGGCGACCACACATCACCAGCACCCGGTGACCTCACCATGACCCTGTCGACCACCCGGCCGGCCACCCTCTACGGCCGCCAGCTCAACACCGGCGAACCGATCCGGCTGCTGGCCAGCCCCGGTGGTGTGCCCTTTCGCATCGGTCGCCACGCCGAGAACCCGCTGGTTCTCGGCCGACCCCGAAATCGCCACGGAGACGTGGATGAGTCCATCTCCAAAACCGTGTGCGAGATCGCGTTCAGGGACGGATTATGGGGCATCCGATGCCTGTCGATCAGCCACCCGATCCAGCTTACCGAGCGCGATCGCGACGAGATTCTTCCGGTCTGTGCTGACCCCGGGCTCGCCACCCGCCGGGTACTGGTCCCGCCTGGCGCACGGGTGAGCATACCGAGCCCGCACGAGCAGTACCACCTGCGAATCGCCATCGACGACCCCCGCACGGAGCCACGCCGCACATCTCCCTTGCCACAGGAAGGCAACCCGACCAAGAGCCGAATGCCCCCACCGAACGACCGTGATCGGCTCCTGCTGACCGCAAAATTCCTCTACAACAATATTCCCGTCCAGGTGGTGGGCGACGGGGCGGCCGCGGAGATTGCCAACGGTGTCCTCGCCCGCCGCGATCCCAACGCCAAGCTCGTCACGCCCGATGACGTCGAAAGACGCGTCTACCATTGGCGGGGCCTGTTGAAGGACCGGGGTGTGGAGGGCATCAGCGGCCAGCAGCACACCAACGACGTCGGCACCCAGTTGCTCGCGTGGGGTGTATTAGCGCCCAGTGATCTCCGCGAGCTATTGACCTGAAAGTCAGGTCACGGCAGCGAGAGAACGCGCACCTCACCGCTGTGTCGGGATCGCGGGCTGGCCGAACCGGGTGCGAGCGGCCTGCCGGGAGATACCGAGCACTGAACCACCCCGGGTCTGATGGCGGCGAGGGTGCGGGTAGGATTCGAACGGGTGTTCGCTCGTTGCGGGAGGTGCTGTGCGGGTGCTGGGTGTGGACCCTGGGCTCACCCGCTGCGGGCTCGGCGTGGTCGACGGCGGCTCCGGGCGGACCGTCAGCTGCGTCGCCGTTGACGTCGTGCGAACCTCACCGGACGTGGACCTGGGCGCGCGGCTGATCGCGGTGGCCGATGTTGTGGAGCGCTGGGTGGCCGTGCACCGTCCCGACGTCGTCGCGGTGGAGCGGGTGTTCAGCCAGCACAATGTGCGCACCGCGATGGGCACCGCACAGGTCAGCGGGGTTGTCGCGCTGGTCGCCGCCCGGCGGGGGCTGCCAGTCGTCTTCCACACTCCCAGCGAGGTCAAGGCCGCGGTCACCGGTTCTGGCCGGGCCGGTAAGGAGCAGGTGACCACTATGATCACCCGGTTGCTGGCGCTGCCGGCCAAGCCGCGACCGGCGGATGCCGCAGACGCGCTGGCGCTGGCGATCTGCCACCTCTGGCGGGCCCCGATGACGGATCGTCTGGCGCAGGCGCGGGCCCGCTCGGCGCAGCTGGCCCGAACCCACCGCGCGCGGCTGGCCGCGGCGGCCCGCCAGGCGGGAGCGGCGCGGTGATCACCTCGGTGCGCGGTGAGGTGCTCGCCGTGGAGCTGGACCATGCCGTGGTCGAGGTCGGCGGCGTCGGGCTGGCCGTGCACGCGGTTCCCGCGACCCTGGCCACCTTGCGGCGTGGCGACCAGGCCCGGCTTGCCACGTCGCTGGTGGTGCGCGAGGACTCGCTGACGCTCTACGGCTTCGCTGACGCCGCGGCCCGGGAGTTGTTCGTGCTGCTGCAGACCGTCTCCGGGGTGGGACCGCGGCTCGCGCTGGCGATGCTCGCCGTTCTCGAGCCGGACACCCTGCGCGCGGCGCTCGCGGAAGGAGACCTCACGGTGCTCACCCGGGTGCCGGGGATCGGACGTAAGGGCGCGGAGCGGCTGGTCGTGGAGCTTCGGGACCGGGTCGGGGTGCGCGCACCGGCCGCATCGGGACCGGCTGCAAGCGGCGCTGGGGCGGTGCGGGCCCAGGTGACCGAGGCGCTGGTCGGGCTCGGCTTCGCGGCCCGGCAGGCAGAGCAGGCCGTGGAGGCCGTGCTCGCCGACGCCGACCGGGAGGCCACCGATACCTCGCAGGTGCTGCGCAGCGCGCTGACGAGGCTGGGACGCGACCGGTGACCACGCCGGGACCGCTCGCGGCCGAGGTGGACCCGGCCGACGCCGAGCTCGAGACGGCTCTGCGGCCACGCCGGTTATCCGAGTTCATCGGGCAGGCCCGGGTCCGCGAGCAGCTTGAACTGGTGCTGGAGGGCGCTCGGCGGCGCGGCGCCACGCCGGACCATGTACTGCTGTCCGGCCCGCCAGGGCTGGGCAAGACGAGCCTCGCGATGATCATTGCCGCGGAGCTGGGCAGCCCGATCCGGGTCACCTCAGGGCCGGCGCTGGAGCGCGCCGGGGACCTCGCCGCGATGATGTCCAATCTCGTCGAGGGCGACGTGCTGTTCATCGACGAGATCCACCGGGTCGCGCGGCCCGCCGAGGAGATGCTCTACCTCGCGATGGAGGACTTCCGGGTCGACGTAGTGGTCGGCAAGGGTCCCGGGGCCACCTCGATCCCGCTGGAGATCGCCCCCTTCACCCTGGTCGGGGCCACCACCCGGTCCGGTGCGCTGACCAGCCCGCTGCGGGATCGGTTCGGGTTCACCGCCCATATGGAGTTCTACGAGCCTGACGAGCTGGAGCTGGTGCTGCGCCGCTCGGCCGGCATCCTCGGGGTGGACCTGCGCCCCGACGGCGCCACCGAGATCGCCGCCCGGTCCCGGGGCACGCCCCGGATCGCCAACCGGCTCCTGCGCCGGGTCCGCGACTACGCCGAGGTCCGGGCCGACGGCGCGATCACCCTTGAGGTGGCCCGCGCCGGCCTGGCCGTCTATGACGTCGATCAGCTCGGGCTGGACCGGCTGGACCGTGCCGTCCTCACCGCGCTGGTGCGCACCTTCGGCGGGGGACCGGTCGGGGTGTCCACCATCGCCGTTGCGGTGGGCGAGGAACCGGCTACCGTAGAGGAAGTGTGCGAGCCGTTCCTGGTCCGCGCCGGCATGCTCGCCCGAACCCCCCGCGGCCGGGTGGCTACCACAGCCGCCTGGCGTCACCTGCAGCTGGAGCCGCCCGCCGACTCTCCCGGGGGCCCCGTACCGACCCTGTTCGACACGTGAGAATGCGTGCCGGAGGTGACCTGTCACACTCGCTCGGGCGTGCAATGCTGATAGTGATCGGAGAACCATGGACTCCCTGCTGTTGCCCCTGTTGTTCATCGCGGTGCTTGCGTTGCCGCTAATCCTCGGTTCCCGCCGGCAGAAACGTGCGCTGGCCGAGGCGCAGCTGCTGCAGAGTTCACTGGCCGAGGGTGACCGGGTGATGACCACGTCAGGTCTGCATGGCACTGTCGTGGACAGCTCTGGCGAGACCACGATCGACCTGGAGATCGCCCCGGCGGTGCGCACTACCTGGTTGCGCGCCGCGATCCGGGAGAAGATCACCGAGGACGACGAGCCCGCAGTGACCAGCGCACCGCTGGCTGCTCCCCTTGATGACAGCGCGCGCACCGACAGATCCTGACCTGAACTGGTGCGGGGAGGTACACTCCGCCCCCATTGCATGCGCCGGTGACGGCCCTGGCAGAGTGGGGGCCGCGGCAGGGGAGACCGCGGCAGGTCGCCGATGATGGCGCCCGACGCAGTCGGCTGTGAACGAGGAGAACCTCCACTGTGGCACCACCGGCCGGGCAAGTCCGCCCCTGGCGAAATCTGGCGATCTTCACTGCGATCGTCGCTGTCCTGTACTCGCTGGTCTTCTTCACCGGCGGTGGGAAATCGACCCCTAAACTGGGCATTGACCTCCAGGGTGGTACCCGGGTGACTCTCACCGCCCGGACCGTCGACGGCGCGCAACCGTCGCGGGAGTCCCTGGACCAAGCCCGCCAGATCATTGAGGAACGGGTCAACGATACCGGGGTGAGCGGGGCGGAGGTCGTCCTGGACGGCAACAACCTGATCATCACGGTGCCGGGTAAGGACGGCGACCAGGCCCGCACCCTCGGCCAAACCGCCAAGCTGTTCTTCCGGCCAGTGCTCGCCGAGACGGCAGCGGCGTTGCCCGCACCGCCCCCTGGCGGCCAGGCTCCGGGTGGTAGTGGGCCGGTTCCGCCCGGAGCCCCCAACCAGCCGCCTGCCCCTGGCGGTGCGCCAGCACCGGTCCAGCCGCCGGCACCGGTCCAGCCGCCGGCACCGGTCCAGCCGCCGGCACCGGTCCAGCCGCCGGCAC
>JBOHFT010000056.1:0-23280 GCA_050699815.1 Pseudonocardiaceae bacterium | reverse complement strand
CCGCGAAAACCGTCAGCGCCAATCCGGCCAGCGCCGCCGACCGGTGCAGGGCCTCGACGGCGAACAGCGGCACCAAGGAGATGCGCACGCCGTACACCGCCCAGCCATGGGCGAAGTAGGAGACCAGCGCGGCGCGGTAAGCCCGGTTGCCCAGTGCCGCACGCACGGTCAGCGCTGGCACGTCCCCAGCCGAGAGGTCACCGACCACCGTGGAGCGCCGCAGGAACAGCCAGGCCACCGCGGCCGCGACGAACAGCGCCACCGCGTAGACCACGAAGGGTGCGCGCAGTGAGATGGCGATCAGCCCACCGCCGAGCAACGGGCCGGTGACACCCCCGAGCAGGAAGCTGCCGGACCACAGGCCGGTGGACTGCCCGCGCAGCGCCGACGGGGTGAGCCTGATCAGCAACGCCACCGCCGAGACGGTGAACATGGTCGACCCGATACCCCCCAGCGCCCGCAGCACCAGCAGCTGCCAGTAGCCCGCGGCGAACGCGCAGGCGCCGGTGGACAGGCCGACCAGGGCGATGCCCCAGATGTAGACCGGCCGCTCCCCCAGCGCCGAGACCAGCTTGCCGCTGGCCGGTGCGAACGCCAGCCGCATGAACGCGAACGCGCTCACCACGAGCGCGGCCGCCGTGACGCTGACATCGAAGCTGCGGGCGAAGGTCGGTATGGCCGGCGCGACGATGCCGTACCCGATCGCGATCACGAAGCTCACCGCGACGAGCACCCAGACCTCGCTGGGCAGCCGCGGAGCGGCCGGTGGTGCGCCGACAGACGTCGGTTGCGGCTCCGCGCCCACGGCAGCACCCCGTCCCGATCTTCTTAGCAGTGCTAACGGCACCACTGTGCTCAACCGGGGGCGCAAGCCGGGGCATTCCCGCGACGGTCGGCGAGCCACGGGAGTTCATCCACTTCATTCTGTTTAGGCAGCCTTGCTTACCTCGGCTTCGACTACTTCGAGGAGCAGTACGGCCGGCTGGTGCTCGGTCTGGAGGGCCGTCGCGATCTGGAGACCGCGGTCGCGCTCGGGCTGGGCATCGCCGCCGTCGGCGAGAACGCGATCATCGATGGTCAGTATGCCCCGTTCGACCCGGCAGGCGTCGAGGTGATCGACCAGAACGCGCCCAACCTGGAGCAGATCGCCGCGCTGCGCCCGGATCTGATCCTGACCCGGGGCAGCAACATCGAGCGACTGCGCGACGAGCTCGCCGACGCGATCCTGCGTGTCTTGGTCGCGACCGACCTGATGCCCCGCAGGCGGGCCCGGGGGGCACTGTCGGCCAGGATGCCGACCACTCAGCAGACCAGGTCGACGACCGCGGCGTGCCCGGGTGCGGCGGCGATGCGGCCATCGAGGGTGACCAGCGGCGTTCCGAGCGCCTCGGCCAGTACCACGTAGGCGGCGTCGTACGCGGTGAGGTTCGACCGGAGCTGCCAGATCGCGGGCAGCAGCGGTTCATGCGGGTGGTGGACCACGTCGAGGTCGGCAAGGTCGGCGATCGCCTCAGCGCCACGTCCGGGCGTGACCTCGCCGCGGGCCACGTACCGCCGCACGACCTGCGCGACCTCGACCCCCAGCAGGTGGGGGGCGTGCAGGGTCTCATCGGGGTCGGCGATCCGGGAGCCCACCGCGGCGGCGAGCGGCAGCCCGAGCAGCCATTCGACCACGGCCGAGGCGTCGAGCACCATCAGCGGGCGTCGCGCTCCGCGCGGACGGCGACCTCAGCCGGCTCGGTGACCTCAGCGGACTGCCGCGCCTGCACGCGTTCGACCAGCTCTCGCCGGGTAGGTCGGTCCAGCGACCGCCGGAGCTCGCTCAGCGCGAACTCCGACAGCGACTGCCCCTCCATCGCCGCCCGGGCCTTCAGCTTCCGGTGGAGGTCGTCGGGAACGTTACGGATCTGCACCATTTTCATCGTTCCAGCATGCTCGCATGTGCATCGCATGTCCAGGCGAGAACCAGCCGTTCTACCGTCCTCGCCCGAGCCCTGTCCATCGAATGGGAGCGGCTTGGCTGCGTCGATGCGTCAACAGGCGCAATCGGGCTCGCTGGGTCCATTCGGGTCTAGGTATCCAGACTCGCCCAACTTAATGTAGGCAAACCTCACTGATGTCTCTCGACCGAAAGGAACGACGGAGGTACTCGTGACGTCGACCGTAACCCGCCCGCCGCCTGGCCAGCCGTCGACGACCATGTCGACCAGTCCGGGCACGCTGCGGCGGCGGCGCCTGCTGGTCGTCACTGGGCTGGTGGCCCTGCTGGCGCTGGTCGCGCTGGCCAGCCTGGCGGTCGGCGCCAAGCCGATCCCGATCGGCCAGGTGTGGGACGCGATCTGGTCGCCGACCGGCACCGAGAACGACATCGTGGTCCGCTCGCTGCGGGCGCCGCGCACCGTGCTCGGGATCGGGGTGGGCATCGCGCTGGGGCTGGCGGGGGCGCTGATGCAGGGGCACACCCGCAACCCGCTCGCCGACCCCGGCCTGCTCGGGGTCGAGGCAGGCGCAGCTTTCTTCGTGGTGGTGGGCATCTACGCGCTGGGCGTGACGAGCCTGTTCGGCTACGTGTGGTTCGCCTTCGCCGGGGCGTTCGCGGCCAGCGTGCTGGTGTTCGTACTCGGGTCATTGGGCCGGGGCGGGCCGACCCCGGTGACGCTCGCGTTGGCCGGCGTGGCGGTGAGCGCACTGCTCGGCGCGCTCACCTCGGCGCTGCTGCTGGCCGACCTGCAAACACTCGATGCCTTCCGGTTCTGGGCGGTCGGCTCGCTGGCCGGCCGCGACGCCGACATCGCGACCCAGGTCGCACCGTTCTTACTGGTCGGACTGGCGCTGGCGATGCTGAACGCGCCGGGGCTGAACCTGCTGGCACTGGGTGAGGACGTCGCCCGCGCGCTGGGCCAGCGGGTCGCGGTGACCCGCTGGACCGGGCTGGTGGCGATCACGCTGCTGACCGGCTCGGCGGTGGCGGCATGCGGGCCGATCGGGTTCATCGGGCTGGTGGTGCCGCACGTGGCGCGGGCCCTGACCGGGCCGGATCACCGCTGGCTGCTGCCCGCCGCGGGGCTGGCCGGCGCCGTGCTGCTGCTGGCCGCCGACGTGATCGGCCGGGTGGTGGTGCGGCCAGGTGAGCTGCAAGTGGGCATCGTGGTCGCGCTGGTGGGCGCGCCGTTCTTCGTCGCCCTGGTGCGCCGTACCCGGCTGGCGACACTGTGACAAAGACAGATGCACTGCGCCGCGGGCGGGTGGCCGGGCGGCCACCGGTGCGGGTCGGCCGACTCTCCGGGGTGTGGCGGCCGAGGATGATCACGGTGACGGTGGTCGGGCTGGCGCTGGTCGTGCTCGTGGCTGCGGCGAATATCGGCCGCGGGGACTTCCCGATCTCGGTCGCCGAGGTGCTCGGGGTGCTCTTGGGCGGTGGGGACAGCTTGCAGCAGTTCGTCGTGCTGGAGCTGCGGTTGCCGCGCACGCTGACCGGCATCCTGGTCGGTGCCGCGCTCGGGCTGTCCGGGGCGATCACCCAGGCGGTCGCCCGCAACCCACTGGCCAGCCCGGACATCCTGGGCGTCACCGAAGGCGCCAGCGCCGCCGCTGTCGCGACGATCGTGCTCAGCGGCAGCTCCGGCATCATCGGCGCGACGCTGGCCGGGGTCGCGCTGCCGATCGCCGCGCTGGTCGGCGGATTGGGCACCGCAGCGCTGGTGTACGTGCTGGCCTACCGGCGCGGTATCGAGGGCTACCGGTTGGTACTGGTGGGCATCGGGATCGGCACGGTGGTCTCCGCGATCACCGACTGGCTGCTCGTCACCGCCCAGATCCTCGCCGCCGCCCAGGCCACCGTGTGGCTCACCGGCAGCCTCAACGGCCGCGGCTGGGAGCACGTCGAGCCGGTCGGGCTGGCGCTGGCCGTGCTGGTACCGGTCGCGCTGCTGCTGACCTTCGGGCTGGGCGCACTGCAGTTCGGCGACGACACCGCCCGTGGGCTCGGCGTGCGAGTTAACCGGGCCCGCACGGCGCTGATCGTCGTGGCGGTCGGGCTGGCCGCGGTGGCGACCTCGAGCGCGGGCCCGATCCTGTTCGTCGCGCTGGTGGTGCCGCAGATCTGCCAGCGGCTGGTCGGCGCGGCCTGCCCACCGCTGCTGGCCTCGGCGGTCTACGGCGCGCTGCTCACCGTGACCGCTGACCTCATCGCCCGCACCGTGTTCGGCACCGAGCTGCCGGTCGGCATCGTCACCGCGATCCTCGGTGCCCCCTACCTGCTGTACCTGCTCGTCCGCCGCAACCGGAAGGTGTCCGCCGCATGACTGACCGGATCCGCCTGCAGGCCCGCGACCTGCAGCTGGCCTACGGCGACAACGTCGTCGTCGACGGGCTGGACGTCGACGTGCTCAACGGCACGGTGAGCGCGGTGATCGGCCCGAACGGCTGCGGCAAGTCGACCCTGCTGCGCGCGCTGGCCCGGCTGCTGCCGGCCAAGCGGGGCCACGTGCTGCTGGACGGCAAGCGGATCGACAAGCTGCCCACCCGGGAGGTCGCGAAGGTACTGGGAGTGCTGCCGCAGGCCCCGATCGCGCCGGAGGGCCTCACCGTCGCCGACCTGATCGCCCGCGGCCGGCACCCGCACCAGACCTGGTACCGGCAATGGTCCTCCGACGATGAGGCTGCGGTCGCCGAGGCACTGGGGTGGACCGGCCTGACCGAGTTCGCCGAGCGGACCGTCGACGAGCTGTCCGGCGGCCAGCGGCAGCGGGCGTGGATCTCGATGGCGCTGGCCCAGGGCACCGACCTGCTGCTGCTCGACGAGCCCACCACGTTCCTCGACCTGGCCCACCAGGTCGACGTGCTCGACCTGGTGGAGCGGCTGCACACCGAGGCCGGGCGCACCGTGGTGATGGTGCTGCACGACCTCAACATGGCCGCCCGCTACGCGCAGCGGCTGATCGCGATGCGCGCCGGGAAGATCATCGCCCAGGGCGCCCCGCGCGAGGTGCTCACCGAGCCGCTGCTGCGTGAGGTGTTCGGGCTCGACGCGCAGGTGCTCACCGACCCGGTCGCGGGCACCCCGCTGGTGGTCCCCATTGGCCGCCGCAACCGCCAGCCAGCCAACTCGAAGGTGCCGGCCGCCGAGCGCAGCACCTGATCGCCCGCTGCATGGAACCTCATGGCCTAGCCAAGCACCTCTATCGGACAAGCCGCGCCGCTCACCCGCGCCAGCCGCTTGTCGGAGGTCACCAGGGAGCAGTCGAGCGTCTCCGCTAATGCGATATACGCACCATTGTACGGCGTCAGAATGTCCCGCAGTGCCCAAACTCGGCTGACAAGCTCGAGGTGGGGGTAACGGATCAGGGGGAGCATGCGGAGGTCGGCCACGGCGAGGTCGGCGCGGCGGTTGTCGAGCCTGCCGAGACGCAACTGTCGACGCAGCACCGACAGCACCTCAAGCTCCACGAGCGACGGGGCGTGCAGGTCGGGATCGGCCAGCAAGCGGCTGCGGGCGAGATCCCCGTCGGCGTCATCGTCTGCGAGGGCGTTCACCAGGACGGACGCATCAACGACGATCATCTAGCGGCACGCTCGGCCCGCAGCATCTCGGCCGCCTCGGCCAAGCCGACGCGTCCGCCCGCCCGCCCCCCGGCCCGTCTCAGTACCTCCTCCACGGTGGGCTTGGAGGCAAACTCGCCAAGCAATGTCACCAGATACTCCTGCATCGACATGCCACGTTCGGCGGCACGCCGTCGCAGCACCGCGTGCGTCTCCGGGGGTACATGACGCACCTGGATCGTGACCATGCTGGCATCGTAGCGCCATTGCATGCTGTTAGCCAGCATGACGTAGGCTGCACATACGAACAAATAAGGTAATGCTAACTTTACGGACATCCAGCTGAATGTCCCGGTCACCGGTCCCCCGCACCGTCCGCCCGCCGTCAGACACGAGGAGTCGATGACCACACCCGATCCCCGCACCACGGCCGGTTTCGTCCCCTTCCGCAGCGAGCTCGCGCAGCGGTACCGGGCCGCTGGGTACTGGCGCGGGCGCCCGCTGGGGGAGCTGCTACGCCGGTCCGCCCGACGCCGGCCCGACCGGACCGCGGTGGCGGGGCAGGACCGGATGCTGAGCTACGCCGAGCTCGACGCCGCGGCCGATCGGCTGGCCTCGGGACTGACCGAGCTCGGCCTGGCGCCGGGCGACCGGATCGTCGTTCAGCTCGGGAACACCCCGACCTTCGCGGTGGCCCTGTTCGGTCTGTTGCGCGCCGGGGTGGTCCCGGTGCTGGCCCTGCCCGCCCACCGCACCCACGAGATCGGGCACCTGGCCGCGGTGTCGGAGGCCGTGGGCTATCTGATCCCCGACCGCATCGGGACGTTCGACTACCGGTCCCTTGCCGCCCAGGTGTGCCAGCAGGCACCGAGCGTCCGGCACGTGCTCGTCGACGGGGATCCCGGCCCGTACACCGCACTCGCCGGAGTGGATGCCACCCCATGCACGCTGCCGGAACCCGACCCCGGGTCGATTGCGGTGCTGCTGGTCTCGGGCGGGACCACCGGTCCGCCCAAGCTGATCCCGCGCACGCACGATGACTACGACTACAACGCTCGCGCCAGCGCCGAGGTGTGCGGACTCGACGCCGACGACGTCTACCTCGTCACGCTGCCCGCGGCGCACAACTTCCCGCTCGCCTGCCCCGGCATCCTGGGCACGCTGGGGGTCGGTGGCACAGCGGTATTCCTCGACGACCCGTCGCCGGAGTGCGCGTTCGCCGCCATCGAACGCCACAGGGTGACCGTGACCGCGGTGGTGCCTCCGCTCGCCCAGCTCTGGTGCGCGGCGGCCGAGTGGGAGCCAGCAGATCTCCGTTCCCTGCGGCTGCTGCAGGTAGGCGGCTCCAAGCTGGCGCGGTCGCACGCCCGGCAGGTGCGGCCTGCGCTCGGCGCGCAGCTGCAGCAGGTGTTCGGCATGGCGGAGGGCCTGCTGAACTTCACCCGGCTAGACGATCCCGACGACCTGGTGGAGATCAGCCAGGGTCGCCCGATGAGCGCCCACGACGAGATCCGGATCGTCGACGACGACGGGCGCGAGGTGGCGCCGGGAGCGGAGGGCGAACTGCTGGTCCGGGGGCCCTACACGATCCGGGGGTACTACCGCGCGCCCGAGCACAACCTCCGGGCGATCACCCCGGACGGCTTCTACCGCAGCGGTGACCGGGTGCGCCGGCTCGACACCGGGCACCTCGTCGTCACCGGTCGCCTCAAGGACGT
The DNA here is from genome assembly GCA_050699815.1 of Pseudonocardiaceae bacterium. Classification (GTDB taxonomy): domain Bacteria; phylum Actinomycetota; class Actinomycetes; order Mycobacteriales; family Pseudonocardiaceae. Next base: position 16,021 of record JBOHFT010000056.1, on the reverse strand, counting down.
GGTCAACCGCGGCGGGGAGAACGTCGCCGCCGACGAGTTGGAGGAGCACCTGGTGGCCCATCCCGCGATCGCGCAGGCCACGGTCATCGGTGTGCCGGACGAGGCGCTGGGCGAGCGGATCTGCGCGGTGCTGGTCGTCCGCGGGGCCGCCCCCACACTCCCGGAGGTCAAGGAGTTCCTGACCTCCCGGGGCCTCGCCGCCTACAAGACGCCCGACCTGGTCCGCACCGCGCCAAGCCTGCCGGTCACCGCCGTCGGCAAGATTGACAAGCGCGCCGTGCTCGCCGCGGAGCTCCGGGGGGATCGTGGGGTCGCGGCCGACGATGTCGTCGGCCGCTGTTGACACTGATGAGGTGAGGATGGACTCTTATAGGGTAGCTTTACCTAATTGACACTCAGGGTTACATGGCTGGTCGGTTGGTTACAGGGGGTGATAGCAACCAGGCGGAGCCGTTGGCAGGGAGAGGATCTTTCTATGGCGTCTCTGTCCTCCACTGTGGATGTGAAAACTGTGGACGCGAAAACTGTGGACATGACATCGACTCACGCGGGTGCCAACGACGTGGTGCAAGCGTTCGCTGCTAATCCGGCGTTTCGCGCGGCGACCGCAGAGGAACTGGTCAACGAGCACAACCCGTTCCGCCGGCCGGTCCGTCCGGACGACCTGTCGTGGCTGGACTTCAGTGTGCCGCTCGTTCCGACGAAGGCGCTGATGTTGAGCGGGTTACTGGGGCACCGGATGCTGCGCAACGTGTATGACGCAGACACACTTTACGTGCCCGAGCAGCCCACTCCAGCGGCGGTATCTGATGGTAGTCATTTTTACTCGGCCGAGAACCGGGCGCGAGGCGCGCTTGCCGCCCCGGTGCTCGAGCGGCACCTGTTCACCATGCTGGCCGGCGAGCGCCAGCCTTTGGCCGGATCGGGGATCGACTCGCTCCGCAGACACGTCCGGGCGCGCAATGAGGAACTCGTCGATACCCCCAGACGTGCCTTCGAGGTCGCTCGAGCGACCGGTGACCGGCGCAACGCCGCGGTCTTCCTGCTGGTGCAGCTAGCCGCGATCTTGCCCGCCGTGCACGCCGCGATCGGCCGTCATGCGCTGGGTGACTATGACGCGGCACTGCCGGGGGTGCGGGCGCAAGTTCTCGATGAGTACCGCGGCTGGGTCAAGCGAGCCTCGCGGTACGGCCGGCTGTTTACTGAAGCTGGGCTGAGCGCCGCGCCGGTGGCTTATTGGCAGTTTTTTCTCGGCTCGTCACTGGGCCGGGCCAACCACCTGCACTTCCTGGCGCGGCAGCCGGAGCGATTCGGTGAGTTCCTCGGGGCGCTAGCGTACAAGCGAATTGACGATGCGGCGAGCGCGCGGGCGCTGATGACGGTGCTCGGCGAAGGGCTGGGGACTGCGGCTGAGTACTTCGACGGTGTCGTGCCATTCGCGTCGACGTCGGTGGACGAGGCGGTAACCGGCCTGGTCGGTCCGTTGCGTGCGGCAGCCGACGAGCGGGCGGTTGAGTCGTTCCACGCTGGCTTCGAGGATGCCCATTGGCTGGCCAGGTTGTGGGACGCCGACCTGGCCAGCCAGCTGGACTGGGCGGATCAGATCAAACTCTACCAGGAGAAGGCAGAGAAGATCGATCACAAGCTGAAATTCGATGAAATCGATGTCGACCTGGACACCTTCGTGGAGACCGAAGAGGAAACCTCCACAACACACGTCCACGACGAGCACCGACTAGTGATCATCGAGGTCGGCCAGATGCACTTCTGGAATAACGTCGGCAAGCTGATTGCGCTCAATCAGGGTAACAAGCTGCTGATTCCCGCCTCCCGCCTCCACGGTTCCGTCGTGCTGTCGGGTTCATGCACCTATCACCAGCCAATCATCTCCGAAGAACTCTTTCAGCAGTTCTGAACCGACCGGCTGAAGCGGCGGCGCACGTCGCATTCCGCAGCTGGTCATGCCCACGACGAAAACCTAGCCCGGAAGGCATGGTTCATGGTGGCCGTGAACCCTTCTGATCAAATTCCGTCAAATCGAATTTTTGAACCTGGAAAAATTGATGATCAGACCTTGTCAAGCTGCACTATAGGCAGGCTCCCATCTTGGGGGCCGCCCCATGCAGAGGATCTCATGCGCGCGCTACTCTCCCCTCGAGAGCCGTTTCCGTGCACCTTCGCGGCGGTGGCTGCGAAGAATTCTTCGCTCCGCTTCGGGTTTGTCGAAAGTTTACACGAAATCGACACGTGGTGGCCATTGTTAGATATTCTTTCCGATTATCTGAAGATTTATCAGAAAATCTCCCGCACCACCTCTCTCGTGATCTTCTTCCCGTCAGAAAAAGAACCCTTAGCCATGACGGATTACTACCAGAAGTTTTGGAGCATCCTGCAGTTCCTGCACGACAACGACCCTGCAGCGTGGCCGGCCTCGATTCCCTGCCAGGTCGATGACAAATGGTGGGAATTCAGCTTTGGCGGTGTGCCGATCTTCGCGGTGTGCAGCACCCCGGCGCACGACCGCCGCCGCAGCCGCAGCAGCCCGGCCTTCCTGATCACGTTCCAACCACGATGGGTGTTCGAGGGGCTGGAGGTCGACACTCCACGGGGTGCCACGGCGCGGCGGGTGATCCGGGGGCGCCTGCGCGCCTATGACGAGGTCGAGCCGTCACCGGAACTCGGTGCCTACGGTGATGCCACGAACCGGGAGTGGAGACAGTACTTTCTGCCCGACAATAACCAGGATCCCCTTCCGCCCTGTCCGTTCCGACATCGGGGGAGCTCCGCGCGCCGCGGGACATCAGGTATGCCGGGCTAATGCCTTCTCAAGGTAAGGGCGCAGGGCGGCGGCCAGTGCGTCTCCGGCCAACAGCAGGCGCAGCCGGTCCGGGTCGGCCGGGCCGTTCATGATGGCGGTGAACACCTCGCGTGCCGTCACCCCGTGTTCTGGGACGTGCAGTCGCTGTATGGCATCCCCGGCGGTCACGCAGCCAGGGTGGAGCACCCGCAGATAGACTCCGACGTCGGTGCGGTCGGAGAAGCGCCGTACCCAGCGCGGCTGCTGGACATGCCGAGCGAAAGTGGCGCACGGCAGGCGCGGGGAGGTGACCTCGACCTGCACGTCGGCGCCCACTCGCCACCGCTCGCCGACAACCGCGTCGGTCACCGCAAGCGCGCGCACCGTAAGGTTCTCGCCGAACATTCCCGGCTGTGCCGGGCGCCCCAGCTCGGCGGCCCAGCGCTGCGCGTCGGCTTCCGCATAGGCGTAGAGCGCTTTGTCACACCCGCCGTGACGTTCGGTGTCGCATTGGGTGTCGCCAGCCAGTCCGAGCGTCCCGACCCGCACCGGTCCGTCCACTGGGCGCTTGTCGATCGCGGTGCGCCCCACGATGCCCGCGTCACGCCTGATTTCATGCACCACGCAGACAGCGACGATCGAAGGGTCCATGAGCCCAGTCTGCCCGCACCAGCAAGCGTGCCGGAAGGCCCGGCGGCGCTGGAGGTGAACGGCGAATGCGTCTGGTCCGCCCCGCAAGTTCCGACATGCCGGTCCCGCTCAACGCCTCTGCAACTGCGGCCTGGTCGTCACTGGACCACACCACAGCGTGATACGAGAGCCGATTGGCAAGATCTGCTTGGCCAGCACACTGAAATGATATATTATTATTTTCATGACTTCTGCTGATTCTTCCTTCCTAGTGCGATTGACGACCACCCGCGACTTCTTCGCACCAGCCGTTGAGCACGCCATCATGTCTTTGAACCTTGCCTCTGGCGCACGTGTTCTCGACGTCAGGACCGGCGGCGGTGGTGCTCTTCCCCCGATCGCCCAGGCCGTCGGGATGACCGGCAGCGTACTGGCCGTCGACAACGACTCGACCGTCCTCGCACTCGCCTCCGATTATGTTGAGCAGGCGGGAATCGCCGACCGTGTCACCCTCCAGCTCGGCGACATCGTTGAGGTACTCGCCGACGCCGCGACCACACCCGAGAATGCGTTCGACGCGATCTGGGCGGGCGACGTGCTCTATCCAGTGTATTTCGAGGAACCGGCCGATGTCGTTCGACAGATGGCCCAGGCTCTGCGCCCAGGCGGCATCATCGCGCTCTTCTACCCCAACTACTACCACGCCACGTTCCTGCCTGGGCATTCCCGCCTGGAGCGCGGCCTGTGCACCGTGTCGGAGATAGGTGATGGAGCGCCCGTCGACGGCCCCCGGCACAAGGGACGGCATCTCGCCTGGCTACTGGCAGCAGGTCTCGACGATGTGAGCCTGAAAATGTTCCCGCGAGTCTGCTTTCCCATCGATACCGACCCGACAGTTCGCCCGTATATCGAACAGGAGTTGCCTGGAGCGCGGGAGCTCACGGCCACTCACGGCGCTGCGGCCGGGCTCTCGACAGCGGAGATGGATGAGATCCAACGACTCCTCACCCCCGGCGACCCCGACTACATCCTCGACGAACCTGGCTGCTTCCTCGTGCACCCGGCCACCCTGGCGACTGGCAGGCGACCGGTGGAAGCGCCCCGGTGACCGGCCGACGCCCTCGCTTACACCTGAGCGGTTGCTGCCTGGCCCTTGAGCAACCTGCTCAGCCGGGGTCGTTTAGCTGCTAAAGCGGATCCGTACACATAGCGGTAGACCATCAACGGGGTGATCCCCTTGGCGCCCACCTCGAGCCGGCGGGCCAGCTCGGTCAGATCAGCCGGGTCGGCGGCCACTCGATGCGCGATCCGCAGTGCGAACAGGAACACGTGACAGCGTTGGTAGACCAGATCGGACAGCATCATCTCGAACAGACCGCTCAGCTTTGATCTGCGCGAGAGCCGCAAGAAACGCTCATTCATGGTCAGCCGCAGGTGAGCCGAAGAGCCCGTGACCTCACCGAAGACCTTCGAAGTGCGGAAAATTGCATTGAGCGAGGCCACCAGCTCGGCGTAGGAAGCTTGGTGTCGCGTACGTTCATCTCGGTCGTCGACCAACTCCAGAGCATGCCGTGAGATATGCGCGCTGAGGTTGCTGAGGAACTCGGTGCTCAAACGAGCTACATGCGCCGGGTTCGCCGTCTTAGCCCGGGTGTATACGTCCTCGGACACCACCACCACCGCCGCCGGCAGTGTCATGTCGCTCATGGTCTTGCCGAGTGTGACGATGTCCGCGCGCCCCATGACGTCCTGATGTGCGAGGTAGTGCTCGCCACCGCACCATCCTCCGGTAAGTACCTCGTCCACACCGACGAGGTAGCCATACTCGGTGCGGTGCCGGTCGATGGCCTGCACCAAGTCGTCCGGCAGCCGCCGACGCGTTGTTCCCTGCACCAACTCAAACCACACCAATGCCACGTCGCCACCGCGCAGCAGGGTGGTCAGCTGCTCCACCGCGTCCGGGGCGAACGGATCGACATAGACCAGCTTGGAGTAGTACGGCCGGAAAGCGTCGTCATCGGACTCTGTCTGCTGCGTAAAGTGCTTGCTCAAGTTGAGCGCAAACAGCGCCTTGCCACCGAAATTGCCATTGAACGTGACGACTGTGCGGCGCCGCTGGTTGGCCAACGCTCCGAGAGCCACTGCCATGTGGTTGACTATAGCTCCACTCACTGAGGGAAACGCGTGCGCCAGTCCGGTCAGCTCGATCAGTTTTTGCTCGAGGTCAGAGAAGTAGTCGTGGTCAGGGTCGTGCTGGGCCAGCACATCGGGGACCAGATCTGGCGGATTGTGTCCGCGCAGGTTGCTGCCGAGGCCGCCTGCGCAGTCGATGACATCCCACCCCTCAGCGGTGGTGAACCGGCCGCCCGCCGCCCTTTGCACCTCGATGTGCAAGCCGAATAGTTTGGCCAGCCCCGCGATATTGGGCTTGATGTGCCTGCCCCAGTAGTCGATGACCGCGACTGGATCCCTGTCGATGGTGCGCAGCACCTCGTGGTGCTGGTCGGTGACGTAACCGTGCTTACCCAGCGAATCAATCACCAGCGACGCGCACAGCACGTTGCCGCCGAATGTCGAGGTATGGGCGAAGCAGTCGACATCGTTGAGCCATATCTGGTGCGCCGCACGTGACATGGTGCACGCGCCAAACGGGACCTGCCTATCGGCCAGGCTCTCGCCGAATATCATGACGTCGGCGTCGATGGGGTTGTCGAACAGTTCCGGACTGGTCAGCTCCAGTTCAGTGCAGCATAAACCGACCTGGCCGCCACCTCGACGGCAGGAATGCAGGAGATCGATGAGGTTATGGTTCTGCAGATTGGTGTGCTCGTCTCGAATAATGATCACGGCTGCCCATGACTGACCTCCGAGCTCGCGTAATGCGTGCTCGGCCGATGGCACGCTGACCACATGGGGTATCAGCGCTTCGGAGCTGCTCAGTCCCACAGGGTCCATGAACTCGTGGTAGCGACCCAGCTCATCGATCAGCAGGACCCAGCCGCCCTCGTCCTGACCCGCACGAACAGCGGTATTCCTGGCAAGATTGATCGCGACGGACAACGCCTCCAGTCCGGAGCTGACCAGATAGGAAAAAAATGGCTCAGCGCCTCCGGCGCCAACCAGATCGCTCAGCAGATAGCTCAGCTTTGCGGCGGCGGGATTAATGAAGTTGCTCCCGATGAGAAAATTGCACCGCTGCTCCTGATTGTGCTCGGCGATCAGCTCCAGAGTTCGCACTGTCACAGGGCGGAATACCGAGCGTGTTGCGCTGTTCATCAAGACCTCCTTTGGCGCCCACTGCAGTTCAGTGGATCCAGCGGATCTGGCTCATGGTGCAATGCCGCTAAAGCGCTTACGCCGGTCGTCTGCCAGTCGCCAGGGTGGCCGGTAGTACGAGGAAGTAGCCAGGTTCGTCCAGGACGTAGTGGGGATCGCCAGGAGTGAGGAGTCGTTGGACCTCATCCAGCTCCACGGTCGAGAGCCCGGCCGCAGCGCCGTGAGTGGCCGCATTCTCCCGCATCTCGGGCCAGACGGCCAGTTCGAGATATGGGCGAAGGGTCGGGTCGGCATCGACCGGAAAACAGACTCGCGGGCACACTGTCAGGCTCACATCGTCGAGGCCTGCGGCCTGGAGCCAGGCGAGATGCCGTCCTTTGTGCCGGGGGCCGCCGGTGGTCAAGCCCCAGCGTATCTCTGACGCAGTATACAGGCTGCGCTCAAGGCGGGAATTCCCGGGCAGGAGCGTAGCGTGGTAGTAGTTGCTGTAGAAGAGCGCGACGACGCCACCCGGGCGTAGGGCCTGGGCCATTTGCCGGACAACGTCAGCCGGCTCCTCGGCGTATATCGAATAGACCACATCGTGCGCCCAGATTGCGTCGAACGCCTTCTCGGGTGCGGTCGCGGCATCGGCGAGTACCTCGGTGATGCCGCCGAGCTGGACAGAGACACGGTCGGCGATTCCTGTCTGCTCGGCGTAGTCGGAGGCAAGGGCAATAATGGTCGGGTGGCTATCGACAGCCAGCACGCTCCCGGTCGTCCCGACGGCGCGGGCGAGCGAGGGAAGGGCGGCACCGGCACCGGTTCCGGCGTCAAGAACGCGTGCACCAGCGGCAAGGTTCAAGGACACGATGGCGCACTCAACGGCAGGAGCGGCGAAGTAACGATTGGTCGTGAGATAGGCCAGGAAGGAGGGATCAGCGGAGATCATGGCAAGAATTCTAAATCATTTCGATACGCCGGTCAAGCCGGTAGTGGCCCGTCGGGGATCCGCGCCTGCTCTCAATTTAAGATTCTCCAAAGATCGTGCCGCGGCTCTCCCCGTAATTGCCAACGCGGCTCACCCTCATCGAGGATGAAGATTTGCGCTCAGGAAATCTCAGGGCGGTGTCAAGCGGTACTGACTCATGGTGTGTAGGTGCCGGTACAGCATCTGCTCGGTCACGCCGCGCGCGACGATCGGAACGAAGCCGTCGAAGGGTGCCTCGCCCTGAGGGGTCGAGATGCTCTCATCAAGCGCGCCACTGGCCGAGTAAACGTCCAGCGTCAAGGCCAGTACCTCGTACTCCTCAACGGATCGGCTCGCGACGTCGCGGCACCACTCGGGAATCGGCTTGCACTCGACCTCATGGCCGATTTGTCGAACCAGTTTGACGATCTCCGTCAAGCACACCCGGCGTGGGGAGGTCAGCACAAAAGAGCCGCCGTGCTCGGGGCCGGGATACGGACTGACCAGCAGCCGCGCCGCCTCGTCGACGGGAATCCACTCCTCGGAGAACCTGACATCCGGTGCAATCCCGAGATCCAGGATCGAGCGGACCATGCGCACCATGATGTCGCGGTCATTACTTCGCCCGGTCACGCTGTCACCCGAGAGTCTCGGGACACGGTAGACAGCGGCTGGAATACCGTGCGCCCGCGCCTCCGCGACGATCTGTTCGGCTCGCCACTTACTCTCAATGTAGCCGGGCCGGTTACCCGACGCCGATGGGCGGTACTCTGCGGCTGCCCTGGTCGAAACCAAGCGCAGCGGCTTGCGCCACGTCGTCGCAGCAAACTGAAGCAACTCCCGGGTCCCGCTTACATTGGCCGCTTCGACCGCCTCGTAGGATTGCAGGACATCCACGTGCGCGCCGTTGTGGATAATTAAATCGATCTTGTCGGCCAGATGTTCGTACTCGTCCGCTCCGAGATCGAGGCGTGGTCGCGACAGATCGCCCACGACGACACGGATCCGGTTCTGGAACAGGACTTCCTCCGAGAGCCGGTAGCGCCGGAGGTTTGCGCGCAGCTTGTCCCATGCCCGCGTCGTGCTCTCAGCTCGCACCAGGCAGTGCACCGTGCCCGGGTACTGGGCCAGGATCTCGCGGAGCAGGAATGCCCCAAAGAATCCACTTGCCCCGGTGAGCAGGATGTTATCGCCACAATGACTAGCAAGCGGCGGGAGCGGCTCGGGCCAGGGTGTAATGAGGGTGCCGCGACTATCGCTGGTAGCGGCGCGTACCACGAGCTCACGGAGCGCGGTGGCCCACGCGTCGGCAAGCTCGTAGGCATCCCCGGCAGAGAGCACCGTAGTGAGGTAGGTAAAAGTGGCCTGCAATAGCGGGCCTTCGGGCGTGTCGATGCAGATCGCGTTGATCGTCAGCGGATGGGAAACGCCCATCTCCGCATCGGGATCGGCTACCACTGCATCGGACTCTGGTGCTCGGGTCCATTCACCCGGCTGGCCGATGTCGAACCGCTCGCAGTAGTTGAAGAGCACCTGGGGCTGGCCAGCATTGGCAAGCACGGGAGCTACTCGGGCGTTGGCATAGCGCAGCATCCCGTAGCCGATGCCGCCGTCCGGCATGGCGTGCAGCCGCTCTTTGACCACCTTCAGCGCGCTGAGCACGTCCGGACTTGCGGGCAGCCGGACCGGTGCGATGCTGGTGAACCAGCCGACGGTGCGGGACAGGTCCACTCCAGGGACGATCTCCTCCCGCCCGTGCCGCTCCAGATCAACCAGGAGATCCGCGGAGCTATTCCGGCCGTGACGCTCGTGCCACCGCGATACCGCCACCCGCAATGCTGCCACCAGCACGTCCGTCACTTCGGCCCGGGCAGTCGCAGGAACCGACGTCAGCAACGGCACCGTGTCTGGAACGGGCAGTCGTATGTCGTGATGACGGGTCCCGCTCACCGTTCCCGCCGTGACAGCTCCCGGAACCAGATCACCACCAGGAGACAGCGTCTGAACCCAGTGCTCCAGCTCGGACAGCCGGGGCGACTCCTGCGCCTGCGCCACGAACATCCGTGCAAAGCTGCGTAGCGAGGTGCCCACGCGGTCCAGCTCTGGCGGCTTGCCCGCTCGCACTGCCTCCCAGCCGACGGCGAAGTCCTCCAGCAGGATACGCCAGGACACTCCGTCGATCACCAGATGGTGTGCCACCACCAGGAACCGGCCTTGTTCCGCCCGGCCGGCGTCGAACCACACCGCTTGCAGCATCATCCCAGCGTCCGGGTCCAAGCGCCCGGCTGCCGCGTCCGACTCCGCGGCGATCACCGCCCGCACTGCCGTCGCATCCATTCCTGCCACGTCAACCCGGCGCAAAAGATCCACAGCCCGTACTGACCCCACAGCGGCCGTCTCCAACGACCACAACGCGGGAGCATGACGGGTCAACCGCAACCGCAAGCCGTCATGCCGATCCAGCACTGCCTGCAGGATTTGGTCAAGGGATGCCCAGTCGGCCGCTGCCGGGACCTGCACAAGGATGTGCTGGTTGTAACGCGTGATCGGGCCACTTTGCTCGCTGCGGCGCTGCACGATCGGTAGCGGGGGAAGGCTCCCGACGCCGTCCGGATCAGATACTGACGCGGCGATCGGCTCCTTATCTGCGACCAGACTGGCGAGCGCTGCCGGGGTTCGGTGCTGGAACACTTCCCGAGGGCTAATGGAGAGATGCTGGCTCCGCGCTCGGTTGACAAGCTGGATGGCGATGATGCTGTCACCGCCGACGGCGAAGAAGTCATCATCGACACCGACCTCGGGCAGGCCGAGCACTTCGGCAAACAGCTCACACAGGATCTGCTCCTGCGCCGAGGCCGGTGCCCGGCTGATGCTCAACCGGGCCGCAGGTTCAGGATCTGGAAGCGCCGCCACATTAAGCTTTCCGTTGGCCGTCAGCGGCAGCCGGTCGAGCGTGACCAGGGCTGCGGGCATCATGTACTCGGGCAGCTGTCGCTTCAGCTCCTCCCTCAGCCGCTGCGGCAGCGCAGCTCTCTGGCGGGAGATCGTGGGGCTGTTGGCCCAGCTCGCTCGCTCCGTCACGTCGGCCGGTAGATAGGCGTCAGTCCAGATTCCGGCACTGGCCCGGTCGCCTGCGACGAACACGGCGTCGAGCTCACCGTCGGTGATGGCCGACCAGGTGACGACGAGCTGGTACCCGAGCTGATCGGCCAGGTCGTGCAATGCCTCCTGCTCGACACCGCCGCCATCGATCCGCAGCTGCGGCAGAGCCTCGGCGACGGTGGCGCCGTCGTCCAGTGCGTGCATCGCCGCGAGTTCGGCGGCGAGCCTCGCGTCGGGTATCCGGCTGACCCGCAGCAGATCCGGACGGTGCGTACTGAGGTGATCGCCCAGCACGTCGAGATCGCTGATCGACGAGCCCCAGACCAGGCTAGGGGTGTCGGCGAGGGAAATCGGGTTTGCCGGCTGCCGGTACAGCACCGCGTCGTATCGGTAGCGGCTCAGCTCGTTGTGGTGGCAGCCGCGCTTGGTGCGGATACCGACGCCGATTGTGGGCACGGTCGTGGGTAGCGCCGCGAAGAAGTCGGGTGCGACCAGCAACTCCCTCTCCAGCAGCACGCTGCGCTCGATCGTCTGTCGCAGCTCGACCGGATCGGTGGCCGGTTCGGCCCGGGTTAACGCGACTGCGGTGTGGAAGCAACGTTCCAGTCCCCGATGGCGCACGTCACCGACGAAGATCGCCCCACCCGGTACGACCAGGTCCAGTGCTGCGGTGATGACTGCTGTCAGGTAATCGACACTGGGGAAGTACTGGATCACCGAGTTGATCACCACAGTGTCGAAGAAGCCAACGGGAAGCCCTTCGGTGGCATGCGCGGGCTGACAGCGCAGTTCCACCCGATCGCGCAGACTCTCATCCCGATCCAGGTCGGCGCGCAGCTTGTCGATCACGGGAGCGGAGAAGTCGGTGCCCCAGTACATCTCGCAGTCCGGAGCCAGCCGGGACAGCAGCAGACCGGTCCCCACGCCGATCTCCAGCAGCCGGGTTGGGCCCAGTTCTCGGATGCGGGCCACGGTCGTGTTCCGCCACTCCCGCATGTGCTCCAGCGGGATCGGCTCGCCGTCATAGCTGGAGTTCCAGCCGGAGAAGTCCTCGGTATACAGCGCGGTACCGGTCTCGGTGTACTCGGTATCGTAGATCTGCTGCCATTCGCCGATCTGCGCACGCTCGGCCTCGTCTCGGGCCTGCTCGGTGGGCTCTTTCGGGACGATGTACCCGATCAGGCGGGCCGACCGTGGTGCGGACGGATCGTCACGGGCGATGACCGCGGCTTGGGCTACCTGCGGATGGCGGGTCAACACGGCCTCGATCTCGCCGGCCTCGACCCGCATGCCGCGGATTTTCATCTGGTTGTCGGCTCGGCCACAGAATTCCAAAACCCCGTTGGAGCGCCATCGGGCCAGGTCCCCAGTGCGATACAATCGTCCGCTGATGGAGAAAGGATCGGCCACAAACCGGGATGCGGTCTGCACCGGATCGTTTACATAACCTCGGCCCAACGGTAACCCACCGGCATACAACTCGCCGATCACTCCGGCCGGGACCAGGCACAGGCCCTCGTCCAGCAGGTATATTCGGGTATTCGGGTTCGGCCCGCCGATCGTCACCCCATCACGGGACTGACCCGGCCGGTAGAACTGATGAGTCACTCCGATCGTCGCTTCCGCCGGCCCGTATCCATGATACATCACCGCGTCCAGACTCGCCCGGAACCGGTCGAACAAACCTGGCTTCAGGGCCTCACCACCGCACCACACGTGTTTCAAAACCCGAGCCCGGACCGCCACATCGGGTAGCTCCAGCAGCATGTCCAGCATCGAGGATACTAGATACACGAATGTCACTCGCTCATGTTCGATCACCTCCAGCAGGTACTCGATATCGCGTTCCCCGCCGGGCTCGGCCACCACCAGCCGCGCCCCACTCACCAACGGCAGGAACACCTCGTTGATCGAGATATCGAAACTCAGCGGAGCTTTGAACAACACCGCGTCCCCGGCCCCGAAACCCAGCAACTCCCGCTGCCACGACATGCGGGCCGCGATCGCGCAGTGCCGAATCATCACCCCCTTCGGCGTGCCCGTCGACCCCGACGTGAAAATCACATAAGCGACACCCTCCGGGTCCACCGGCACTGGCGTGCCCGCACTCCCATCCGGCTCACAGCCACTCACTTCGGGAAGATTATCGATATCTATCCTCGTGACACCCGCAGGCCCCGCCCCCGTCGCCGCACTGGTCACCACGGCCACCGTATCCGCAGACCGGCACACTTGTTCGATCCGCGCTACCGGCCATCCCGGCTCCAGCGGAACGAACGCCGCCCCCGCCCGCAATACCCCCACCAGCGCCACCACCAGTTCCACCGAACGGTCCAGACACACCCCCACCACTCGCTCCGGTCCGGCTCCGTGCGTGATCAGGTGATCGGCCAGCCGACTGGCTCGCTCGTCGAGCTCGGCATACGTCACTGATTCTTTACCGCACACCAGCGCAACCGCGTCTGGAGTCTGGGCGACCTGCGTGGTGAACAACTCGAGCAGCGTGGTCTCCTCCACCTCGACCGCGGTGTCGTTCCACTCGACCAAGAGCTGGCGTCGTTCCTGGGCGGAAAGCACGTCAACTGCTGACACCCGAGCTCCGGGGTCGGTGACCATCAACTCCAGCACCCGCACCACACGATCCGCCAGAGCCTGGACAGACGCGGAGTCGAAGAGATCCGGCCGGTACTTCAGCTCGATCCGCAGCCGAGCACCGGGTATCGTCACAAGACTGATCGGGTAGTGCGTCGAGCCACGCCATTCAATTCCGGTAAGAGCGACCCCGGTGCTGTCCAATTTCCGAGCCGTCTCGGCGATGTCGAAGGGAAAAGACTCGAACACGGTGAGCGTGTCAAAAAAAGCGTCGATACCGACCTCGCGCTGCAACTCGGCGAGCCCGACGTACTGGTAGTCGAGCAACCGGGACTGCTCATCCTGGATCCGGCGCAGCAGATCCACCAATGACTCCGCCGGATCAAGCTGCACGCGCACCGGGATGGTGTTGATGAACAGACCGAGCATCGACTCGACCCCGGGCAGCTCAGCCGGCCGACCGGAGACGGTCGTCCCGAACACCACATCCAACCGCCCGGCCAACCGGCTCAGCACCACCGCCCACGCCACCTGTACCAGTGTGTTCAGTGTCAAGCCCTGGGCCCGGGCGAACGACGTAAGTCGGGACGTCAGATCCTCGGAGATGCCCGCGTCCATCTGCTCAGGCATGGCCACCGGCGGACGGTTCCGGTCAGCTGCAGCCAATAGTGTCGGTCCCTCAACCCCCTTCAGTGCCTGCGCCCACGCAGCCGACGCTGCCACTCGGTCTCGGGTGGACAGCCACACCAGATAATCACGGAACGGGCGCACCTCCGGCAACGCCGAATCATCCCCACACGAGGCGTAGAGCGCGAGCAACTCCCCCAGCACCAACGGCACCGACCAGCCGTCCAGCAGGATGTGGTGGATCGACAGCACCAGCCGGTGGCGCTCCTCGCCGATCTTCACGAGCAGGAACCGGAGCAAAGGCGGGGTCTGCAGGTCGAACCGGGTGATCCGGTCGCCCTCCACCAGGCGATCACACTGGCCGGACCGGTCCCCGATCGGCCGGTCCGAGAGATCAACCTCCACCCACGGCACTTGTACTTCGCGAACCACCACCTGCACCGGCGGATCGTTAACCAGGGCGAGCGCAGTTCGCAGACAAGAATGCCGATCGAGCAGCGCCTGCGCGGCGATCCGCAACCGAGCGGCATCCAGCGGTCTCTCGAGATCAAGCACCAACTGCATCGTGTAGACGTCCAAGGCGTGTTCGTCGAACAAAGCGTGAAATAACAAGCCTTCCTGTAACGGTGATAACGGCCAGGCATCCTCCAGCCCAGACTGTCCCGTCATGACGTCCTCCAGTGAGATTCGAAAGCGTTCAGTTACCGGTTTCTTGTCCGGTGGGCCTTCCAGGACACCGCTAGCTCGTCGAGTTTCACGGAATCCAGGCCGGGAAACGATGCCGGTGAGCTGCCCTGTGCGACATCCTCGATGCCGGGAATTTCGGTGGTCCTCTCCTGGCCTACTGTGCTCGCAAGTTCCTGCACGAGACCTGCGACGGTACGGGTGGTGAAAAATTGCTGGACTGTCACGGTGAGGTTCAAGCGGTCCTTACAGCGCTGGACGATCTGCAGGGCCAGCACCGAGTGGCCGCCGAGCTCGAAGAAGTTGTCGTGCAAGCTGATCCCGGTCACGCCGAGCGCCTCTTCCCAGATCGCCGCAATGTCGCGTTCCAGCGAGGTTTCCGGCACGGCGGAATCAACGGCCCGCGGCGCGGTATCGGCATCGAGCACGGCTGCCGCCGGTGGGGCCGCAGCGGCGACCGCTCGGAGCAGCTCGGCCGGTGGGAGCGTCGACACGACGACCTGACTGAGGGGCACTGCGGCCAGGCACGACCTGAATGCAGCCACTGCGGCGTCGACGTCCATCCCCGCCATCATTACCGCGCCT
The DNA here is from genome assembly GCA_050699815.1 of Pseudonocardiaceae bacterium. Classification (GTDB taxonomy): domain Bacteria; phylum Actinomycetota; class Actinomycetes; order Mycobacteriales; family Pseudonocardiaceae. The sequence goes on along the minus strand of JBOHFT010000056.1, from coordinate 779 downwards.
TGGAGACCCTGGAGACCCTCGACATCGGCCGCCATACCCAGACCGCGCCACCAGTCCCAGTTGATCGACAGTGTCGGAACGCCCAAGTCGCGGGAGGCATGCCCAGCGAATGCGTCGAGGAAGGCGTTGGCGGCCGCATAGCAGGCCTGGCGGGGGGCTCCGAACAGCGCCGCCAGTGAGGAGAACAGCACCACGAAATCGGGGTGCACGCCTATTTCGCGGAGAGCATCGAAGAGGGCGCAGGTGCCGACAACTTTCGCCCGCAGGGCTTGGGTGATGTCATCACGGCCGAGGAATTGCATCGTACCGCCGCCGGGAACACCTGCGGCATGCACTACCCCATGGATGGTGCCGAACCGCTGCTGGGCTTCCTGCAGGATCTCCTTAACCCGAACCCGGTCTGCGACGTCGGCGCGCCTGACCAGAACCTCACCGCCGAGGCCGCGCAGCTGGGCGGGTACCTGATTTTCGGAGGCCGACCGTCCCAGCAGTATCAGCTGCGCCCGGTATTCCCGGGCGAGGTGCTCGGCTATGCGGAGCCCAATGCCGCCCAGCCCACCGGTGAGGACATACACTCCACCCTGACGCAGCGGCGGCTCCGGAAATTCCGTGGCGGCCAGCGGCTCGAAATGTTGCAGCCATCGATGTCCCACCCGGTGACCGACAACGTTCATCCTGCCCCGGTGCGTGAAATCAACGAGCATACCTCGTACCAGCTGGGTCCGGTCGGCACCCTCGGTCTCCGCCGGATCGAGATCGACGATCTTCACTGAGATCTG
>JBOHFT010000055.1:0-23976 GCA_050699815.1 Pseudonocardiaceae bacterium | reverse complement strand
ATCACTGGGGCCTCCCACATCTGTGGCACTACCGGCCAGGCCGCTCCTGCCGGCAACCCACGATCACATGTGAGCGAGGCCCCAGCCCGAACTCACATACCGTCTAACCATGTCGAACAAGACCCTGATCTTCTTCGCCGAGTCCTGAACGGCCTGAACAAGCTATGGCTCTTCTGCTGTCAGAAAATAACTGCTGCTGTCACCGCTGAGCTGTTACCAGCCGCCCGAAGGAAATAGTCGTCGGCCGCAGTCTGGACTTGCACTGGGTGTGCTTTCCGGATAATCAGATGATCAGCGCGCGGTCGCGGCTATTGTGCGCGCTTGATGACGTGGTGGGTGGTCGGTGACGTCCACAACTGCGCCCAGTCAGCACGCATCCGACCCCTCGGTTATCCCGCTGATGCCTCGGGTTGAGGCCATGCCGCGGCTGTCGGTGCAGACGCTGGTGTGGCTGGCTCGCCATCCTGGTGCTTCGGCGGTGGCCGAGTCGGTGTGGGGGATGCTTGATGAGCTGCACGAAGCTGGTCAGCATCAGGGTCTTATCGGGGCCTTGAAGTTTGCGCTGATTGCGCATCAGCCCACGGCGGCGGGCCGCTGTCGTGGCTGCCGCCGAAAAGGGGTGGCGCAGCGTGTGGCGCCGTTACCGGTTTCCCTGTGTGGTACGGCGGCAGATTCAGGGTGAGCTGCTGGGTCATCTCGCTTTGTGGGAGCGGTATCCGAACCGGAAGCGCTAGAAACGGTCTAGTCTTGGACCCTGGCGTCGAACGCGACGCGCAGCGATCGGGGTAGCTGGCGCAGCTGCTCGTCAGCATACGAGACGTAGCGGACCCGGTACGAACCCATCAATCACCACCTGCGTGGTCAACAACGGCGAGGATCGACTCGTCGCCTGCGGCAACGCGGCTCACGTCGGAGGCCACACCGTCGAGCATCTCTGGGTTAAGGCACATCAACGCCCGCACCCACCAGGTGCGCTGCACCAGTGTGAGCATCGGCTCCAGATCGAGAGTTTCCGCGGCACGCGCGAGAGCTGCTCGGTACTCCGATTCGAAGCGCTCCCGCTGAGCAGGGTCCAGCGCATCCCGGATCGCCACTGGGGTCTTCTCCAGTCCCCGCGCGCACATGCTTACAACATCGTTTGATTCGACGGAGCCGCTGGGTGAGGGCGACGCGGGAATCGTAACGGGCGACGGTTTAGGGGCGGTCATGTTGCCTCCTTCGGTCGGTCACGAGTGGGCAGCACACGGTACAGGAAGTATGCAGTGACGGTCCTAGAGCGGCGGGTCCATGTCTCCTCGCTCCGGGTCCGGTACCAGGAGCCCGAGCCCGAAGTGGCTCAGGTGGCCCAGCGGCAGCTCCGGTGCCAGCACCGACGTCGTCGGGGTATCAGAGACCGACTCGGCCACGTCTACCGGCACCCACGTGTCGTGTGGTCCCGGCTCCCACTCGGCGGGAAGGGAGCCCTCGCACTGGCTGTCGGCCCGGCCGAAGTACGGGATCGAACCGGCCAACCGCTCCAGCGCGGCCCGCTGTGGCGTGGTCAGCTCGAATGGCCAGTGCACCCCGAGTTCGGCGTTGCGTTCGAACACGGCGAACGCGTCCAGCGTGCGGTCTGTGCTCGTGGCGCCGCTGCGGTGCGCCATGTCCGGGTAGTAGTGCCGGGTATGCGAGACCCCGTGCCGGGGGACGTGGAACGTCGGTGGTTCGGCCAGTCTCGCCAATAGCGACGATCGCACTTTTCGAAGCTGCGAGACCGTGACCGTCAGCTGATCGTGAGCCAGTCCGCGCCTGAGAACATCCGCGCGCTCTACTTCAGCGCGCGGGCGGCAGACCGACACTCGGTCGGAGTGTTGGCGGATGCTGGTGCCACAACTCATCGGACTCGGGGTCATCGAGTTGACCATCGAACAGATCGAGGGCAGCGAGGCCCGAGACCGCAAGTACATTCGTGAGGCTTTGGTGGCCATGGGTTGGAAGTCCGACCTGACCTACGCACACAAAGATCCAGTCGGTGAGCCGATGCTGTGGGTCGCAGAAGCGATCGCTTGGTGCGCGGGAGCCTGAGGCACCTGGCGGGCGCGGATCTCCCGGATCTTGTACCGGTAACGACCTTCGGAGACGCGGAACCCCGTCCCAAACCAGCTGGAGAGGAACCGGGCCCACTTCCGCAGCTAGTGCCTTGACTACCCCATTATGTGGCGAGGCAGCATCTAGCGCAACACTCGTGGCACGGGTCGGACCGACGCCGCCTACACACCGTCCGGAGAAGCGGGAGCTCCGGGCTGACATCGACGCAGTCGTCGACCCGTCGTTGTGATCACGGCACAACCCCGCCAGGGTCTGCTCGACACCAGCGCCGTCATGGTGCTGACCCGACTGACCGACCCGATGGCGCTTCCCGAGGAGCCCCTGATTTCAACGGTGACGCTGGCCGAGTTGTCGGTCGGCCCGCTCGTCGCCGCCACCGAGGCCGAGCAGGCGGCCCGGCAGGCGCATGTGCAGCAAGCGGAGGTGGATTTCGACCCGCTGCCCTTCGACGTGTCCGCAGCCAGAGCGTTCGGCCGGGTGGCGGCGTCGCTGCGTCGTGCCGGCCGCAAACCGACAGCGCGAACCTTTGACGCGATGATCGCGGCCGTCGCTGTGGCCAATGAGCTGCCCCTCTATACCTGCAACTATACCTGCAACGCGGAGGACTTCGCCGGTGTAGACGATATCGACGTGATCGCCGTGCCCCACCCGGACAACGTGCCGGAGCAGCGGGCATAGCAAGGGGCGGCCCCCGGGAGCGGGGTGTGTCCGCTGTGGGTGACCTATCTGTCGATCACCGGTCTGACCCGGTGATCGACATCGGCCAGGACCGGTGGTGTGATGGGTGCTGCCCCGTCTGATTCGACGGCGAGCTCGGCGGCAAGGGCCTCGATACCGGACTGGTTGCGCAGTGGGATCTCCTTCAGGAAAAGCAGGATCACAAAGGCGAGGAACATGGCTCCGGCGGCGACCAGGAACACCAGATCCATCGCGTCGGAGAAGCCCACGAGGAACGGCCGGGCGAGCCGGGGGTCGATGTGCTGCAGGAATGAGGAATCTTGCAGGACACCGTCGGCTCCGCCGTCCTGGATGGCTTGCCGGACGACGTCGTTGGCGGGATTGGCGCGGACGGCCGGGTCGGCCAGCGCCGCCTGGAATTCCGGCGTGGGGACGATGGTGTGGAACGCGTCGGCGATGGTGCTCCCGGCGGTGGAGAACAGGATCGACAGGAACACCGCGACACCCACAGTGCCGCCCATCTGCCGGAAGAATGTGGCTGAGGCGGTGGCCACGCCCATGTCCCGGGCCGACACCTCATTCTGCGCGGCCAGGATCAGTGTCTGCAAGCAGCCGCCCAGCCCGAGGCCGAACAGCGCCATGTAGATGCCGATCTCCCACAGGGTGGTGTCGACCCCCAGCCGGAGGCTCAGCAGCAGCAGTGCAGCGGTCATCAACGCCGTGCCCACCACGGGGAAGATCTTGTACCGGCCGGTGCGGGAGGTCAGCTGCCCGGACACCACCGAGGCGACCACGATCCCCGCCATGAGCGGCAACAGCAGCAGGCCGGCCTTGGTGGGTGCGGCTCCTTTGACGATCTGCAGGTACAGCGGTATGAGCACGAGGCCGCCGAACATGCCCGTGCCGACGATCAGGCCCGAGGCCGACGTCACGCTGAACGCGCTGTTGCGGAACAGCCGCAGCGGGAGCAGCGCGTCCTCGCCGATCCGTCGCTCGGCGAGGACGAATCCGACGAGGCCTACTGCGGTGACCCCGTAACAGACCAGCGCCGGGGCGGAATCCCAGCCCCAAACCCGGCCCTGCTCGGCCACCAGGAGAACGGGTACCACCCCGGCGGTCAGCGCCAGGGCACCCAGCCAGTCGATGCGGTGCTCGCGGCGGGTGTGCGGGACGTTGAGCACCCTGGCCATCACGACCAGCGCGGCCGCGGCGATCGGGACGTTGACCAGGAACACCCATCGCCATCCGGCAATCCCCAGGATCGAGTCGACCCCGGCGAACGCACCGCCTGCCAGCGGGCCGATCACGCTCGCGGTGGCGAACACGGCCAGGAAGTAACCCTGATAACGGGCCCGCTCGCGCGGCGGCACGATGTCACCGATGATCGCGAACGCCAGGGTTATCAACCCCCCGGCGCCCAGCCCCTGGACGGCGCGGAAGGCGGCCAGCTCATACATCGACGTGGAGATCGTGCACAACACCGACCCAATGATGAAGATCGAGATAGCGGCGCGGAAGAAAGGCTTGCGCCCGTAGAGGTCAGACAGCTTGCCATACAGCGGGGTGGAAATCGTCGCGGTAATCAGGTAGGCGGTGGTCGCCCATGCCTGCAGGTTCAATCCATGCAGGTCATCGGCGATAGTGCGGATCGCTGTGGACACGATCGTCTGGTCCAGCGCCGCCAGCAGGATCCCCAACATCAATCCACCGATAATCGTCATGATCTGCCGGTGGGTGAAGACTCCGGACGCGGGTCCCGGTGAGTCGCGGTGGCGGCCAGGCCCCACCGCCACAGTGGTGGTCATGAACAAGGTCCTTCCTGCTTGGCCAGCACGGTGGGTGCCGCCGCGACAGTGCGCTGTACTTGCTTCATACAAGTAATTGCAGAGACCAAGCATGCTCTTCCGTGGCGGCTGCCTGCAACCGCGTTCTCTCCAGAGATCGCCGATCGGGCCTGGCGCAGCGCACGGCGAGTACGTCCAGGGGCAGGTCAGAGGCCCTGGCTGCGGGGCGATGGCGGCCATGACCGCCGTGGCGAAAAGCCCGACCTGCGGTGTGGGCTACACCCGGCTCAGCATCCCGGCGCCGAGCAGGATGCCCCGCCGACACAACGCCGCAGGCGGCCCCGCGATCGTTCGTGGCCCACAGCCCGGGGTAACGCGGCCGACATCGTCACGCTGCGCGAAGATCCGCTCGGAAGGGGTGCGCGCACGCAACTCTCAACTCGCTGCTTGGCAGCGGATTCCTTCGGAGGGAAGGGTCAGGTTGGTGAGATAGTCAATCCCGGCACGATCGACGCAGCTGTTGCCTTGCAAGAAGACGGTGTGCTGGGTGCCTACGAAGGTCAGCAGACGCGCCTTGAGATCGTCGGCGAGATTGACCCCCGCCTGGTAGGGGGTGGCCGGATCCTGCGTTGTGGAAATCACCACTACTGGTGCCAGCCCGGTGACCTTCGGTTCGCCGGGCCCACCGGTGGGCGGCACAGGCCAGAAACCGCAGTTGTCAAGGGATGGAGAAGGTGCTAGCCCGGTGTCAAGGAACGGGGCTGCGCGCCGGTACTGGGCATCGACATCACGGGCCACATTCGGGTCTTTGACGGCCGGATTGTCGACGCACAGGACGGCCTGGAAGGCGTCCAGCTGCGTGGAGTAGGTGCCATCCGCCGAGCGTCCGTAATACGTGTCGGCGAGACGCATGAGCGTGTCCCCCTTGCCCTGGGCAAGTTCCAGCAGACCACGGTTCAGCACTGGCCAGAGGTCGGAGAGGTACAGCGCTTGGACGACGCCGATCGTGGCATCAGTGTACGACATCGTGCGCCCATCGGGCACACCTACCGGCTGGGTGATCAGCGGGCGGACCCGGGCCTGGAAGTTGCTTGACGCCTGGTTCTTGCCCTGCCCCACAGCGCAATCAGGGCGATCCGCGCACCACGCCGCGAACGCGTCGAAGGCTTTTTGGAATCCTCGGCCCTGGTCGATAAGCTGGGAGACCTGATCCTGGGCTGGATCGAGGGCACCATCGAGGATCATCGCGCGGACATTGCCGGGGAAATTTTCGGCGTATTTGGTCCCGATCCGGGTACCGTAGGAATAGCCCAGATAAGTCAATTTGGCATCACCGAGGGCGGATCGCAGGATATCCATGTCACGGATCACCTCGCGGGTGCCGACGTTGGCGAGCACGTCGGTTCCGGTGCGGCTGACACATCCGGCGTTGGCAGCCTTTTCCTGATTCTCCGTCCGCGCTACCCCCTCCGGTGAGGTGTCGACGTTCAGGTTCATCAAGCGCTCGGCGTCGCGTTCTTGGGGGGTCCGGCACACAACCTGCGGTTTGCTGGAACCGACACCGCGCGGGTCGAAACCCACGAAATCGAAACGTTGTCCCAGCTCATTGTTGCTGATCTGGTCGGCGAGGCTGGCCGCGGCACTCATCCCCGACCCACCGGGCCCACCCGGGTTGATCACCAGCGAGCCGATGCGCTGCGCCGGGTCCGACGCGGGCCGACGCAGCAGGCCCACCTGGATGACCCGATCGGCCGGTTTGGTGTAGTCCAGCGGCACGTCAAGGTAGGCGCACTGCAAGCCAGGATCGGCGTAGGTCTTCTGGTCACGTGGGGTGGTGGCGAACTCCGAGCAGTCAGCCCATGACAGCTCCTGGCCGTAGAACCGTTCCAACCCCGGCACCACCGTGCCCGCTGGTCCCTGCCGAGCTGTGTTGCCCGTCACTGACGTGCAGGCGAGCGTGGCTGACGCCACCGCGGTGAGGGCCAGCCCGACAGACAGCGCATGCGCACGTTTCATCTCGGCGTCGTTCCCTACGTCGGTATCGGTCGCTCGGTGTTGTCGCCCAGTATCGGCGGCCCTGTGTTGGTTGCCAGTAACACTAGCGCTGTGCAACCGGGCACTCTCACGGTGTGAGGTTCCCACACCCAACCGAAGACCATTCGGGTGACCGGCGCTGGAGCCTGCCCGGCACCTGGACCCAGCAACTGAGACAGCGCCCTCGGCGAGGGCGAACACACGGCTGCCCCCTAGCATCAGCGCGTGACAATCGACGGAGGGGACCTCCTCGCGCACGCGCACCGCCCACCGGGCGAACTCACCCGGCGTGACGTGGCCCGTCTACTGCTCAGCGTGCCCGCGGTGCAAGCGCTGTCGGCAATGCCCGCGGTGCGCCGCGAGCTGCTCGCTGCGCGTAACCCGTTCTCGGCCCTGTTCTGGGAGTCCGCCGAGTCCGTCCTCGGACGGATCGCCCACGGTGCGGCCACGGTCGGCGAGGTGCACGGCTGGCTCGAGGCGACCGGGACCGAACCGACTGCGATCATCGGGTTGCACGTGTGGGAGGACGAACCAGCACGCACGCCGCTCGCGCTGGAGCTGCATGCCCTGCTCGTCACGCACCTCGAGGAGCGCCTGGCGGCGGGCGACATCGACCCCGACCGGCTGCTCGCCGACGACCCGGCCCCGATGCGCCAGTACCGGGAACTGCAGGAACGCTGGATGACCTCGCCGCTGCCCGACGGCCGGGTGCCGATGACCGAGCTGCTCGACGAGGCGGACGAAGACTTCTTCGCCGAGTGGGACGCCGCCGAGGAGGCCGCCTCAGCGGAGCTGCGGGAACTCCTCGCCGAACTCGGCGAGCGTCCCCGGCCGGACGCCGAGCTGCAGGCAGCCTGCCGGGTCCTGCGGACCGCTCTCCCGCGCGGGGGGTGGCCGGCCGACCTGCTCAGCGCCAGCGGTGGAGTCGATCCGAGCGACCTGCCCTCCGACGACGCCGAACTGTGGCTCGCGCTGGCTGCGGGTGTCGTCAATCCGGTGAACGAGCCGCCCGAGGGCCGCCTCGAAGACGGGTTCTCCGCGATCGCTCTCGATCACGAGGAGTGGCTGGAGACGGTTGCGGCCCTCGCGCGCGGTGGTCCAGGAACCGACGCCTCCGCCGAGGACCTCGCCAGGTTCGCGGCAGGTTCGGGCGACGACCTCGATGATGATGACGACCTCGATGACCTCGACGAAGACGACGACCTCGACGTACTGGCCGGGTGGTTCATGCCCGTCGTGGAGCTGTGGCGATTGCTCGGTGCCATAGACGATCGCGAGCGCCTCACCCCCCTAGGCTGGTGGGGCCTGCCCGAGGCACTCCTCCAAGCCTGGCGCCCACGCGAAGCGTAGGGCGCGCATTCAGCGGGCTCAGCGGGGTGAAGACGGGTCGAATAGCCCCGCTGAGCCCGCTGAATGCGGTGCGCCAGAGGATCAGTAGCGCCAGCGGTGGGCGGCTACGACGTCATCCAGGGAGCGGTCGGCGGCCCATGCTGCATCCGATCGGCGTACTGCGAGGAATGCTCCGAGCAGCGGGCCACCGAGCACCGCGGTGAGCCGCTGGGAACCGGTGAGCGCCGCTTCTTGCTCGGCGGGGGTGGTCGGCAGGCGGGTCAGACCGCGGGCGGCGCGATCCGGCTCGCTCCACCCGCCCGGGTCGGACTGGATCGGCTCGCCGGGATCGGTGCCGTCGCGCAACCCCGCCGTACCGGCGGCGATCACTGCGGCCAGCGCCAGGTACGGGTTGGCCGAGGCATCAGAGACCTTGAGCTCGACGTTGGCGTGCCCGGCGCCGAGCAGCTCCGAACCGGGGATGTAGCGCAGTGGGGCCTCCCGGTTCTCCACGCCCCAGAACTGGTAGGCACTGGCGAAGTAGCCGGGGCGCAGCCGGGTCAGTGACAGCACACTCGGTGCGGTGATCGCGGCCAGCGCGGGCAGGTCCCGCAGCAGCCCACCCAGCCAGCCGACGCCGTCCGGCCCCGGGCGCTGGCCAGCAGTTCCGCTGCCGGCCAGCAGGTTGCGCCGGTTTTGCCAGACCGAGGTGTGCAGGTGCCAGCCGTTGCCCATACCCGCAGCCGTGAACAGCGGCGCGAAGCAGGCCCGCAGGCCATGCGCCCTCGCCGCGGCATGGATGGTCTGGCGCGCCAGCAGCTGCCGGTCGGCGGCGGTGACCGGGTCGGACGCGACGATGCTCAGCTCAAGCTGAGCCGGCCCGTATTCGGCATGCAGCTGGTAGACCGGCACACCGTTGGCTGCCAGGTCGGCCAGCACGTCGGCCACAAACTCGTCCACTGCCAGCAGGGCGTGCGGGCTGTAAGCGGGGCCCTGGTGCGCCAGCCGAAGCTCCCCCCCGAAGTCACCAGCGTCGCCGGCCTGGGTGAGCACGAACTCCATCTCGTAGCCGGCCCTGATCTCCAGCCCTTCGGCGGCGGCAGCGCGGACCTGGGCTTCGAGAACGGTGCGCTGGTCGTAGGGCCAGGGTGAGCCATCCGCCGCGACCTGCCGCCCAGGCACCCAGGCCAGCGCGCGCTGCCCAGCGAGCCGAGTCAGCCCGCTCAGCTGGGGTATCAGCCGGATGTCGCCAGACGGGGTGGACAGGCCCGGGTGGGCGAAGGTGATCGCGTCGTGGGTGTCGAACACCGCGAACAGCGTGCTGATCCCCACCCCGCGCTTGGCCACCTGGGGTAACGAATCGACGGGCACGGTGCGCGAGCGCGGGATCCCGTTGTTGTCCGCCCACGTGATGGTCACCCCGACAACGCCGTTGGCCGCCAGCTCCAAGGCCAGCGCGCCCGCATCGGCCATGCCCGTCCTCCTGCCGCTCGCGCCTTCATCACGGTGGCGATCAGGCTAGCGCGGTGGGGGGCATACCGGTGTGATCCGCGTGTCCAGCACCTCAACCCTTGCGCCCGGTGGAGGGGTGCGGTACCTAGGTGAAACACGTAACGTCGTCGTCACGGGGTTCGCCGAACACCACGGATTCGGGAACACCACGCGGACGGCGTTCGTCTGCAACAGTGAGGCCTTGGGATCCGATCTCAAGGTCGACGGGTCGATCCCGTGAGATACCCACAGCCGGTTCGACCCGGTCCGGTCGTAGCAGACCGAACCAGGACGGAGGGAGAAGCATGACCAGCACGCTCACCCGCCCAGAGTTGACCGCTTCCGACCGTTGTGACCGGTGCGGCGCCGCCGCGCGCGTCCGGGCAGTCCTGCCCTCAGGTGGAGAACTGCTGTTCTGCCACCACCACGCTCGCAAGCACTCCCTGAAACTCAAGGAGCTCGCTGCGGATATCCAGGCCGAGGACGTCTGACGTGGCGTCGCACCTGACCGGGTGCCGCCCTCGGATCGGCTTTCAGCGACCGGCTGCGAGATCCGCGACGGCGTTGAGCAGTCTGACAACCGCGCCACTGCTTGACCGGATGTGGGAACTGCGTGCCAATCTGTCCGGCTACGACGCGGCCTACGTCGCTGCGGCCGAGCACCTCGGGGTCTGCCTCGTCACGACCGACCGGCGACTTGCCGCAGTTCCCGGTCCCCGTTGCCCGATCTCCGTGCCGTAGCTGCGACCCGCCGCCTACTGGGAGCGCAGGTAGGCGATTCGTTCCTCGAGCTGGTCGGCGGTGGCCGTCGCGGTGGCTGGGCCGCCGCACGCGGTGCGGACCTCCTGGTGGATCGCGCCGTGCGGCCGGCCGGTGCGGTGGTGCGCCATCGCGACCAGGGTGTTGAGCTCCCGGCGCAGCTGCGCGAGGCGTTCCCGCACCGTCGCCGGCCGAGCCGACGCTGGCGGGGCGGGGGCCGTCGCTGACGACGAGCGCGCGGTGGCCCGGTCCAGCTGCTGCTCCTGGCGGCGCCGCAGCAGCGCCCGCATCTGGTCGGGCTCCAGCAGCCCCGGCAGCCCGAGGTAGTCCTGCTCGTCCTCGGTGGTGGCGAACGCCGCCGTGCCGAACGAGGAGCCATCGTAGATCACCTGGTCCAGTTCGGCGTCGGCACCCAGCGCGGTGAACCCGCGCTCCTGCTCGCCGGGCTCATCGCGCTGCGCATTGGCCTGCGCGAGCAGCTCGTCGTCCCAGCCCTCCTGCGCCCGGTGCGGCGCCCCGAGCACGTGATCGCGCTGCTTCTCCAATTCGCTGGCCAGCCCCAGCAGCACCGGCACGCTGGGCAGGAACACCGTGGCGGTCTCGCCGGGCTGCCTGGCCCGGACGAACCGGCCCACCGCCTGAGCGAAGTACAGTGGAGTGGCCGCCGACGTCGCATACACCCCGACGGCCAACCGGGGCACGTCGACGCCCTCGGACACCATCCGGACCGCGACCAGCCAGCGCTCATCGGAGGCGGCGAACGTGGCGATCCGCCCGGAGGCGGACGGGTCGTCGGACAGCACCAGCACCGGCTGCCGACCGGTGATCTGCCGCAGGATCCCCGCGTAGGCCCGAGCGGCGGTGTGGTCAGTGGCGATCACCAGGCCGGCCGCGTCGGGCAGGCCGCCGCCGCGTAGCTGGGCCAGCCGGGTATCCGCGGCGGTGAGCACCGCACGGACCCAGTCACCGGCCGGGTCCAGCGCGGTGCGCCAGGCCCGGGTGGCGTGCTCCGCGGTCAGCGGCTCCCCCAGCCGCGCCGAGTACTCCTCCCCCGCGCTGGTCCGCCAGCGGGCCTCACCGGAGTAGGCCAGGAACACCACCGGCCGCACCACCCCGTCGGCCAGCGCCTCGGGGTAGCCGTAGGAGTAGTCCGCGGCGGAGCGCAGGGCGCCGTCGGCATCCGGTTCGTAGCTGATGAAGGGAATCGGCGTGTCGTCGCTGCGGAACGGGGTGCCGGTCAGCGCCAGCCGGCGCACTGCCGGGGTGAACGCCTCCCGCACCCCCTCGCCCCAGCTCTTGGCGTCCCCGGCGTGGTGGATCTCGTCGAGCACCACCAGGGTGCGGCGTCCCTCGGTGCGCACCCGGTGCAGCGTCGGGTGCGCGGCAACCTGCGCGTAGGTGACCGCGACGCCGCGGTAGTCGCGTGAGGTGGCACCCACGGTGTTGCGGAACTCCGGGTCCAGTGCCAGACCCACCTCGGCGGCTGCTGCCGCCCACTGGTGCTTGAGGTGCTCGGTGGGGGTGACCACGGTCACCGCGTGCACGGTCCGGTCGGCCAGCAGCTCGGCTGCCACCCGCAAAGCGAAGGTCGTCTTACCGGCTCCCGGCGTGGCGACCGCGAGGAAGTCCTGTGGCGAACGAGCCAGGTAACGGGCCAGCGCCCGGCGCTGCCAGGCACGCAGCGGACGGCCCGAGGGCGCGGCAACGGCAGCGGTCTCGGCGGGGCGGGACACGGCGGACGACGCACTCCCTTCGGTCGTGACTTGTGAGTGGCAATCAGTGCCAGGGCACTGATTGCCACTCACAAGCGCTCGCGCACGGTACCTGCCGGGCGGGTCGCGCCGCACGCCCGCCGGCGAATGGACCATCCTGGGAGGCGACATGAATGCCTCTGCCGAGCGCGACACCGACCAGCCGACCCGGCGCGGTCCGCTGCGCCTGATCGCCCGGACCGCTGTCAAGGCCTGGGACGACAGCTTCGTCTCGATGTCGGCTCAGACTGCGTTCTGGATGACGCTGTCGCTGCCACCGCTGCTGCTGGGGCTGCTGGGCAGCCTCGGATTCGTCGCGAGCTGGTTTGGCCCGGCCGCAGTCGACGCGGCGCAGCGGGAGATCGTACGGTTCAGCACGACGGTGTTCAGCGCTGATGTGGTCGATCAGATCATCCGTCCAACGGTGGCCGACATCCTCACCCAGGGGCGGACCAGCATCGTCTCGGTCGGATTCGTGCTCTCCCTGTGGGCCGGTTCGTCGGCGCTGGCATCCCTGGTGGACTCGATCACCGCCGCCTACCAACAGTACACCGTGCGCCACCCAGTGTGGCAGCGGATCTTCGCACTGCTGCTTTACGTGGTCGCGCTGATCGGATCAGTGTTCGTGCTGCCGCTGACAGCGCTGGGCCCGGATCTGATCCCCCAGCTGTTCCCCGAGGCGGTGCGACCCACGCTGGTCCAGCTGGTCGGCATCTTCTACTACCCCGGGCTCGGGGTGCTGCTGATGCTCGGCCTGGCCACGCTGTACAAGGTGGTGCTACCCAAGAAGCTGCCGTGGCACCGCGGGCTGCCCGGTGCCCTGCTGGCGATGGCGGTGTTCCTGGTCACCAGCAGCGGACTGCGGCTCTACATCGCGTCGGTGTCCGTCACCGGCTACACCTATGGGGCGCTGGCCGCCCCGATCGCGTACCTGCTGTTCTCGTTCTTCATCGCGATGGCGATCGTGCTCGGTGCCGAGTTCAACAGCGCGATCGAGGAACTCTGGCCCGCCCACCCGACAAAACGGGATCGCCGCCGGGAGCGGCGGCGGGAGATGGCTCGCTTCGCGGCGCGGGCGCACACCCACAGCGACCGCGCGCAGCCCCAGCCTGGCCGGGACGGCCGCGTCACCGGTCCTGCGCCGACCCCCTCGCGCTCAGCCGCTGAGTGATCCCGGGTGCACCGTCGCCGCCCCAGACCCGCTTGCGCGATCCGGGGCGGGTCAGGCGGCGGTGCCGCCCTTGGGCAGGGACTCGTAGATCTCCTTGCACTCTGGGCACACCGGGGAGCCGGGCTTGGGTGAGCGGGTCACCGGGAACGTCTCACCGCACAGGGCCACCACGCGCGTGCCCATCACCGCGCTTTCGGCGATCTTGTTCTTGCGCACGTAGTGGAACATCTTGGGGGTGTCGTCGCCGGTGGTGTCAGTCCCCTCCGGGCGGGTGTCGACATCAGGCAGTGTTTGGGTCAGCGTGCTCACACCGTCCATGATGCCGCACGTGGCTCGCACTGCGACAGCATCCCCGTTAGCGGTTCGTCAGCGCTGCGGCACTGGCGGCAAGCGTCCATGACGGTCAGCCGTCGATGATGGTGTGGTCGCGGGGCTCCAGCTCGCGGCCGCGGGGGGCGTGTCGCAGGCTGTTGACCTGCTCGGCCTTGCGCGGGGCGCGGTCGTTGGCGATGAGCACCGCCATCCAGGGCAGCGGCACGGAGAGCGCGACGAAGGCCAGAGCGAGCCACCAGGTCTGGTAGAACACACCGGCCAGGACAAGGCACGGGATGCGGGCCGACATCAGGATCGCGTACTTGCGCCGGCGGGTGGCGTACTGCTCGGCGTAAGACGGTTCCGCCGCTGTGATGAGCACCGGGGCGTCGTGCGGTCGGCGGCCGTGCTCATGACGGTCCCGCATGCGATCACCTCCCGCCTTGCTGCTCGGTCCCCTACCTCTTCCCCTTGGCAGCCGCCTTCATCTGCTGCTTGTGCTCCCGAACCTTGGCCAGCGACTCGGCGTCGGTCACATCGGCGACCGACCGGTAGACGCCCTCGTCGCCGTAGGGGCCTGCTACCTCCCGCCATCCCTGCGGTCGCACCCCACGCTGCTTGCCGAGAAGCGCCACGAAGATCTGCGCTTTCTGGATCGCGTAGCCGGGCAGTGCGACCAGCCGGTCGAGCAGCTCGTGCGCGTCTGGGACGTCCTGCCACAAACCTGTCACATCGCCGTCGTAGCGCTCGAGCAGTGCCTGACAGATCTGCTGCACCCGCCCGGCCATCGCCTTGGGGTACCGGTGCAACGCCGGCTGTGTCGCGAACAGCTCCGCCAGCGCGTCCGGGTCATAGTTGGCCAGTTCGTGAGCGTCGAGGTCGTGGCCCAAGCGCTGCTGCAGCTCATAGGGCGCCGCGAACGCCCGCTCCATCGGCACTTGCTGATCGAGAAGCACCGCCAGGAGCAAGGCCAGCGGGTCCCGCTCCAGCAGCGCATCCGCTGATACGTCCTGGCTCAACATCAAGCTCACCGGCGGCCTCCTCAGCAGTACGGGGTGCATCGATAGGCTACTGCGCGGGGGACGACGGCGGTGTATCACGTTGGTGGGCCGAGGCACGATGAGAGCGGTAGTGAGCCGGGTCACCGTGCTCCTCGACGTGTGACGCCCTTCAAGAGCTACCAACCCAGGCAATCGGGGCCGCACCCGGCTACCAACCTGAGAAGTGGCTAAGGGTCCAGCGAATCCGGCACTTCGCCGGGCCCTCGTTCGTCGTGCCGGACGAGGGCCCGGGAACGGAAACCGGGTTCCCGACGTTGTAAAGGTCATCGCTGCGGGTACCCGTCGGCAGACTCGCGCAGCGTCGCGCGCCGACTCGGTAGCGCACCGGGGCCGACACGAGGACCCGTCGCAGGAAGGAACCTGATGACCGCCGCGCAGATCACCATGGAACGGGACCCCGGTGCCGAGGCAGACCTCGACGCGCAGAGCCCGGCAGCCGACCTGGTTCGGGTCTACCTCAACGGTATCGGGCGCACGGCACTGCTCAGCGCGCAGCAGGAGGTCGAGCTGGCCAAGCGGATCGAGGCCGGCGTGTTCGCCCGGCACATGCTCGACACCGCGACGCGCCTGTCGCCCACCCGGCGGGCCGACCTGACATGCCTGGTGGAGGACGGCCACAAGGCCAAGGACCACCTGCTGGGGGCGAACCTACGGCTGGTGGTGTCGCTGGCCAAGCGCTATACCGGCCGCGGAATGCCGCTGCTGGACCTGATCCAGGAAGGCAATCTGGGTTTGATCCGAGCGGTGGAAAAGTTCGACTACACCAAGGGCTTCAAGTTCTCCACCTATGCCACCTGGTGGATCCGGCAGGCCATCACCCGTGGCATGGCCGACCAGGGGCGCACTATCCGGCTTCCGGTGCACCTTGTGGAGCAGGTGAACAAGCTGGCCCGGATCAAGCGGGACCTGCACCAGCGGCTGGGCCGGGAGGCCACCCACCAGGAGATGGCCGACGAGTCCGGTATCGCGGTGGAGAAGGTGGCCGATCTGCTGGAGCACTCCCGGGACCCGGTAAGCCTGGACATGCCGGTCGGCGCCGAGGAGGAGGCCCCCCTGGGGGACTTCATCGAGGACGCCGAGGCAACCGACGCGGAGGCCGCGGTGATCTCTGGGTTGCTCCAGGATGACCTGCGCCGGGTACTGGCCACTCTGGAAGACCGGGAGCAGAAGGTCATCCGGCTGCGCTACGGCCTCGACGACGGTCAGCCGCACACGCTGGATCAGATTGGGAAGCGCTTCGGGCTCTCCCGCGAGCGGGTGCGTCAGATCGAGCGCGAGGTCATGGCCAAACTGCGCCATGGGGATCGTGCGGAGCGGCTGCGGGCCTACGCCAGCTGACCTCCCGCAACTTCAGTGCGTGACCGCTCGAATGGCGGCATTGACGGCGCGGGCCGCGACGGGCACTGTCAGTAAAACGTGACTAAACCGTGATGCAGACCACGCGACTGGGGCGGTCAACCCGCAGGCATGTCGCGCGCCCCGGAAGGTCGGGCTCGTCGGGGGCCCGGCCTTCCGACTTTTGTCACCGGTCGCGACTGCGGCAGTGGCACTATGTGCTGTCAGAGCTGGGGATCGTCGGGATCCAGGCCGTGCAGCGGGAAGACCGCGCGCCGGGTCTCCCGGATCGCCCGGTCCAGCGCGCTGTCACCAGCGCCGTCCCACGGCGCCCAAGAGGGCTCGGTGCCGTCGGTCATCGACGTGGGCAGCTGCGTGCCGCGGGCCACGGTGGCGGTGTGGGCCACCCAGTCGGCGGGCACCGGGGTGTTCGGGTCCACCTCGCGGTCAAGCAGGGTGGCCAGCAGATGTGTCCATGAGCGCGGCACGACCCGGAACAAGGAGTACCCGCCCCCGCCCAGGGCCAGCCAGCGCCCGCCGGCCGTCGTGTCGGCCAGATCGGCCAGCGCGCGGTGCGCGGCCCGCTGGCCGTCCACCGACAGCGCTAAGTCCGCAAGCGGGTCTTCGGCGTGCGTGTCCGCCCCATGCTGGGTCACCAGCACCTCGGGCTGGAACGTCCGCAGCAGGGCAGGCACCACCGCATGGAACGCCCGCAACCACCCGTCGTCGCTGGTGCCCGGTGGAAGCGGCACGTTGACCGCCGAACCCTCGGCGCCGGGGGCCCCGATCTCGGTGGAGTGCCCGGTGCCCGGCCAGAGCGTGACCGGGTGCTGGTGCAGCGAGATGGTGAGCACCCGAGGGTCATCGACGAAGGCTTCCTGCACGCCGTCGCCGTGGTGCACATCGATATCGACGTAGGCCACCCGAGACACCCCACCGTCGAGCAGCCGGCGGATCGCCACTGCGCAGTCGTTGTAGATGCAGAAGCCCGAGGCGCGGTTGCGCATCGCGTGGTGCAGCCCGCCGGCGATGTTCGCCGCACGCAGCACGCGGCCGGCGAGGATCTCGTCGGCGGCGAGCAGCGAGCCGCCAGCGACCAGCGCCGAGGCCTCGTGCATGCGAGCGAAGACCGGGTTGTCCGAGGTGCCCAGACCGTGCCCGAGGTATCCGCGCGGCGCCTGCTTGACGGCGGTGAGGTAGTCATCAGAGTGCACCGTGCGCAGCTCGTCGTCCGTCGCCTGCACCGGGACCAGCGGCGAAACGCCATCCAGGACACCCAGCGAGCGGGCTAACCGGATGGTGAGGTCCAGCCGGACGGGATCCAGCGGGTGGCGCCCACCGAGGTCGTAACCCAGGAAAGCCTCATCCCAGACGACCGCCGCGGGGGGAGGGCTCATGGCCCAGGACGCTACCGGCTGGTTGCTCCGGTGCTTTCCGGACCCGGACGCTATCCGGGCTTCGGGCCGGTGGCCACCAGGCGATGCGGGTCGGTGCACCACTGCGACCACGACCCGGCGTAGAGCGCCGCCGGGCGTTCGGGGGTGGTGACCCCAGCGAGCTCGAGTCCGAGCACCAACGCACACGCGTTGATCCCGGAACCGCAGTACACACCCACGTCAGTACCAGCGGCCCCCCATCGCTGCGCAAGCTCGCGCAGCCGGGGCGGCGGTAGCCAGCGGCCCTGCGCGTTGGTCAGCTCGCTGAACGGTGCGTTGGACGCACCCGGCACGTGGCCGGCCCGCGGGTCCACCGGCTCGGTCTCCCCGCGGTAGCGGGCCGCCGCTCGGGCGTCGAGCAGCACACCGTGGCGGGCCAGCGCGGCGGCTTGCGCCGCGTCGAGCACCGGCATTGCGCCAGGCCGCACCGTGATCGTGCCGACTCGGGGTTCGGGCACGTCGGCAGTCACCGGCAACCCAGCCGCTCGCCACGCCGCCATCCCCCCGTCGAGCACTGCGACCGCGGAGTGTCCCGCCCAGCGCAGCAGCCACCACAACCGGGCCGCCACCGATCCGTCCGCCGCGTCGTAGGCGATCACCGGTGCCGTCGCGCGAATCCCGGCGATGCGCAGGGTGGCCTGCAGCGCTGCCGGGTACGGCAGGGGGTGCCGTCCGCCCTGGCCAGGCGGCCCGGACAGGTCGGTGTTCACGTCGAGAAAGATCGCCCCAGGTACGTGGCCGGCCCGGTAGTCGACCCGACCGGCTGAGCCGGTGAGTGACCACCGCACGTCCGCCACGGTGGGCGGTTCGGGGCCGGCCAGCAGGGCCGCCAACTGGGCAGGTGTGATCAACGGATACATACCGCCCATCATGCCTGTCGCTGCCGGCTACTACTCCGCAGCGCCTCCGGCCGACCATTACCATGGCAGTCAACCGAGGGAGACTGGTGTGAACGATCTCATCGACACCACCGAGATGTATCTGCGCACCATCTTCGAGCTCGAGGAGGAAGGCGTGGTCCCGCTGCGGGCGCGGATCGCCGAGCGCCTCGCGCAAAGCGGGCCCACCGTCAGCCAGACAGTGGCTCGGATGGAGCGGGACGGCCTGCTGACAGTGGCCGACGACCGGCGCCTCGAGCTGACGGCGGCGGGCCGTAACCGGGCCACGTCCGTGATGCGCAAGCACCGGCTGGCCGAGCGTCTGCTGGTCGACGTGATCGGGCTGGAGTGGGAGCAGGTGCATACCGAGGCCTGCCGCTGGGAGCACGTGATGAGCGACGCGGTGGAACGCAAGCTCTACGCGCTGCTGGGCAACCCGACCACGTCCCCGTACGGCAACCCGATCCCGGGTCTGGACGAGCTCGGGGTCGGGGAGCCTGCCACCCCGGTAGAACCCGATCTGGTCCGCCTGGATGAGGTGGCCCGGCGCGGTGGCGGCAGGGTGGAAGTGCGGCGTATCGCCGAGCACGTGCAGCTTGACCCGGCCCTGATGGCGGACCTGTACCGGGTCGACGCGGTGCCCGGCAACGTGGTGCAGGTGGCCGCCCTGGCTCGGGCAGGCCATCCGGTGGTGCTGTCCGGCGGTGGGTCCACGGTCGAGGTGGACGGCGTGCTCGCGCATGCGGTGCTGGCCCGCCGACGGTGATCCGACCGAACCGGATGCGGCTGCTGGTCACCGGCGGCGCGGGCTACATCGGCAGTGTCTGCGCCGCGCGGCTGGTGGAGGTCGGCCACGATGTCGTGGTCTTGGATGACCTGTCCACCGGACACGCGGACGCGGTGCCGGCCGGCTGCCGGTTCGTCGAGGGCGCGGTCGAGGACGCCGCGACGGTGTTGGCCGCGGGTTTCGACGGCGTGCTGCATTTCGCGGCCCGGTCTTTGGTCGCGGAATCGATGGCAGCGCCGCAGCGCTACTGGCTGGGCAACGTGGTGGCCTCGGTGCGGTTGCTGGAGGCGATGCGCGAGCACGGGACTCCGCGGCTGGTGTTCTCTTCCACCGCGGCCACCTACGGGGAGCCCGCGTCGGTGCCGATCACCGAGGATGCGGCCACTGCGCCAACCAGTCCCTACGGCGCGACGAAGCTGGCGATCGACCACGCTATCGGCTCCTACGCCACCGCGCACGGCATCGCCGCGGTGAGCTTGCGGTACTTCAACGTCGCCGGCGCCTACGGCCGGTACGGCGAGCGGCATACTGTCGAGACCCATCTCATCCCGCTGGTATTGCAGGTCGCCCTCGGCCGCCGCGAGAAGATCATGGTGTTCGGGGCGGACTGGCCCACACCGGATGGCACCTGCATCCGTGACTACATTCATGTGGCCGACCTCGCCGACGCCCATGAGCGGGCCCTTGAGCGGGCGGTGCCCGGCGAACATCGGATCTACAACCTGGGCAACGGCACTGGTTTCTCGGTGCAGCAGGTCGTGGACACCTGTCGGCAGGTCACCGGGCACCCCATCCCGGCGCAGGTCGCAGCGCGGCGGCCGGGCGACCCGGCGGTGCTCATCGCCTCCAGCGATCGGGCGCGCTGCGAGCTGGGCTGGAAACCGGAGCGGGCCGAGCTGGCGGCGATCGTGGCCGACGCCTGGGACTTCGCCCGCGCGGCTGGCTGATCCGCTCATCGCTGCCGTCGCGACCGTCGCTTGCGGTTGCTGCGGGAGCGTCGCGCGACAGCCGCAGCCGCGTCCGTCGCGACAGTACGCAACACCTCCGGTGGCAGTCCTCCCTCCAGCGCGGCCCGCAGCAACCCGGACAGGGAGTGCTCCGGGCAGGCCTGCAGCGCCGCGTCCAACGCGACGCTGGCCAGCGCGCCGTCCCCGCGGAGGTAGGTGACCAGCGCCAGCAGTGCCGCGGGTTCGGCCCGCTCCGGTGCCGGGGTCGCCCGGACGAGCGCCAGCCAGAGCCGCTCGGCGGCGACCGCGCCGGATCCGGTGCACCAGGGCAGGCAGGCATCCCGGACCCGGTGGTCACACAGCGCGGAGGCGACTTCGGCGACGGCGCTGTCGCTCAGCACGACATCGCCTGCCGCCGCCGCCCGGTGCAGTTCCGCCAGCTGCGCGAGCCGTCGGGTGATCAGTTCGGGGCTCATCGGGTGGTCGGCGTCGGCGGCGTCCAGCAGCGCCGCCCGGCGTTGCAGGGCCGCGGGGTCCTCCCCGGTCAGCAGGGCGGCCATTTCCTCGCGGCTACCGAAGGTCACCACACCCGCGGCGACCGTCGCGGCCGCCAGCGGGCTAGCCGCAGGATCGGGAACCGTGCCGGCACACAGCGGATCGTCGTAGCAGCGCCACGGCGCACCGGCCACGGTGTGCGACGTCCAGGCCGCGTGGACCACCGGGAGCCCGGCACCGGCGAGCACGTCGTCGAGGGCGTCCACCACCGCGCGGTGCGGGGGATCCCCGTTTGGGGTGCGATCACCCCCGATCACGACCAGCGCGACGCCGGTGGGCCGCTGTTGAGCGATCGGCAGCAGCAGCTGCTCAGCCAGCAGCGGCGCTTGGTCGGTGCCGACCAGATCGGCCCGCAGGGTCACACCCAGCCGTTTGCCGTGCATCGCCATCAGGACCACGGAGTCACGCGGGTGGAAGCCCAGCAGGTGCGGTACGGCGGCGATCAGCTCCGCCGGGTCAGAGAGCCGGATACGGCCGGCCGCAGGTGCGCTCATGCCGTCGAACACTCCTCCCGCAGCGCCGCCGGGGACAGTCACGTCCCGGCCGGCTGTGGACTGCGGCATGGGTGTGGACTACTACCCCATCAGGCTGCGGCGGGCTAGGCGGAATGTCGGACCGGCGGTGTAGCGTACGCGGCCGCGCAGCTGCCAGTTCACGATCGGATCGGATGCGGCCGCCGACAGACATAGGTCACCGCGGGAGGCAGGTTCCACCAGACCGTGCGGGTGGTCAGCACCTCGGCGAACACCTCACCGAGCAGCCCGCGGAACTGGCGCCCCCGGGGCATCGGCAGCGCGTGTGCGTAAGCGAAGGTGGTGAAACAACCCCTTGGCCGCAGCGAGCGCACCGTCGCGTCGATGATCGCGCGCTGAGCGCCCGCATCGATCAGTGACCAGGGCAGCCCGCTGATCACGGCGTCCGCTGCGGGCACCTGGTGCTCGGCGAGCAGCTGCTCCAGCGTGGCCGCATTCCCGACCAGGACCTCGACATCGGGGTACTTGGCGCTCAGGTACTTGGCCAGGACCAGGTCGATCTCGACCGCCACATGCCGTCCCCGGCCGGCGAGCCGATGCTCGATAGCGGCGGTGACCGACCCGGTGCCCGGGCCGAGCTCGACCACGACCGGCTCCCCGAACCAGGGCACCACGGCGGCCAGCCGGGACGCCAGGTGCGGGGAGCTCGGCGCCAGGGCGCCTACGGTGACCGGGCTGCGCAGCACGGCGGCGGCGAAGTGGACGAGATGTCGTGGTACCAGCGGCATGGTGGAAGCCTGCCCGCCAGCGACGACGAATGTGAAATCGATCTTTCTCACGGGATAGATCCGGCGGGGTGGTGCGTTGTAGCAATTACCCGGCCCACGTGAATGGGGCCGATCGAGCCGAAGCGAGGTGGCAGTCAGTGACTGCCGAGATGTACCGAATCGAGGCGGAGCCCTCGGTCCCGACGGGCCCCATGCTGGTGTACGTCCTGACTGGATTCATCGATGCCGGCCAGGCCGGGCACCTGGCAGTAGCGCATCTGCTCGCGAATCTAGAGCATCGCGTGCTCGCCACATTCGACGTCGACCAGTTACTGGACTACCGCTCGCGCCGCCCGCCGATGATCTTCGATGAGGACCATTGGGCGAGCTATGAGCAGCCCGAATTGGTGCTGCACGAGGTGCGCGACAGCGCGGGCCACGCGTTTTTGCTGCTGGTCGGCCCGGAGCCCGACCTGCAGTGGGAGCGGTTCGCCAACGCGGTCCGCGAGCTGGTCGAGCGCTTCGGGGTAGGCCTGACGGTGGGTCTGGGCGCGGTGCCGATGGCAGTCCCGCATACCCGGCCAGCGACGGTCACCGCACACGCCACCCGGCGCGAGCTGATCTCCGGTTACCAGCCGTGGTTCGGCACGATGGAGTTACCCGGCCACGCCGGTGCGTTGGTAGAGCTGCGGCTGGGCCAGTCAGGCCACGACGCTCTGGGTTTTGTCGCACACGTGCCGCACTACCTGGCCCGTATCGAATACCCGGAGTCCGCCCGCGGCCTGCTGGAGCACCTTGCCCGCGTCAGCGGTCTCGATCTGCCCGTCGAGCAGCTGCGGCCGGCTGCGCTGCGGGCCCTCGCCGCGGTGGACGAGCAGATCGCTCGCTCCCCGGAGAGCATGTCGGTGGTGGCCAGCTTGGAAGCACAGTTTGACGCCGTCACGGGTCAGTCCGATCGGCGGCCCCTGCTGGCCGCTGATGCGCAGCCGTTGCCCACCGGGGACGAGATCGCCGCGGAGCTCGAGCAGTTCCTCGCCGAGCAGGAGAATGGCCCGACCGAATGACCCGGGCCACCCCCGCGGAGGCAGCATGCTCAGCACAATCCTGAATCACGGTGTGCGGCCCCTGGCCCGGCTCGCGCTACGCCCGTCCGTACGCGGTGCACACCACGTCCCCGGCAGCGGCCCGGTCATCCTCGCCAGCAATCACCTGTCCTTCGTGGACAGTGTGGTGATCCCGCTGGTGGTCCCCCGACCGGTGACGTTCCTGGCCAAGGCGGAGTACTTCGACGGCCGCGGCGTGTCCGGGTGGCTGAGCCGCCGGTTCTTCCTGGAGATGGGTCACGTGCCGGTCCAGCGCGGCGCTGGACGCGCCGCCTGGGAGTCCCTGCGGGTCGCGCAGCAGGTCCTGGCCGACGGTGGTGCGCTGGGCATTTACCCGGAGGGCACCCGGTCGTTGGACGGCCGCCTCTACCGTGGGCGGACCGGGGTGGCGCGGCTGGCCCTGCTCACCGGCGCCCCCGTCGTGCCGGTGGCGCTGGGCGGCACGGAGCGGGTGCAGCCGGTCGGCAGCCGGGTGCCGCG
This sequence comes from Pseudonocardiaceae bacterium, assembly GCA_050699815.1. GTDB lineage: Bacteria > Actinomycetota > Actinomycetes > Mycobacteriales > Pseudonocardiaceae. The sequence goes on along the minus strand of JBOHFT010000055.1, from coordinate 757 downwards.
ACCGCATCAGGTGACGGCGCAGTTCGGCGCCCCGCTGGACTTCTCCCGATATGCGGGCATGCAGGGGAAGGTGCCGGTGCTGCGATCAGTCACCGACGAGATCGTCACTGCCATCGGCGCGCTGTCCGGCCAGGAGTACGTCGACACCTTCCACCCGGCCGCGGCGGCCTGAGCGCTCACCAGGGTTTAATCCACCCACACCCGGGCCACCTCGGTGACGACCGATCCGGCCTGGGTGCGGCCGGCCCGCGCGGCCGGTTCCCGGCGCGCCGGATCGAGCACGTTGCGGCCGATACCGCGCCGGGCGGCGGCGTCCGGCGTGACGAGGGTGACCTGGGCCCGCTCCCGCAGCGCGGCCACCTGGGCAGCCGCTCCCGTCACCGGCCGGAAACCTCGCGGGATCGGCGCGAGCACCACGATCCGCTCGTATCCCGCGGCCAGATCGGCGTTGGTCGTCGAGCGCACCCCGCCGTCGATCCAGCGCCGCCCGCCGATGGTGGTCGCTGGCCACACCCCCGGCACTGAGCAGCTCGCCGCCACGGCGTCGACCAGTGTCACTGCGGTATCCCCCACCTGGCTGCCCTTGCCGAAGGCGACGAACTCACCCGATTCGGCATCAATGGCGGTGACAAGCATGATGTGCGCCGTGAGGCGCTTCGTTGTATCCCCGACGCAGTCGGGATGAACTCGGAGGGAGGTTCTTGGGTCGCCTGACTTACCCAGAGGCGAAAGCCCGACGGGGAACAGAGCATGTCAG
>JBOHFT010000054.1:0-24528 GCA_050699815.1 Pseudonocardiaceae bacterium | reverse complement strand
GCTCGCATCGCCACTCACAGGCAGCTTGCTGCTAAAACAGGTCGCAGACCCGGTGTGGCACGCCGGGCCGGTCTGGTCGACGACGACCAGCACGGCGTCGCCGTCGCAGTCCAGCCGCACCTCGTGCACGTGCTGGGTGTGCCCGGAGGTCTCGCCCTTGATCCAGTAGGTCTCCCTGCTGCGGGACCAGTAGGTGGCCCGCCCGGTCGTCAGCGTGCGGTGCAGCGCCTCGTCGTCCATCCAGGCCACCATCAGCACCTCGCCGGTGCCGTACTGCTGCACGACGGCGCACACCAGCCCGTCAGCATTGCGGGTGAGCCGCTCGGCGATCGCCGGGTCCAGCCCGCTCACCGCACCGTCACCCCGGCCTGGCGCAGGCTGTCCTTGACGTCGCCGATCCGCAGCTGCCCGAAGTGGAAGACGCTGGCGGCGAGCACCGCGTCGGCGCCAGCGGCCACCGCGGGCGGGAAATGCTCGAGATCGCCCGCTCCACCACTGGCGATCACCGGGACCGTGACGACGGCCCGCACCGCTGAGATCATCTCGAGGTCGAAGCCCGCCTGGGTGCCATCGGCGTCCATCGAGTTGAGCAGGATCTCCCCCACCCCCAGCTCCTGGCCGCGGGCGGCCCAGCCCACCGCGTCGATCCCGGTGCCGCGTCGCCCGCCGTGGGTGGTGACCTCGAAGCCCGATGGCGTTGGTGGCTCGCCGCGCGGCACCCGCCGGGCGTCCACCGACAGCACGATGCACTGCGCGCCGAAGCGGTGGCTGGCCACGCGCAGCAGCTCGGGGCGGGCCACCGCGGCGGTGTTGATGCTCACCTTGTCCGCGCCGGCCCGCAGCAGGCGGTCCACATCGGGCACCTCGCGGATCCCCCCGCCGACGGTGAGCGGGATGAAGACGCATTCCGCGGTGCGCCGCACCACGTCGTAGGTCGTCTCGCGGGCTGCCGACGAGGCCGTGACATCGAGGAAGGTCAGCTCGTCGGCGCCCTGCGCGTCATAGGCGGTGGCCAGCTCGACCGGATCGCCGGCGTCGCGCAGCGCGGTGAAGTTCACGCCTTTGACCACCCGGCCGGCGTCGACGTCCAGGCACGGGATGACACGCACGGCAACAGCCATCCGCTCAGCCTAAGCGGGCGGGCATGGGATGTCGGCACACCGGGCAGGAGAGCCCGACACGCCGGGCTAACGGGCGGCGGCCAGCGCGGCGGGGAGGGTGAGCGCGCCGGCGTAGAGGGCCTTGCCGATGATCGCGCCCTCCACGCCTTGGGGGGCCAGGGCGGCCAGGGCGGCCACGTCGCCGGCCCCGGAGACACCGCCGGAGGCGATCACCGGGGCGTCGGTTCGGGCGCACACCGCGCGCAGCAGGTCCAGGTTCGGCCCGCGCAGGGTGCCGTCCTTGGTGACGTCGGTGACCACGTAACGCGGGCAGCCATCTGCGTCCAGGCGCTCCAGTACCTCCCAGAGGTCCCCGCCATTGGTGGTCCAGCCCCGCGCGGCGAGGATGTGCTGCCCGTCGATGATCCGCACGTCGAGCCCCACCGCGATCCGCTCGCCGTGCTCGGCGATCGCCGCCCGGCACCAGGCCGGGTCCTCCAGCGCCGCGGTGCCCAGGTTCACCCGGGCGCATCCGGTGGCCAGCGCCCGCTGCAGCGACGCGTCGTCCCGGATCCCGCCGGAGAGCTCCACCGCGATGTCCAGGCTGCCGACGACCTCGGCCAGCAGCTCGGTGTTGGCGCCCCGGCCGAATGCCGCGTCGATGTCGACGAGGTGGATCCACTCGGCGCCGTCGGCCTGCCAGGCCAGCGCGGACTCAACCGGGTCGCCGTAACACGTCTCGGTGCCGGCCTCGCCCTGGGTGAGGCGGACGGTCCGGCCACCGGCGACGTCCACCGCGGGCAGCAGCACGAAACTCACCGGCCCACCCTAGTGCAGCGCCACGCTCACTCTCCAAGATCTATCACGTCGCACTGCTGCACTGGCGCCGAAAGAGGACGCTGCGGTGTCCGGCACCAGCGGCAACCGACAGGTGCCGGACAAACACACGGCCAGTAGTCATCGCGTTACCCGGCGACCCGACGTTCTCAGTGGTCGCCAGCGACGCTTCCGAGAGGACCGGGAACTCCGATCCGTTACTGATCACGGAACAGCAGTCCCGCTCACTCCGCTTGCACTTGGACCGCTGGCGGCTCGCTCAGCAAAATTTGCTGCGCACGGACCCACCAGAGGCTTTCGGGTAGCCGACTGGTCGACGGACGCCCTCGCCGCTGGTATCGAGCAGAGGTTGAGTAATATGTTCGCTATGCCACGAATTCCGGCCGTCGCCGCCACTCCGCGAGGGGGGCTAGCCAACCGTGAGTGACGGTGCACCTACTCAGCCCTCGCGGAAGCGAGTTAGACGGGAGGTCATCGAGCGCTTGGACTATCTTAGCGCAATCGAAGAGGTGCTTGTCGGGAGACCAGAAACGGGCCTCGACTCGGCGGGGGCTCTCGAGTATCTCAGGTTTATACAGCGACCTACCGGCGTCTACAATCAAGTGAAGCAACGGGAAGATCCACGGCGTCCAGGGATCGCGCTCAGGCTGGACGACATGATCGGCGACAAACAAGTATTCGAACATTGCAAGTGTGTGCTCGACATCGCGTCGAGAGCCGAGCGGCAGGGCGGCGACCGAATCCGTGTCCAGATCAAAGTCATTCCTTTCCTGCCTAACTGTCCCAGTATGCTGCTGGTGGACGATCGTGACGTGCAGTTCACGATACCAACCCGCATCGACAGGCCGGGGGACAAGTACGCGCGACAGGGACTTCTCGGGGTGCTGGTAATGGAGGACAAGGCGGGAGGGTCTGAAATCTCCGACTCGTTCGAGGAACTGTTCACTAGGCTCAGCCAGTTCTCGGCTACAGTGACCAAGATAGAGAACGAGAATCCCACCAACCGCTGACTTGCTGACCGAGCCAGACGGGCCAGTGACGAGATGATCAGGAGCGGCGGCGCCCCAATCTGGCCTCGATCGGTTAGACGGTGGCTAACCAGCAGCTTACTACTTGCGTCTCGGCTCCGATTCCTAGCGTGTGGGGGACGAGAGGTAGTAAGTACTGACTTCGGAGTGGCTCCAGCGTCGGGTTACAACGTCGCGATCCAGTTGCGCAGCAGGTGCGCACCGGCGTCGCCGGACTTCTCGGGGTGGAACTGGGTCGCCCACAGCGGCCCGTTCTCCACTGCGGCGACGAACGGCTCGCCGTGCTCGGCCCAGGTCACCAGCGGGGGCGCCAGCGGCTCGGAGCGTTCCAGCTCCCAGCGGCGGGCGGCGTAGGAGTGCACGAAGTAGAAGCGAACGTCGGCACCGAGGCCGGCGAACAGCCGCGAGCCCGCTGATGGCGTCACGGTGTTCCACCCCATGTGCGGCAGCACGTCGGCCTTCAACCGCTCCACGGTCCCGGGCCACTCGTCGCAGCCGTCGGTCTGCACCCCGTGCTCGACCCCCCGGGTGAACAAGACCTGCATCCCCACGCAGATCCCGAGCACCGGGCGACCGCCGGCCAGTCGGCGACCGATGATCCGGTCACCGCGCACCGCGCGCAGCCCGGCCATGCACGCGGCGAAGGCACCGACCCCGGGTACCACCAGCCCGTCGGCGCTCAGCGCGGCGTCGACATCAGCGGTCACTGTCACCTCCGCACCCGCGCGGCACAGCGCCCGCTCAGCCGACCGCAGATTCCCCGACCCGTAATCCAGCACGACAACAGAAGCCACCCCACCACCTTCCCACGCACGCACCCCACTCCGCGTTCTGGATGCAGACTGCACTTATCGGCTCCCGAATTACCGCAGTTTGCATCCAGAACGCGGTTATGCCTGGTGTGCTGCTTTTCGGGCGGCGACCAGGACGGGGTCCCAGACGGGGGAGAACGGGGGCGCGTAGCCGAGGTCGAGGCCGGTCATCTCCTCGACGGTCATCTCGTTCCACAACGCGACGGCGCACACGTCGATCCGTTTAGCCGAGCCCTCCCGACCAACCAGCTGCGCGCCGAGCAGCCGCCCGGTGCCGCGCTCGGCGATCATCTTGACGGTGATCGGGACAGTGCCCGGGAAGTAACCGGCCCGGGTGGTCGACCGCACCGTCACACTGACCGGCTGGAACCCCGCAGCCCACGCTTCGGCCTCCAGCAGCCCGGTCCGGCCGACCTCGAGGTCGCAGACCTTGCTGACCGCGGTGCCGACCACGCCGGGGAAGGTCGCGTAGCCGCCGCCCAGGTTCGTGCCGATCACCCGGCCGTGCTTGTTGGCGTGGGTGCCCAGCGCGACGTGCACCCGGCGCTGCGAGACGCGATGCAGCACCTCGACGCAGTCCCCGCCGGCCCACACCCCGTCATGGCCGGGCACTCTCATCCGCAGGTCGGTCAGCACGCCGCCGTGCTCACCCAGCGGCAGCCCGGCCGCTCCCGCCAGCTCGGTGGCCGGCCGCACGCCGAGACCCAGCACGACGATGTCCGCCGGCAGCGTCGCGCCCTCGGTGCCCACACCGGACACCCGGCCGCCGGGACCGGTCTCGAAGCCGGTGACCGGGGTGGCGGTGAGCACGGTGATCCCCATTCCCTGCATCGCCTCGCGCACCAGGGCACCCATATCCGGGTCGAGGGTGGTCATCGGCTCCGCAGCCCGGTCCACCAGCGTGACCGCCAGGCCACGGCGGATCATCGCCTCGGCCATCTCGATACCGATATAACCGCCGCCGACCACGACCGCCCGGCGCGGCCTGGCGGTCAGCACGGCGGCGCCGTCATCGAGGGTCTGCACGCCGTAGACGCCCGGTGCGCCCACCCCGGGCAGGTCCGGGCGCACCGGAACCGCGCCGGTGGCCAGCACCAGGTCGTCGAAACCGACCTGGTAGCTCGCGGCGCCGTCGAGCTCGGCGGCGGTCACCGTGCGGGCGTCCAGGTCGATGCCGGTGACCTCGGTGCGGACCCGCAGATCGATCCCGTTGGCCCGGTGCTCAGCGGCGCTGCGGGCGATCAGCGCATCTGCCCCGGCGACGTCGCCTGCCACCCAGTACGGGATGCCGCAGGCCGAGTAGGACACGTGGTGGCCGCGCTCGAAGGCCACCACCTCCAGCGCGTCCCGGCCCGCCCGCCGCAGCGCCTGCGAGGCCGCGCTCATCCCGGTCGCGTCAGCGCCGACCACCACCACTCGCCTCGTCATGCCGGCTGCAGCGGGTTGAACCACTCCAGCCCCGCGAACCGCCCGAACCCACTGTCGCTGGTCGCCAGGCGCAGCCCGTGCTCGACCGCGAGCGCCGCCAGGTGGGCGTCCGGGACGTCGTTCGCGCGCAAACCTGACCGCGCCAGGCACGTGCTTAGCGCTTCCCGGTGCCGCGCGGTCGGTACCGGTGTCCAGACTGGCTCGGCATCCAGCCACGCCGTGACCTGGCCCCACGCGTCGGCGATCGACTCCGGTTCGGTGAACAGCCGCGGGTTGGTGACCAGCCGCACAAACGCGAGCAGGCTCGCCCAGGGCAGGCCCACCCGCGGCGCCCGGACCAGCTGTTCCTCCAGCCAGGCGCGCGCCGCGTCGTGCTGGGTGTAGGAAGTGACGTGCGCGTAGACGAGCAGGTTCGCATCGATCGCGATCACCGGTAGCTCTCGCCTTCGGTGATCGCGAGGGCCTCGCTGACGTCGTCGACGTCGGGCAGCCGCGGTGCGCCAAGCGACACCGCCCGGGTGAAGGGGCCGCGCGGTGCGGCACTCTCGCGATCCAGCTGCGCCAACCCCACTCGCAGCGCGTCGTTGACCAGCTGACGGAAGGAACGATCGCCGCGGGCGCGGAGCTGTTCGAGCTGGGCAGCGATGTCGTCATCGAGACTGAGAGTTGTCCTCACGCATCACAGCATATCCGATCTGATGTGCAGATGCCTGATCGTCGACGGAACCCAAGAAAGATCACTTGCCGCGAAGCGTGGTGATCGGCGTGGCGCCCGATCACAGCAGCCAGGTGACTCCGCCGGCGGCCGCCAGCGCAGCACCGATTCCGAGCGCCAGGGCCAGCGGCCGGGAGCTGCGCCAGGAGGAGACCACACCGCCGAGCAGGAACCCGGCCAGCGCCAGCAGGCCGACGCCGATCAAAGGACGCCTTTGGTGGAGGGCACCCCACATACCTGCGGATCAGGCGCGACGGCGGCGCGCAGCGCCCGGGCCAGCGCCTTGTACTGGGCCTCGGTGACGTGGTGCGGGTCGCGGCCGTGCAGCACCCGGATGTGCACGGCCAGCTGCGCGTGGAAGGCCAGCGTCTCGAAGACGTGCCGGTTGAGCACCGTGGGGTAGTTGCCGCCGACGATGAAGCCGGCCAGCGCGTCAGGCTCGCCGGTGTGCACGCAGTATGGGCGCCCGGAGACGTCCACCGCCGCGTGCGCCAGGGTCTCGTCCATCGGCACCCAGGCATCCCCGAAGCGCCGGATGCCGGACTTGTCCCCCAGCGCCTCGCGCAGCGCCTGACCGAGCACGATGGCGACGTCCTCGACGGTGTGGTGGGCGTCGATGTCGACGTCGCCGGTGGCGCGCACGACCAGGTCGAACGCCGCGTGCTTGCCCAGCGAGGTGAGCATGTGGTCGAAGAACGCGACCCCCGTGCTGATCTCGGTGCGGCCGGTGCCGTCGAGGTCGAGCTCGACGAGCACCGAGGACTCCTTGGTCACCCGCTCGATCCGGGCCGTGCGGCTCATGGTGCCTCCAAAGCTAGAACAGCCGCGCTCGCAGCCAGGAATGCGTCGTTCTCCGCGGGGGTGCCGACGGTGACCCGCAGGTGACCGTCGATTCCCACGTCCCGGATCAGCACACCGTGGTCCAGGTAGCGCCGCCACGCGGCAGGCGCATCGGCGAACCGCCCGAACAGGATGAAGTTGGCGTCCGACGGCACCACCTGGGCGCCCAGGCCGCGCAGCGCTGCGATCACGCGCTCCCGCTCGTCCACCAGCACCGCCACCGACGCCAGCGTGGCCGATCCGTGGCGCAGCGCGGCCCGGGCAGCTACCTGGGTCAGCGCCGAGAGGTGGTAGGGCAGCCGCACCAGCAGCAGCGCATCCACCACCGCGGGCGCGGCGGCGAGGTAGCCCAGCCGCCCGCCGGCGAAGGCGAATGCCTTGCTCATCGTCCGGCAGACCACCAGCCGGTCCGGGAACTGCTCGAGCAGCCCGACGGCGCTGCGCGCACCGCTGAACTCGCCGTATGCCTCATCGACCACCACGATGCCCGGCGCGGCAGCAACCACCGCGGCGAGGTCGGCCGGCGGGATCGACTGCCCGGTGGGGTTGTTGGGGCTGGTGACAAACAGCACGTCGGGCCGGTGCTGCTGGATCGCAGCCACCGCACCTGCGGGGTCCAGGGAGAAGTCCGACCGCCGTGGCGCCGGGATCCACTCGGTGCGGGTGCCGGTGGAGATGATCGGGTGCATCGAGTAGGACGGGGTGAAGCCCAGCGCGCTGCGGCCAGGCCCGCCGAAAGCCTGCAGCAGCTGCTGGATGATCTCGTTGGAGCCGTTGGCGGCCCACAGGTTCGCTGCGGTCAGCGGCGCCCCGGTGCGCCCGGCGAGGTAGCCGGCCAGGTCGGTGCGCAGCGCGACGGCGTCCCGGTCAGGGTAGCGGTGCAGGTCGCGCGCTGCCTGCTGCACCGCTGCGGTCACGTCGGCGACCAGTCCCGGCGGCGGCGAATAGGGATTCTCGTTGGTGTTCAGCCGCACCGCGACGTCGAGTTGCGGCGCACCGTAGGGACTGCGGCCGCGCAGGTCGTCGCGCAGCGGCAGGTCGGCGAGCGTCACGTCGCAGCCGATCGCGCCGGCCACCGCCGTCACGGCGCGGTTCCGCGGAACCGGGCGGTGATCGCCTGACCGTGTGCGGGCAGGTCCTCGGCCTCGGCCAGCGCGACGACGTGGTCGGCGACTTTCACCAGCGCATCCTCGTCGTACTCGATGAGCTGGACACCGCGCAGGAAGGTCTGCACGGACAGCCCCGAGGAGTGCCGGGCGCAGCCTCCGGTGGGCAGCACGTGATTGGAGCCGGCGCAGTAGTCGCCCAGCGAGACCGGTGCGTAGGGGCCGACGAAGATCGCCCCGGCGTTGCGCACCCGGCGGGCCACTGCGGCCGCGTCAGCGGTCTGGATCTCCAGGTGCTCGGCCGCGTAGGCGTCCACCACCGTCAGCCCGGCGTCCACATCGGACACCAGGACGCAGCCGGACTGCGGGCCGGTCAGTGCGGTGCGGATCCGCTCGGCGTGCTTGGTGGCTCCGACCTGCCGGTGCAGCTCGGTATCGACGGCATCGGCCAGTGCCACCGAGTCGGTGACCAGCACGCTGGCGGCCAGGGTGTCGTGCTCGGCCTGGGAGATCAGGTCGGCGGCGACGTGCACCGGGTCGGCACTGGCGTCAGCCAGGATGGCGATCTCGGTGGGGCCGGCCTCGGCGTCGATGCCGATCATGCCGCGCAGCGCGCGCTTGGCGGCGGTGACGTAGATGTTGCCGGGGCCGGTGACCAGGTCCACCGGGTCCAGTGGCGTGCCGTCGGTGTCCGTGCCGCCGTAGCCGAGCAGCGCGACGGCCTGCGCTCCCCCGACCGCCCACACCTCGTCGACCCCGAGCAGGGCGGCCGCGGCGAGCACGGTGGGGTGCGGCCGGCCACCGTGGGCGGCCTGCGGCGGCGAGCACACCACCAGCGACGCGACCCCGGCGACGTGGGCGGGCACGACGTTCATGACGACAGTGGACGGGTAGACCGCCAGCCCGCCGGGCGCATAGAGCCCGACCCGGTGCACCGGCACCCACCGCTGCGTGACGGTGCCGCCGGGCACCACCTGGGTGATTGTCTCGGTGCGCCGCTGGTCGGCGTGCACCCGGCGGGCCCGGGCGATGGATTCCTCCAGCGCCGCACGCACCGCCGGGTCCAGCTGCTCCAGCTCGGTGTGCAACGCGTCGGGCGGCACCCGGACGCTGGGCGGCCGCACCCCGTCGAAGCGTTCGGTGAACTCCAGTACCGCCGCCACACCCCGGTCGCGGACCGCCTCGATCACCGGCGCCACCTGATGAGCCACCGCGTCGACGTCCACCTCGGCCCGCGGCAGTAAGCTGCGCAGCGCGCCAGGAGCAGGAAGACGACCACGCAGGTCGGTACGCCGAAGCATGCAACCCCTCCCACCCCAGGCGTCGCATCCCAGGGTAGGCCGCTGCGCATCGAGCGGGCTCAGCGGGGTTTCGCGCCTCGAAATAACCACGCTCAGCCCGCTGAATGCGCCGAAGGGGTGCCGTTAAGGATGTCTGTGCGCCGGGTTGCGGTGATGGTGTTGTTGGGGGTGCTTGTGGTGGTGCCAGGCGCGGCGACTGCCGCGCAGCCGGCGCCGCCCGAGCCGGTATCGGCCTACCGGGTGCTGGGGATGGACAGCCCGGCCGCGCGCACCGCGGTGCTGGAGCAGGGCGTCGACGTGCTCGGCGGCGGGCGGGACTACCTGGAGATCCTCGCTTCGCCCGCGCAGGCAGAGCGGTTGCGGGCCGGCGGGCTTGGCCTGCTCCCGCTCCCGGCGCTGCCACCGGTGCCGGGCGTACTGGCGCCCGGCCAGTTCCCGATCGGGTACGGGGGCTACCACACCTACGACAAGCTCACCACTGAGCTGAACTTGATCGCCGCCGCGCGCCCCGATCAGGTCGCGGTATCCAGCTACGGCCGGTCAGCCGAGGGCCGCGTACTACCGCTGGTGAAGATCAGCGACGCGGTGCGCACCGACTCCGATGAGCCCGAGGTGCTGTTCAGCTGCGCGCAGCACGCCCGGGAGCACCTCACCGTCGAGATGTGCCTGCACATCGTGCGGCGGCTGGCGCAGGGCTACGGCACCGATCCGGCGATCACCCAGCTGGTGCAGTCCCGGGAGATCTGGGTGCTGCCGATGGCCAACCCCGATGGCGCCGAATACGACATCTCCAGCGGCCTTTTCGCGCTGTGGCGCAAGAACCGCCAGCCGACCGCGGAGAACACCGAGATCGGCACCGACCTGAACCGGAACTGGGGCACCCGGTGGGGCTGCTGCGGCGGGTCCAGCACCAACCCCGCCAGCGACACCTACCACGGCACCGCCCCGTTCTCCACACCCGAAACCGCACAGCTCCGGGACTGGGTGAACAGCCGGGTGATCGGCGGCGTACAGCAAATCACCGCGCACATCGACTTTCACAGCTACTCCGAGCTGGTGCTGTGGCCCTACGGTTTCACCACCGACGACACCGGCCCCGGCTTGACCGCCTCCGACGCGGCGGCGTTCCGCCGGCTGGGTGAGGCGATGGCCGCCACCAACGGCTACACCCCGGAGCAGTCCAGCGACCTCTACATCACCGACGGCACGGTGGGCGACTGGATGTGGGCCCAGCACCGCATCTGGTCTTTCACCTTCGAGATGTACCCGACCAGCCAGGCGCAAGGCGGCTTCTACCCACCGGAGACCGAGATCCAGCGTGAGACCGCGCGCAACGACGCCGCAGTGGACCTGCTGCTGAGCTACGCAGACTGCGTCCCGCGGATCACCGGCACCCACTGCGCCGCACGCCCCGTGAGATAACTTTGCGATGCGCGCTGTAATTGCGAGCCTCCTCGCCAGACTCCCCTGACCTTACCCGATCCTTGACCGCTCGGCGCGACCACCCAAGCGGGTCCAGGCCATCTCGACGATACTGTCAGCTCCCCGCGGACAGGCCCCATTAATCAACACCGAGCAACCATACGAGTGGTGGATCCGCTGAATCTCTAACACAGTGCGTGCGCCCGGTAACGCCATTTGCTCGTTAGCCCCGTGGGTGTCCCTTGCAGGGTTGATCCTCATCCCTTCGTAGATTGTTGGACCTCCCGTGTTCACCTTCGGGAGAGAGCGCCACCCGATGGACACCACCGCTAGGAAACCCGATCGTCCAGGGCGCCTATCGAGCCTTGCGGTCGCGCTGCGCGACCGGTTCGAGCGTACCGGCCACCAGGCCGATGTCATACCTGGACTCAGGATGGCTACCACTCGACGCAACCACTCTGACCGCCTGCTCAACCCCAAGACCACGCCAGAGTGGAAGGCAGAGCCACCGGCCAATCCTATGGCTACGGTTGAAGTCCGCCAGCGCCTCATCGTAACGACCCATTTACCGGCTGAACTCCATCCGGCTCATCGCTCTTGGTATCGCCTGGTTCTCCGCACAGCGCGCCGGAACACATCGCTGACCCGCAGCTCCAGCGCATCGGGATCGGCCGGACGTCAGGCGGCGACGAGTTCGTCGAGCGTGTCCGCGAGGGAAGCGAGGTCGCGCAACTCGACCGTCGGCTGGGGCTGCGCGTCCTCTCCGAGGCGGTTGATCCAGACCGTCGGGATCCCGAGCGCGGCGGCCGGCGTGATGTCGTGGTATGGGCTCGCCCCGACATGCACGTGCCGATCGCGCACCGCGTCGCAGCGGGCGCGGAAGATCTCCCAGTGCAACGGGGACGGCTTGTATGACCCGAGCTCGCCGGCGACGATCGAGAACTCGAACCCGACCCCGAGCCGCCGCATCGACGCCTCGATCAGGTCCCGGTCGGTGTTCGACAGGATCGCCAGCCGCCAGCCCCGGGCACGGGCCTCCTCCAGTGCAGAGCGAACCTCAGGGAAAGCAGGCCAGTCGGGCAGCGAGCGGGCGAGCGCTCCCTGCTGGTGCGGGTCGAGCCGGAAGCCTTCCCGGTCCGCGAGCCGCGCGACCGTCAGGTCGAGGACCTCGCGGTAGGTACGCTGCGGGTCCTCACGCTGCACCTGCGGCTCGAGGTCGTGGTACACGTGCAGCAGGTGCGGCGCCGCCTCCACACCGAACAGCCGCGCAAGCTCCCGGCCGATCCCAGCGTTCCAGTCGATCAGCGTGCCGTAACAGTCGAAAGTCGCCCACCGGGCGATCGCGGCAGAACCAGCCATCGCTACAAGCCTAGCCGTTCTCCGGCAAGCCAACAGTCCCATGCGTCCACTTGAGGTTGACGGTCGGGCGGTCGTCCACCTAAGGTTGACGCATGACGAATCCAGTTCTGATGACGAATCCAGTCCGGCTCGACGACCTGATCGAGGCCATCAAGAAGGTGCACTCCGACGCTCTCGAACAGCTGTCCGACGCGGTCATCGCCGCGGATCACCTCGGCGACGTGGCTGACCATCTGATCGGCCACTTCGTCGACCAGGCACGACGCTCGGGCGCCTCCTGGACGGACATCGGCAGGAGCATGGGGGTCACCAAACAAGCAGCTCAGAAGCGTTTCGTTCCGAAGCGCCCCGGCGAACCATCGGATCTCGATCCCAGCCAGGGATTCAGCCGGTTCACCGAGCGGGCGAGAAACGTCGTGATGGCCGCGCAGAACGAAGCCCGTGCGGCAGGCAACGACGAGATCCGTCCCGAACACCTGGTGCTGGGGCTCCTGAGCGAGCCGGACGCACTCGCCGCGAGCTCCATCGTCGCGCACGGCGTGCCACTGGAAGCCGTCCGGCGGGCCGCAACCGCGACGCTGCCGTCGGCGGCCGACCAGGTGCCCGACCTCATCCCGTTCGATCCACGGGCGCGAAAGGCGCTGGAACTCACGTTCCGGGAGGCCCTGCGGATGGGCCACAACTACATCGGGACCGAGCACATCCTGCTCGCGCTGCTAGAACTCGAAGACGGCACGGGCGTGCTCACCGGCCTCGGCGTGGACAAGGCGACCGCCGAAGCCAACATCACCGCCGCCGTGGCCGCCACCCTTGCCGCCCGCGAGCAGGAGTGACCAGGCGCCGTCTCCCGTGATGAGTGCTGCCTCGAACGAGCGGACGCCGGTGGAGGAGTCCGTGCGAGTCAGTCCGGCCGGGTGCCTGGCTCGTGCCGAGCGGTCAGGACCCGGTACGTGGTCTGCACCATCCCGCCGGTGAGTACCTCGGTGCAGACGTATTCGAGGTCGACGTCGGACGGCAGCGGCCCGAATAGGGAGGGGCCTTGCCCGATCAGCACCGGCACGCGAGACAGAGTCAGCTCGCCGATCAGCCCGGCAGCGAGGAACGTGCGCATCGTGCGGCCGCCGTCGACATAGACCCGCCGGTAGCCGACAGCACTGAGCGCCGCTACCGCGTCGTCGAAGCCGACGTGCACCGTGATCCGAGGGTCGGCACCAGCGGCCAACGTGCTGCTGAGCACGTGTACCGGCCGCCCGAAGTAGGGCCAGTCGGTCTCGCCAGCTATCACGTCGTAGGTGCCACGGCCCATGATCAGCGTGTCGACGCTCTCGATGAACGGGGTAAAGCCCGCGTCCCCGGCGGCCTCGCCTCGACTGGTCAGCCAGGACAGGTCACCGTCGGGGCGGGCGATGAAACCGTCCACGCTGAGCCCGAGGAACACGCAGCCGCGGAACGCAGGAGCAGTGGTCGTCATGCCCGGACACCGTGCCAGCGCGCGCCGGGCTTGGTTTTCGCACCGGCTTCCCTGCCATTATCGCACACTTGTTCGATTAAGGCAATGGATCGAATTGTCGCGAAACGACACGTTTCTACTCGTTCGGAGAGACAGTCGAGAGCCTGTGCCCACCCGCAGCCCTGCACGCCTACTTCGGCTACTGGGACGCCCACACCGCCATCGAGAAGCATGATCACAGTGGGTGCAGCGCCAGCTTGGCGCCGAGGCTGACGGCGAGGTGGGCGAGGTCGTCGGGATCGCTGGTGACCACTGGTGCAGCGAGCTGCGTGGCGGTGACCACCACGAGGGCATCCACCACATCGGACGTGCCCGCTACGGCGCAGGCTCGCCCGGCGGCCCGGCCGGCCACCTCATCGTCCGGCACAATGCGACACCCGCGCAGCAATCGGGACAGGTTGTGCTGTGGCGCTGCGCGCCAGGCCTGGGCCAGCACGACTACCGGCACCACGGGCACGATCCCGGCGGCGTTGGCCCGGTCGTGCAGCCTCCAGATCAGTGGATGCCGACGCGCCCGCAACGTACGGTGAGCGGCATGCTGCCCTGGTCCGCCACACTTGCCGGCCGTCTCGACGAACACGTGATCGACAGCGCGCTGCTGCGCGACAACCCGCTGGGTGATCCCCCGCACCGCCCGCTGTGGGTGTACGTCCCGCCTGGCTACGACGGCTCGCAGCAGCGTTACCCGAGCGTCTATGTGATCCAGGGCTACACCGGGCACCTGGCCATGTGGCGCAACCGCAGCCCGTACCGCCAGCCGTTCCCGGAAACCGCCGACGCCGTGTTCGCCGCCGGAGACGTCCCGCCCGCGGTCGTGGTCTACGTCGACGCCTGGACGGCCTACGGCGGCAGCCAGTTCGTCGACTCCCCCGGCACCGGGCGCTACCACAGCTACCTGTGCGACGAGGTCGTGCCGTTCATCGACGCCCGCTACCGGACGCTGCCCGACCGGGCGCACCGGGCGATCAGCGGCAAGTCCTCCGGCGGGTTCGGCGCCATGATCACTCCGATGCTGCGGCCGGACCTGTTCGGCGCACTGGCCAGCCACGCCGGGGACACGTTGTACGAGCTGTGCTACATCCCGGAGTTCGGCAAGGCGGTGCGCCACCTGCGCGACTACGACGGCGACATCGGCGCCTGGTGGTCGGACTTCCAGTCCCGGCCCGCGTTCACCAAGCCCGCCGACAAGGAGCTGCTGATGATGCTCGGCATCTCCGCCTGCTTCTCCGCCCACGAGGACGGCACCCCGCAGCTGCCGTTCGACCCGCACACGGGAGTACTGCTTCCCGAGGTGTGGCAGCGCTGGCTGGACTGGGACCCGGTGCGGATGGCACCGCGATACGCCGAGGCACTGCGCTCGCTGCGCGCGGTGTGGCTGGACGCCGGCACCCGCGACGAGTGGTACCTCGACCTCGGCACGCAGGCATTCCGCGACCAGCTGCGCGCGGCCGGCCTGCCCGACGAGCGGGTGCACTTCGAGCTGTTCGACGCCGGCCACGGCGGGATCGACTACCGCTACCCGCTCGCGCTGGCGTGGCTGTGCCGCCAGATCGCCGATCCAGCCACGTGATCACGGATCGGGTACCGCAAAGAGATCCGAGCTGAAGGCGTCCGGCGCTCTCGATCGGCACCACGCCCCTGAGTAGCACCGAGGGCGCCTCCGCACGCTCTCGAACGCGCGGAACCGAGGTGCTGGTCGGGTTCGCCGCGCGGCACCGCGAGACCTGTCACGTGTACTACGCGCGTTCCGGTGCGCGCGCGAGCGCGTGGCGCTTTTCCTCGTCAATCGAGCCAGAGCTTGCGGATTGGAGCATCTAGATATATCGTCGTACTATCGAGACGGAGCGAGAGAAGTGGAGACTTCCGATGAGCGAGGCGTACGCAGGCCCCTGGCCGCCCTTCCAGTGGCGCGGCCCGCAACACGGGTGGGACCTCGTCCGGTGGATGAGGATGGCCGCCGAGCGCGGCGGTGGTGGCTGGGGTCAATTCAGGGCAGGTCGCGGCGGGACCGGACCGTCCGGGTTCCGGGGCGGCCCACGGGGCGGCGGGCCGTTCGGCCCCCTGCCTCACCCTGGACCGAAGGTACGGCGCGGCGACGTCCGCGCCTCCGTGCTCGCCCTGCTGGCGGAGAAGCCGCGCAACGGGTACCAGATCATCCAGGAGATCGCCGAGCGCAGCGGCGGGGTCTGGCGGCCGAGCGCTGGTTCGGTCTACCCGGCGCTGCAGCAACTCGAGGACGAATGCCTCATCCGGGCCGTGGCGGTAGGCGCCCGTCGGCTCTTCGAGCTGACCGAGCAAGGCCGTACGCATGTCGAGGCCAACGCAGACGAGTACGCCGCGCCGTGGGAGGCGGTGTCCGACACCGTGGGAGAGCAGGCGATGGAGCTGCGTGAGCTGGTAAGAGAGCTCGCCGGGGCCGCGGTCCAGGTGCTGCACGCAGGCTCCCCGGAGCAGGCGGCCGAGGCGCGGCGAATCCTGACAGACGCGCGACGGTCGCTGTACCGGATCCTCGCCGAGGACGAAGCGGACGCCGGGGGCGGTAGGAACTCCCGGCCCTGAGGCCGGGGAGGACGTCAGCCCATGGATTTGGCGCCGTCCAAGGACTCGCGGATGATGTCGGCGTGACCGGCGTGCTGGGCGGTCTCTGCGATCACGTGGAGCAGCACCCGGCGCGCCGACCAGCGCGCTCCCGGCTCGAACCACGGAGCCTCGGGCAACGGGTGGGAGACGTCCAGATCGGGCAGCGTCACCACGAGCTCATCGGTCCGGCGTGCCACCTGCTCGTACTCGTCCAGCAGCCCGGCCAGCGTCTCCCCCGCCAGCATGCCGAACCCCGCCGACCAGTCATCTGAGTTCCACTCCTCCCAGTGGCCCATCGCCGTGGGGCCGTCAAGGATGAAGTTGATCCACTGCCGTTCGGTGACCGCGACGTGCTTGATCAGGCCGCCCAGGCACAGCTCACTGGCGGTGGTGCGGTGCGCGGCCTGCTCGTCGGTGAGGTCGCGGACGGTGTAACGCAGGAAGTAGCGGTGCTTGGCCAACGTCTCCAGCAGGTCGGCGTGCTCGCCGGGCACAGCCTGCTCGGTTCTGGTCATGGTGTCCGCCTTTCGTCAGTGTCGGCAGGCAGGACGGTACGGCCCAGGGCTGACAGTTCCCGGTGGGTGCCTGTCCGCCGCACGCAACGCATCGTGAACAGTTAACTACATCCAATTACACCGCTAACTTGACAGACCCCACCAAGGGCTACACCGGGACCTCGGGCGCGCTCAAGGCCGGAGGATGCGGTCGTGACAGACAGCAGACGACATGGCGCTGGCAGTGAGCGTCCGCTCATGCCGCCGAGCGCGCGGAACGCGCGGCCATGCCGATGTGAGTGCATATGACTGCTTAAGCCCGGCGCCCGGGGGCACACCGGCCCGCTCTCGCGGTCGGCAGCGGCGTCGCGATGTACCTGGCGGGCACCATCGCCTTTCGGCGCGCTCTGGGCGTCGCGCCGATCACCTAGCAGGCCGTGGCGATGACGGTGGCGCTCGCGAGCACCGCCCTAGGGATTCTCGCTGGGCCTGGTGTTGTGTATTCTTGGACGCAGCGCAGGACCGCCGCGCCGGGGGGAGATTCTGACACCCAGGCGGTCGAAGGAGCTAGCGTGGTGGCTGCTCTGTCCTGGGGGGAGTCCTGGCTGTTTGCGCTGGTTGTTCTTCTGCCCTTTGTCTGGGCTCCTTGCGTGGTCCTGGTCTTGTTGAACAAGATCTTCGCGTCTCCCGAGAGGGCCATCAACGTCAGAATTCGGTTGTTTCCCTGCCCGCGCATCGAAATCGATGCCAAGGCGAGCGCGAGTTCGGTGGAGACCACTGGGAGTGATGTCCTTGCGTCTGGCCCGCGAGATCCTGTGGGGAAAACTCGATGCAGCGCCCTGCCCTGACCTGCGCTGTGCGTGTGCTGCTTGGGCATGAATCATCACGGGATGCTGTTGCTGTCGATCTTGTACAGACTCTCGTGCGCTGTCTGCTCGGTCTGACCGCTGTGCTGATACGGCGAGATCTGGCAAGGATGCTGAGCTGCTGGTCTTACGGCACGAAAAATGCCCTGCTGCGCTGACAGATCTCCTGGGTCAGCTACACGCCCACCGACCGGGCATGGCTAGCCTAGCCACCTTGTCCCGACTACTACCGCGCCGTCGCTGGGCCGAGGTCTTCCCGACACATTGGCCCCTGCCCAACGTCCGCTCATGCCGCGAGTCGCGCGCTCGTGCCGATGAGCGTGAAACTCGTGCCGAACGACGTCGTGGCCGCGTGCAAACCACACGGGCAGCTTGCGCCTCAGTGTGAGGGTTCGCTTCGTCGCAGAGAAGACGTCAGCAGCTCGGCGCGGTCGATTTCTGCGAACCACATTGAGCGGACCTGCCAGGCTTCCCGCAGGCTGCTACGTCAGCCGGTACTCCCTGTCTCCGAAGTCCGCCACGACCCGAAGGCTTCCGCCGAGGGCGCGCACGTACGCAGGGTGGAGAGGGTGACCACATCGAGCTCGCCCCGTTCGCTCAGCCCCAAGGACGTGACCTGCGACCGCCTGCGCAGGCTGTTCACCGGGCACAAGCGCACCGCGGACACCTCGGCGAAGCTGGTCGACGAGTTCGTCGCGCACCAGGGCGAGCTTGACGCGCTGGTGTCCTACGAACCGGTCCTGTTGTCCCTCAACGACAGCGGCCGGCTGGCGGAGCCCCTGGAGATCGTCTATCCGGCGGACGGGATCATCCAGTCCGAGTACCCGCTGCTGCTCGACCCGGCGAAACGCGCCGCGTACGACCGCGTCGTCGGCTGGCTGCGCAGTGAACCGGTGCAGCAGCAGATCATGGAACGGTTCGCGCGCCGGCCGATCGACCCGGACGTACCGCGCAGTCCCCGGCTGCTGGCGGCGGCGGGCAACGCGCTGTACTTCCCGGACCGCCCGGAGGTCCTCGACACCCTGCTGGCGAACTACGACGCCGCCGGCCCGCCAAGGCACGTGATCTTCCTGCTCGACTTCTCCGGCTCAATGCGCGGATCGCGGATCTGTTGAGAGCACGCGGCATGCAGGGCGTCAACAGAGAGGTCTTCGCAGCTACATTGAGGAGGCCGAGCCGATGACGACGAGCGGCCCACCGCCATCCGCCTGCACGGCCTGGAGACCTTACGTATCGATCCGCGGCCGGTTCCGCGCGACGGACCGCAGCACCTCCGCGGTCCCGACCTTTGAGGCCCCCTACGGCGACCCCATCGCCCCCGCCGACGGCCCTACGATCCACCTCACCTGCACGTCGTCGGCCGATCAACACCTCAACACTGTTTGACCCGGCGGCCCGTTGATCAGCCCCCGCAGGCTCTACAGGACTCCGGCCCGGCGCCAGAGCAGCTTTCCCGGCCCGGCGATGAGCCCGACCTCGTTGAGGAACGTGACGACCTTGCGGGCGGCGAACTGCTTGGTCTGGCGCCAGTGCGGGTTCGCGGCAGCCGCGGCGACGGCCTCGTCGACGTCCAGCCCGGCCGCCGCGTACACCTTCGGGTCGATCAGGCTGGTGGTGGCGATATAGACCGCCACGGCGAGGATGAGGCGGCTGTAGGCCCGGCCCAGCGGGCCCAGCCGGGGCCACTGCCGAAGCGTCTCCTCGCGGGCGTAGCGGATGTGGCGGGCCTCCTCGACGACATGGATCCGCGACACCTTCTGGACTATCGGCTGCAGCGACTCATCGGCCATCTGCTCGCGCTGCAGCACGTCGAGGATCTCCTCGACGTAGATCGCCGCGCCGAAGCTCAGGGTGCCGTTGGAGATCGTCTTGAGCAATCGTGCGAGCTGGTGGGCGAACCAGCCGGGACCGTACTCCGGGCCGCCGAACTTCTCCGCCGCGCGGGAGAACATCACCGAGTGCCGGCACTCGTCGGCGATCTCGGTCCACGCGTACCGGGCGTGCGCGCTGCCCTTGGGACGGTCGTAGACGTGCCGGACGAGCATCTGCATGAGGATCGTCTCGAACCAGATGCCCATGCTGTAGAGGCTGGCCACCTCGTGCTTGGTCAGGTCGATCCGCTGCTGCTCGCTCATCCGGTCCCACAGCGCCGTGCCGTAGAGCGAGCTGCGGCGCGGATCGATGAAGTAGCGGTCCGGCGCGAGCGGGGCGTCCCAGTCGATCTCAACGGCCGGGTCGTAGGAGTGCTTGGCCGAGGTCCGCAGCAACCGCTGCGCAGTGTCCTCGCGGTCGGGGATGCGGCTGGCCGTCGCGGCACCGGCGCTGGTCATGGACATCTGCGGCCTCCTTGACGAGCAGGCAGCCTCAATGTAACTGACTCGTCAGTCACTGACAAGAGGGAGCCACTCACCCTGGCGGATCCGGTCCAGGCCCAGCCACCCGAAGTCGACCGCCCGCGCTTCCACCTTCGCTCGCGGCACCTCCGGGTGGTCCAGCCACCAGGACATCAGCCCCTGCAGCGCGCCGACGAGCAGCGGGACGGTCAGCCGTGCTTGCGTGAGCACCTCCTCATCGGGGGGCGCCGCAACCCCCGGCGCAGGGGCGTAGTAGCTGGCGAGGACCCCCGCGAACACCTCGTTGACCTGCTCCCGGAGCGTGCGCAGCGGCGCGCCGAGCTCGGGGTTATCGAGGTGCCGCGCGACCAGTGCCCAGGCCTCCGGACGCTCGGTCACCAGGTCGCAGAGCAGCCGGACCACGCCGCGCCAGGCGCCAAGCGCGTCGCCGGCCTTGCCCAGCACCTCGGGCAGCCGTCCCATGAAGCCCTCCACGACCTGCTCGGTGACCGCCGCGAAGAGCTCCTCCTTGCTCGCGAAGTGCTGGTACACCAGTGCCTTGCTCACCCCTGCGGTGGCGGCGACGTGTTCCATCTGGGTGAGGTAGTAACCCCGGCTGCTGAACGCCCGCAGCGCCGCGTCGAGCAGCTCGCCGCGCCTGGCCTGCGACGACAGCCGGCGCCGGGCGCGTGCTGCGCGCGGGAGTTGCTGCGGGGACGGTCGGCTCACGCCGATTAGTGTGCTCGCCGCCCGCGGCTCGGCAACGCGGGGCAGCGTCAGTCTGGTGGGGACTGCTGCTTGTCAGGGCCGGCGACAGGCTCGTACGAAACCTTGGGCAGGGTTTCGCTGAAGGCGCGAGAGATCCCCTGAAACGCGGACGTGATCTCGCTGGGGATCACCCAGAACGTGTTGCCCTCGCCCTGAGCGAGTTGTGGTAGCACCTGCAGGTACTGGTAGGCGAGCAGCTTGGGATCCGGGTCGTTGCGGTGCACGGCCTGGAATACCCGATCAATCGCCTGGGACTGGCCTTCGGCCTTCAGGATCGCGGCGGCCTGGGCACCCTCGGCGCGCAGGATCGCGCCCTGCTTGTCACCCTCGGCGGTGAGGATCTGGGACTGGCGCTGGCCCTCGGCGGACAGGATCGCGGCGCGCTTGTCCCGCTCGGCCCGCATCTGCTTCTCCATCGCGTCCTTGATGCTCTTCGGCGGGTCGATGGCCTTGATCTCCACCCGGTTGACCCGCAGGCCCCACCTGCCGGTGGCGTCGTCCAGCACGCCCCGGAGCTGGCTGTTGATGCTGTCGCGGGAGGTGAGCGTCTTTTCCAGATCCATCGACCCGACAACGTTGCGCAGCGTCGTGACGGTGAGCTGCTCGACGGCCTGCAGGTAGCTGGCGATCTCGTAGGCGGCCGATCGCGGGTCGGTCACCTGGAAATACAGCACGGTGTCGATCTCGACGACCAGGTTGTCCTCGGTGATGACCGGCTGCGGCTGGAACGACACGACCTGCTCCCGCAGGTCGATGGCCGGATAGACCCGGTCGATGTAGGGGATGACGAAGTTCAGGCCGGGCTTCAGCGTGCGGTGATACCGGCCGAGCCGTTCCACGTTGCGCGCTCGCGCCTGTGGCACGATCCGCACCGCCCGCGCCACGGTGAGGACGGCGAGCAGCGCGATGAGCAGCGCCGCGATCAGCAATGACTCCATGATCAGTCCCTGGGGTAGACGACGGCGGTGGCGCCGTCGATCCGGATGACGTCAACGGTCGCGCCGGCGGGGATCACCAGGCTCTGGTCGAAAGTGCGGGCCGTCCACTCCTCACCGCCGATGCGCACCGTGCCGTCCTGGCCCGTCACCTCCTGGACGACGTACGCCGTCTGGCCGGCGAGCGCGTCCACGCCGAAGTATTGGAGCTGCGGTTGGCGCATGTGCCGCGCCGCGATGGGGCGCACGACCACGATGCCGGCCGCGGAGGCGATGGCGAACACCACGAGTTGCAGGGGCGCGGGCAGCCCGATCGCCGCGGCGCCCGATGTGATCAGGGCGGCGGAGCCGAGCAGCCCCAACGCGGCGCTCAGGGTGACGATCTCAGCGACGCCCAGCACCACTGCGGTGATCAACCAGATGACCCAGGCATCCACAGCGTCGATCCTCCTGAACCCGTGCCGGGGTCGCCCGCGGCGCGTGGGTGGCCGGGGGCCCGACCAGGCGCGCACCACCTCTCCCCGACAGCTTTCCGATGATACCCCCCAAGGGTTCCGCCATGTGATGTTCGACCGTTTTGAGCCAATCGCCATTCACTGTCTGACCTGGCTGGCCGGATTCGAGACGTCCACCTGTTCACCAGGCGCCGGTGACCACCCAGGCGCCGCGTAGCCTGACGTCACCTCCTTGCCGAGGTGTTCCGCCCCGGGGCATCGGCAGGGGTTCCCGGCAGGGAGAGGGGTTTTCGTGGACGTTGAGGACCCGCGGACGATCGGGGCGCGCGCTCGCAGGATCCGCAAACGCCGCGGGCTGAGCCTGGACGTGGTAGCCGGGCTGGCCGGGATCACCGCGGCATACCTGTCGCTGCTGGAGCGCGGCCTGCGCGGGTTCAACCGGCGCGGCCTGATCGAGGACCTCGCCGACGCGCTGGGGTGCTCCGTGGCCGACCTAACCGGGCAGCCGCAGCTGGCGATGGATCGGCAGAGCGCGGCTGCCGCCGCGACCATTCCGGGAGTCAGCGGCGTGCTTCACGACACCACGCTGGACGACGCACCCGACGTGCCAGCCAGGCCATTGCCAGAGCTGATCCATGCCGCCGCGCAGGCCAACGCGTACGCCGACGATGCTCGATACGCGATGGCTGGCCAAGGTCTCGATGCGGTGCTGGCCGAGCTACACATGCACGCTGTGACCGGCGATTCGCAGGAGCGTCAGGCGGCCCTGGTTGCGCTCGCGGAGGCATGCATGGTGGCTTATTGCCTGGCCTACCGGATGGGTTATGCCGACCTGGCGGTAATGGCGGCTCGTCGCGGCTTCGACGCAGCATCACGGGCTGAACGCCCGGACCTGGCAGGGATGCTGGCGATGAGCCGGACCGTCGCGCTGATGCGCGTAGGCGCCCGGCGGCGCGCCGCATCGGTCTGCGCAGAGGTGCTAAGCGAGATCTCGGCCCTGCCCGGCCCGACGCCGAACGACACGACAGTCGCCGAGGCATGCGGGACGCTGCACCTGACGTCGGCTCTGGTCGCCGCTCGCGACGGCCGCACCGGCGAGGTGGACACGCATCTCGCGGAGGCCCGGTCGCTGGCGGCCCGTACCGGGGAGCGCAACCATCTGCGCTATCACTTTGGGCCGACCAATGTGGCCGGCTGGGAGCTGTCTATCGCGGCGGAGGCCGGGGGCGGCCCGGACGCGGCCGAGCGCTTCACAGCCGCAGCGACCGACCTGTCGGTGCTCGGCAGCAAGTGCCGGGAGGGCTACGTGCATTTTGCGCTGGCCCGCTGCTGGGCGCAGGCCGACGGCTCGCGGGATGGTGAGGCATTGCGGGCGCTGGACGTAGCCGACCGGCTGGCGCCGGTAGTACTCCGTAACGACCCGATAGCCCGTGAGCTAGTCGTCACCATGGATCGGCGGGCCCCGCGCCGGAGGTGGGAGCTGGACAGCCTGCGTAACCGCTTCGGCATCGGGGGCGCCTAGCCTCCTTTACGGGTGTCAAACCCTGACGTGCGGCCTGCGCTTTGTGCCTCGGTCGCTGCTGCTGGGTGGAGTGGCCCTACCGGGCTATCCCCAGGACCGTGATCAGGTCTGCCCGGAGTGCGACCGGCAGCGGGTAGCTGTGCCGGTGCCGGAGTTTGGCGTCACCTGCCGCCGGGCTGGTGGGGACGATCCCGGCCCGCCCGGGGGCATCACGCTGCCCGGCTAAACCCGGTCGGCCGGCGACGTTGCGATGTTCAGCCGCTCTTGGGGTGGCCTCCGCCAGCCGCGTGAAACCGCCATTCGGCTCCGAATGGCGGTCAGAAGCCGCGTGTAACCGCCATTCGGCTCCGAATGGCGGTTACAGGTCCAGCCCGAGGTCTAGGGCTGGGGTTGAGTGGGTTAGCGCGCCTACTGATAGGTAATGGACGCCGGTTTCGGCGTAGGACCGTGCAGTGTGCAGGGTCAGGCCGCCGGAGACCTCCAGCTCGGTACCCGAGCCCGCGGCTCGGCGGGCCGCCTCGGCGCACTGCGCAATCGTCATGTTGTCCAGCAGCACCAGCGACACCCCGGCGGCCAGCGCCTCGTCCAGCTCGTCGAGGGTGCCGACCTCCACCTCGCACGGCAGCCAAGGGGCAGCTGCCCGGACGGCCGCGATGGCCGCGGTCACTGATCCGGCGGTGGCCACGTGGTTGTCCTTGATCAGCACCGCGTCCCCGAGTCCCATCCGGTGGTTGACCCCGCCGCCGCAGCGCACCGCGTACTTCTGCAACGCCCGCAGCCCCGGCAGGGTCTTGCGGGAGTCCCGGATCGATGCGCCGGTGCCGGCCACCGCGTCCACCCAGGCCGCCGTGGCGGTGGCCACTCCGGACAGGTGGCACAGCAGGTTGAGCGCGGTGCGCTCGGCGGTGAGCAGGCCGGCCACCGGCGCGCGCATGGCCAGCGCCACCTCCCCGGCGGCCAGCCGGTCGCGGTCGGCGCGCCGGGCGGTGACCTCGTACCCACCGGCTCCGAGCACCGCGTCGAGCACCGCGAGGAACACCGGCACCCCGGCCAGCGTGCCGGGTTGGCGCGGCGAGACGGTGGCCGCCGCGACAGCCCCGGGGGGCACGCAGGCCGC
>JBOHFT010000053.1:0-24756 GCA_050699815.1 Pseudonocardiaceae bacterium | reverse complement strand
GGCCGGCCCGGCGCTCCAGCCTTCGGCCCGTTCTTCGACGGCCGCTCCACCGTGACCCCCGCCGGGGGGGTGAACTGGAACAGCGCGGGGTCCTGCGCACCGACGTTGAGGTCAGTGAAGCCGACCTTCAACGCCGGGTTGGGGGAGCCGTTGGCCAGCACGGTGAGCTGCAGCGGCACCCGCATGACCAGGTCGACCGCCACCCGCACCTCGCGCAGCAGGGTCCGCTCGGTCGGCGCGGGGGTGAGCACGAGCTGGTAGACGGGCCGTCCGGCGACGTAGCCGGTGCCGTCCACGGTCACGGTGCTGCTCTGGCGCACGGCGCCGACCAGCTCCCGGGCCGCCTGCGCCGGGTCGGTCACCGGGGGACGCTGACGAGCAGCTGTGTCGCCGTGCTCCAGCGCGGTCGCGGTGCGTGAGGAGGAGTCGTAACGCCACAGCGTCGTGCCGTCCTCGATCAGCACCTGCTCACTGCCACGCGACGGCAGCGCCAGCCGGCCGTGGCCCTGCCCGTCGGACCAGACCCGGAAGGTCGTCACCGGCTGGGTCAGGACTTCGGCCAGGCCGGGCGGTCCGCCGGGCAGCGCGGGCAGGCCCAGCGCGTTGTCCACCGTGACGGTGCCACCGAAGGCCGGGGCCTTCGCGGTGAGCACCGAGGCCACCAGATCCTCCGCGGACACCGGGGGCAGCGCTGGGTCCGACCGGGCACCGGCGGGCATGGTCAGCACACCCAGGCCGATCGCGCCGGCCGCCGCCGCAGCCAATGCCGCCGTCGCTAGCTTCATCGCTTCCTCCTACTCATCGGTGCTGGTGCTGATGCTGCTCCGACCCGGCTGAGAAAGCTCTGAGACCTTGAGGAACTCCTGAGACCCTGGTCGCTGAGGTAGCACAGGTTCAGTGACCATTCGTGCGGTGTGTGACTGCCCGCCTCGTCGCGCCGCAGCGGTTGCAGCGCATGGAACTGCGAGTTCACCAAGGACGCTGGCATGAAATGGTCGCTTCGTCCGGTGAGTCGGTGGGCGATGAGGTCCCGATCAACGTCCAGGTGCAGAAACCACACCATCGTTCAGCACCCAGATCCGCGCGGTCATGTCGTCGCCGACAGTGGCCAATCGGCGCCCGTCCGGGCTGAACGCCACCCCTTGCACCCAGCCTTTGTGGATGACTTTGTGGGTGACCCAGGCGAGCTGGCGTCGCCAAGGTATGCGCTCCTCGACCGGTAGCGCCTGCACCGAGTCGTCGTGGGTGACCTCGGCGAGTTGCTGCCCGCTGGTGGCATCCCAGACCCGGGCTGTCTTGTCGTCGCTGGCGGTGGCCAGGCGGTGGCCGTCGGGGCTGAACGCCACTCCCCGTACCGGCTTGTCGTGGGGAACGGTGGTGAGTGGTTGTCCGCTGGTGGTGTCCCAGACCCGGGCTGTCTTGTCGTCGCTGGCGGTGGCCAGGCGGTGGCCGTCGGGGCTGAACGCCACCCCCACCACCACATTGTCGTGGGGGAAGGTGGCGAGTTGCTGTCCGCTGGTGGTGTCCCAGATCCGGGCGGTGTGGTCGTAGCCCGCGGTGGCCAGGTGGTGCCCGTCGGGGCTGAACGCCACCCCCACCACCACGCTGTCGTGGGGGAAGGTGGCGAGTTGCTGTCCGCTGGTGGTGTCCCAGATCCGGGCGGTGTGGTCGTCGCTGGCGGTGGCCAGCCAGCGCCCATCCGGGCTGAACGCCACGGCCCGCCCGCGCACGTTCGGAGGCCGCCCACGCGCGTTGGATCGCACGCCCTTGTGCGTCACGCTCAGATATTCCTGACCGCTGATGGCGTCCCAGATCCGCGCATGCTTGTCGTCGCTGGCGGTGGCCAGCCGGTGGCCGTCCGGGCTGAACGCCACCGCGTTGACCGCCTTGCGGTGACGCAGGATCTGCACCGCTGTGGGGTGCGTGGCGATGGTGGGCGAGGGCAGCGGTAATGGCGACGCTGTCGGTTCGGAAAGCTCCCGGCGGGCCCGGGCCAGCAAAGCTGCGGTGTCCCCATAGGTGGGGTCCAGCGGCTCCAGCGCCTCGATCGCCTGCTGCCACTCGCCGGCGTTGAGCAGGCGCAGCCCACGGCTGTACTGCGCGGCGATCTGTGCCGCCCGCTCCGCGGAGGTGAGCTGGGTCCGCGCCAAGGTCACCAGCCCGTCGGGGTCCGCGGCAGCGGGGTCCACGACGCGCAGCCGCTCACCGATCTTGACCACCGCCGCCCACTCCTTGGCCCGGTACAGCCGGCGAGCCTCGGCCTGCAGACCGGCGAGCTGCTGCTGGCGCCGGGCGTTGTCCAGCCGTTGCGCGACGTCGCGGTAGGCGGGGTCGGCCTCAATGACCATCGTGAACTTCTTGACGGCATCGTCCCAGTCCAGGGCGTCAACGGCCGCGCACCCCTGGGAGTAGCGGGTGGCCAGCTGCTGCTGGTGGCGAGCCCGCTCCAGCTTGCCGGCAACGTCTGGGTGGTGATAGGAGCGGTGGGCGAGGACCTGTTGCAGCAGCACGACGGCCTGATCCCATCGCTCGGTCCAGAACGCGGCCAGTGCCCGGTCGTAGAGGGCCTCCACCTCCCGCGAGCCGATCGGGTCCTGGGGCGGGCGGGGCCGCGGTAGCAGGGGGCCTGTGCTGTCGAAGATGCGCCCGTCGCGCGCGCAGGTACAGCACCGGCGTGCCCCACTCCAGGGTGTCGTTGTTGTCCAGCCGCAGTGCGCGGCGGGCGCGCATGACGCTGTCGTCCACCGGCCGCTGTTTGGCCACACTCTGGTAGAACGTCTGGGCGAACACGATCGCGGCCGGGTCGGAGATCTCGAACTGCATGGCCACCACCGCCGGGATCCAGCGGCGCACCAGCGCCCCGGCGGTGCTGGAGAACGTGTCCAGGGCACTGCCCCGCCCGGTGTCGCAGGCATTGAGCACCACCAGCCGCAGCGTGCTGTGCTCGGCGAGCAGCCGACTGAGATCGTCGGCACCGACCCGGCGGGTACGGCCCCTATGATCGGCCAACGCCAGGGTGCCCTCCTCGGTGTCCCCGTTGTACCCGCCGTGACCGACGAAGTGGAAGACGTGCCAGGGGCCCTCGTCCAGGGTGTCATCCAGGGCGTTGTACGTCTGCCCGGCCACCCAGTGCAGCTCCACCAACCCGTCGCGCTCCAGACCCGCCAGCGCGGTGTGCAGCCGCCGCTGCTCCTCGTCGACGTCCAGCGCGTGCTGATCTCCCGGGCGGGCCACCATGCCCAGGATCCGCAGCGGCAAAGCGACCTGCAGTGGCTGCCGAGGGGCCAGCACCTCGGGGTAGCGCACCAGCGGCATGCTCAAACCCAGGTAATCCTGCTGGCCGGGATCGAACAGGAACTCCCACGGCAGCCGGGCCAGCTCCGGCGGGCGCACCCGCAGCACCAGCCGCAGCACACTGTTCTGCTCGCGGGCCTGCTGCCTGCTGGTCACGTACAGACTCCGCACGTCGTCAGCGACCAGTGCCTCGAACAACCGCTGGCCCAGTTCCCGCACTGGCTGCTCGTCGGCGGTGGGTGTGCCGCGCAGCGTCGCCGACGAGGCCAGCACCTTGTCCCTGACCACGGCGACCTGGTGGTCGAGTTCGGCGGAAGTCAAGGGCAAGCGCATGCTGACGGCGACCTCACCGCCAGGCGCACGCGCGACCACCGGGTAGCTGCCTGCGGCACCCGAGCCGATCTCCAGCTCGAAGTCGAGCGTGGTCATCCCCGCCTCTCCGGCCCAGTCCTTTCGCGCACCGTGCGCGAGTCGTCACCCGCATCTTACGGAGGAGAGAGAAGTCGTAGCGCCATAGCTTCGTGCCGACCTCAATGAGTACCTGCTTGCTGCCACGGGCGGGCCGCGCCGTCCGGCGAGGGTGGCGCGATCGCTGGCGGCGGCGTCGCGGTCGGGCGGGCAGGATTTCGGCTGGCAGTTCGGTGGCGGGGAACCAGCCGGCTTCAAGGACTTCCAGCGGGTCGAGTGTGAGGTTGCGCCAGCGAGCTGTGCCGCATAGGCGACTTCGATCCGGAGTTGGTAGCCACTGGTCAGGTGCACCAGTGGGGCCGACGGTGACGTCGAGGCCGGTCTCTTCCTTGACCTCGCGGACGACAGTGGCCTCCGGACCACGTTGAGGTCGTCAGCGTCGACAATGCCGCAGTCACCAGCCTGCGGTCACTCGAACGCGCGGTACGTGGTTTCAGCCTCCACCCGAACATCACCGCCCGCGTGGTGTGGGTCAACCCCGGCGCGGCCACACCACCCGAGCAGTGACCACTCGTTGAGCGACGATGGGGTCGTAGGGGGTCAATACGAGCTGTTCCGGGCGATGGGCAGGAACGCGTCCATAAGATCGATCCGGGACCACCAGAGGTTACCCTGCCGCCGGATCAGCCCCAACTCATGCAACCTGTTCACGTCCCGACTCAGCGTCTTGTCTGTCTTACCGGCGTACATCTCGGCGAGGTCCGGGGTCAGCCGACGGATCTCAGCTCGGCGCACACCGCGATCGGTGGGCAAGCTCAAGACGACCATGCGCTGGCGCTTCTGGGTCGCTCCGTCGGGGGTCCGCTGCATAACCCCGTGTACGTAGTTCACCCACGCTACGCGTCGTTGCTGGACCTGCACTCGGTCGATCTGTTCGCGCAGCATGTCGACGTAGCCCTGAGCAGAATAGGTGATGAACCCGCGCACGTCGCTCGCGCGCGACGCCCGGTCTAGCCGCTGGTAATAGCGACTCCGGGTACGGTTGTAATGGTCGGACAGCAGGTTGCTGGACACCCACGGGACGACACCGGAGTGAGCAAGGATCGCGCACTCCAGCAACCGCGCGGTGCGACCGTTCCCGTCCCCGAATGGGTGGATCCACGCGATGTAGAGGTGTGCGAGTGTCGCGGCGACGAACGAGCAGAAGAGTCTCATCTCGTTCGATGAGCTCGGGTCATCGAGTGGGCTCAATAACTCCGAGAGCCACGCGCAGAGACGGTCGACGAGGTATTCGACGTCTTGCGGCGGAGCCCCCCGGTAGTTTCCGGCGAAGAGCCGAACCTCGGTGTACTCGCCGGGAACGACATGATCCTCGGTGTCGAGGTCCTTCAGGATGAGCCTGTTCTGGTCTTTGATCCACTCTGGGGTGACGGTGAACGGCTCTCCGGCGCGGGCCGCCTCATCGATACGGCGCAACCCCTCAATGACGTTCTCGATCTCCTGCTGGAGGTACTGCTGCGACGGAGGCAGCTTCCGCCGAGAATCCAGCAACTCGCGGACCTCATCTTCGGTCAGGGTGTTCCCCTCGATCGCCGTCGTGGCGACCGCACCCTTCACCAGGTAGACCCCACTCAGCTCGTCGGCCAGTGCAGGCTGCAGTGGTGTTCCCGCGAGGTGCTGACACTGTGCGGCGGCTTCGCCCAGCAGGCACCACAGCAGATCTTGTTCGATTCGGAACTGGAAGGTGATCCATGGGTGCGACGTGCGGTAGTCCCGGCCGTGGTCCACCAGCCCATCTTAAGATTGTTGGCACTCAGATGTCCAGCACGCTGTCCCCCGCCTGGGAGTAAGTGCACCCGATGCGCTGATCATTCGTCTACTGGTTGTCCAGCGCCAGCGTCAGTGCGTCGCGGAGGCGGTGTGGGTTCATCAGACCTGTCGTTGGCTTCTTGGCGCGCTGGGCCTGCAGGAGGGTGGCTTCGATGTCGTCGATTGTGCTGTGTAGTTCGGCGAGGATGGCGGGATCGCTGGCGGCGGCGGCGTCGCGCGGACTCAGATCACCGATCACGTCAGGAGTGTCGAGCCAGCCCGCTTCGGCGTCGCGGCTCATGCGGTCGGCCGCATCGGCAGCGGGCCCTGCGTCGAGACAGTAGCTTTCCACGATCATGGTTCGGGCTTCGCGGCCGCCGGGGTCCTGGCAGAGGCGCTCGGCGTGCCGGTCACGTTCGACCGCGTCCGGGGCGACGTCGCGCAGGTGGGCCTCGAGTTCGGCCAGCCGCGCCGGCGAGTTCGCGGTGACGGTGAAGTCTGCCCCGGCCCGGTGGATCTGGCCGAGGCTCAGCACCCGGCCGTCGGGCAGGGGCCGGTGCCAGGCGATCAGCTCGTCGCCGGCCTGGGTCAGCCGCTGGAGGAGACGGTCGAAGGCCTGCTGCGCGCGGGGCACCTGGTAGGTGACGCGGCACTCGTGCACGTCGTCGCCGTCACTGTTGCGGAGCTGGACAGGCGGCTCGGGAGCGAGGAAGCCCGCGATCTGCTCGATCGAGGGACCTGAGGCGAGCAGGCTGAGCAGCTCGCGGCGGCGGTGGCGGGGGACGTGGACGGGCAGCGCGAGCATCCGGGGCCCGGCATCGTCGTGCAGCACCCGGCCGCAGAACAGCTCCAGCCGCTGCGCGTACTCCGAGAACAGCTTGTCGGCCAGGTGAATCGGGTCACCATCCGGCAGGGCGCGCAGCGTGACGCTGGTGCCCAGCGCAACGTCGAGGGTCTCGTAGACCGTGACCGGGATCCGGCGCCAGGCTTCGATGAGATCGCGTTCATCCGGGCGCAGCCAGTGACCCCGAGCGGCGAGGAACCTTTCCACCAGGCCACCCTGGAACAGGGCGAGATCCAGCAAGAACATCGCGCACCGCGGCGCGTCCTCGGTGCGGTCGATCAGCGGGGTGATCATCTCGAGGGCGGGAGCGCGCTCGCCGTAGGTGCCCAACAGCGCGTAGACGAGCGGGGCTCGCGCAGCCAGCGCAGGCGGTGCGTCACGCCGGCAGCAATGCTTGAACTTGCGGCCCGACCCGCACGGGCAGGGGCTGTTGCGCCCGACATCAATGGCGGTCGCGGCGATGGCGTCGCTCAGCCCCGGCCGCAGCGGGCTGGGATGTTCGGCGCGCCGCAGGTACCGGTCGGCTGTGACGTAGTCGCCGCGCGCGGCGGCGTGCTGGGCGGCGTCGTGCAACGCCGGCTCCAGGCCGGGGCGCAGCGTCAGCGCCTCGTCGAGCAGGCCGCACGCGGTGGTGGAGTCCCCGGCGCCTTCGGCAGCGCGGGCGGCCAGCAGCGCGACTGCGGCCTTGGCCTCCCGGCCGCGAGCCTGCGACCGCAGCGCCGCAAGCTGCGGCTCGACCACACCGCCCCGTGCCGTGTGGCACTCGATCCGGCCGGACAGCGCGCTCAGCGCGTCATCCGTGGCCGAGACCAGCGCATCCAGCAGGAACCGGACCCGATCCCCATCCGGCGGGCCGTCGCCGGTGAGCATTGCTGCGACCGTGTCGACGTCGGTGAGCAGGTCATTGTCTGCGGGCACCCACGCAGGGTAGCCGACAGGTAGCGGCCGCCGCGCCATCCGCGGTGTGGGGACCAGTGATCTCGCGGCCAGGTAAAGGCATGCTGGGTGGTGTGAGCCCGCGGGTGCTGGTGGTCGATGACGAGCCTGGGGTTCGGCGCGCGCTGGAGCGGGGGTTGCGTGCTGAGGGGATGCAGGTCGTCACCGCAACCGACGGGCCCAGCGGCCTGCGCGCGGCGCTGACCGGCAGTTTCGATGCGGTGCTGCTGGACATCATGCTGCCGGGCCTGTCCGGGTACCGGGTGCTGGAGCGGCTGCGGGCGGCCGGGGTGGCCACCCCGGTGCTGCTGGTCTCGGCCAAGGACGGCGAGATCGACCAGGCCGACGGGCTGGACCTCGGTGCCGACGGTTACCTGGTCAAGCCGTTCTCCTTCGTGGTGCTGGTGGCGCAGCTGCGCGCCGTGCTGCGCCGGCACGCCGACCAGCGCCGGGAGACGGTGCTCACCCTGGGAGACCTGGTGATCGACCCGGCGCGGCGGGCAGTGAGCTGGGCCGGTCGGCCGGTGCAGCTGTCACCGCGAGAGTTCGCGGTGCTGGTGGCGCTGGCCCGCCGGGCCGGCAGTGTGGTGACCAAAGACGAGCTGCTGCGCGCGGTGTGGGGCGACGAGCGGGCCGCCAGCCGCAACGCCGTGGAGGTCTACGTCGGCTACCTGCGCCGCAAGCTGGACGCCGTCGGGGCCGGTGCTGTGCTGCAGACAGTGCGCGGGCACGGCTATGCGGTCGGAGTGCTGGGCAGGCCGTGAACGCGCTACGACGGGTGTGGGTGGGCCGCCCGCTGCCGCTGCGGGTCGCCGCCGCGGTCACGGTCGTGGGTCTGGTGCTGTTCCTGCTGCTGGCCAAGGCGTCGACCGCGGTGGTGGCGCGGACGCTGACGCACGCCCTGGACGGCGAGCTGACCGCCGCGGTGACCGCCGCCGGGCCTGCCGTGACGGCCGGGCGCCCCGCTCCGCAGCGGCCCGGACCCGGACTGGGCGGCGAGGTCCGGATCCGGGTGCTGGACCGGGCTGGAACACCCGTCGATGGCGCCGGGCCGACACCACTGTCCGCGCCGGACATCCGCCTGCTGCTGGCCGGGCAGGCCGCGTGGACGTTCGAGCCGGACCGGCCCAGCGACCCGACCCGCTGGTCCGGGCGGGTCGTCAGCGCTCCGGACGGCACGCCCCGGCTGGTCGTGGCCGGTGCCGAGCCGATCGCCTACGCGACGCTGATCGGGCGCACCGCCATGGTGCTCTCGGTGGCCGCGGTGCTGGCCGCGCTGGCGATGGGGGCG
The DNA here is from genome assembly GCA_050699815.1 of Pseudonocardiaceae bacterium. Lineage (GTDB taxonomy): Bacteria > Actinomycetota > Actinomycetes > Mycobacteriales > Pseudonocardiaceae. The sequence continues at coordinate 16,174 of JBOHFT010000053.1, read as the reverse complement.
GCCGGCTGGGTGGCCGCCCGGTTCGCGTTGCACCCGGTGGCCCGGATGCGGGTGGCGGCGACGGAGCTGTCGGTGGGGGAGCGGTTGCCGCTGCCAGCGGCCCGGGATGAGCTGCGGGCGCTGGCCGAGGCACTCAACGAGCTGCTGGGCCGCCGCGACGCGGCGACCGAGCGGCTGCGCCGGTTCACCGGGGATGCGGCACACGAACTGCGTTCGCCGGTCGCGGCGATCCGGGTGCAGGCCGAGGTGGCGGTGGCCCACCCGGACCCGGACCTGGCCGGGGCGACGCTGGAGGACGTCGCTGCCGAGGCGCAGCGGCTGTCTGCGCTGCTCGATGACCTGCTCGCGCTGGCCAGGTCCGATGCCGGGGAGCGGTTGCCCGCCGAGCCGGTCGACCTCGCCGAGGCGGCCCGGGACGCCGCCCGCCGCGCCGGGCACGGGCCGGCCGCGGTCCGGGTTACCGCGCCCGCGCCCGCCGTGCTGCACGCCGCGCCCAGCGACGTTGCCCGGGTGCTGGACAACCTGCTGGCCAACGCCATGCGGCATGCCCGGCACACCGTGCGGGTCGCGGTGCTGCCGGGCAATGGCGAGGTGCGCGTGCTGGTCGACGACGACGGCGACGGGGTGCCCGTCGAGCACCGGGAGCGGGTGTTCGACCGTTTCTACCGCGCGCAGGGGGACCGGGACCGCGGCAGCGGCGGGACGGGGCTCGGTCTGGCGCTGGTCGCCGAGACGGTGCACCGCTACGGCGGCACCGCCCGGGTCGGTCAAGCCCCGGCCGGCGGCGCCCGCTTCGACGTGCACTGGCCCGTTGGCCGCCCTTCAAGGGCCACCAACCCGGCCCTGGAGCGCCGCTAACCGCTACCAACCTGACGAGTGTCTGCGGCGAGCCCCGCAGCGATGAGCATCCATGTGCTGGACCAGGTGCGCTGACCTGGAGTTTGAGAGATCCGAGCCGGTCACGTCGGCCAGGGTGCCCCACCGCGGTGCGATGCGCTTGGCCCCGATCGCGAAGCCGGTGCCCGCCCGGATGGGGATCCTCGTTGCTCAAGGCGACTGGTTTGGCGTTCGCCGCGTTTGACCTGCGGACGTCCACGATCCCCTACCCGTGGGTGGTCGGGCCATCCCGGCGCGGCCGGGTAGCGTGGGCATTCCCGGCACCCATTGAGGAGTTTCTCCGTGCCCACCGCTGTCCCCACCCGCGCGCGCACCGACTTGCGCAACGTCGCCATCGTCGCGCATGTCGATCATGGCAAGACCACGCTCGTCGATGCCATGCTGCGCCAGTCCGGCGCCGTGACCGGGCGCAGCGACGTGGACCGCGTGCTGGATTCCGGTGATCTGGAACGCGAGAAGGGCATCACGATCCTGGCCAAGAACACCGCGGTGACCCGATCCACTCCGGACGGCGCGGTCACCATTAATGTGGTCGACACTCCCGGGCACGCCGATTTCGGCGGCGAGGTGGAGCGCGGGCTGTCCATGGTGGACGGTGTGCTGCTGCTCGTCGACGCCAGCGAGGGACCGCTGCCGCAGACCCGCTTCGTGCTCCGCAAGGCGCTGGCCGCGCAGCTGCCGGTGGTGCTCGTGGTGAACAAGGTGGACCGGCCCGACGCCCGGATCGCCGCGGTGGTCGAGGAGACCCACGACCTGCTGCTGGATCTCGCCGCGGATCTGGACACCGATGCTGCCGATGCGGTGCTGGACATGCCGGTGCTCTACGCCAGCGCCCGGGCCGGACGGGCCAGCCTGACCCGCCCGTCCGATGGCGAGATGCCCGACGCCGAGGACCTCACCCCGCTGTTCGACGCCATCCTCGCGCACGTGCCGCCGCCCGCGGGTGACGCCGAGGCACCGCTGCAGGCGCACGTCACCAACCTTGACGCGTCGACCTTCCTGGGCCGGATCGCGCTGTGCCGGGTCCGCGCCGGGCGCCTGCGCAAGGGCCAGACCGTGGCGTGGTGCCGGGAGGACGGGTCGACCCGGCCGGTCCGGATCACTGAGCTGCTGCGCACCGACGGGCTCGACCGGGTCCCGGCGGCCAGCGCGAAGGCCGGTGACCTGATCGCCATCGCGGGCATCGCGGAGATCACCATCGGGGACACCCTCGCCGACCTCGACGATCCCCGCCCGCTGCCCCGGATCACCGTGGACGAGCCGGTGATCGCGATGACGATCGGGATCAACACCAGCCCGCTGGCCGGCCGCGGCGGGGGCAGCAAGCTCACCGCCCGGCTGCTGCGCAGCCGGCTGGACGCCGAGCTGGTCGGCAATGTGAGCATCCGGGTGTCGCCGACCGAGGCGCCGGATACCTGGGAGGTGCAGGGCCGCGGTGAGCTGGCCCTGGCCGTCCTGGTGGAGACCATGCGCCGGGAGGGCTTCGAGCTGACCGTCGGCAAGCCGCAGGTGGTCACCCGCACCGTGGACGGCTCGCTGCACGAGCCGTTCGAGCACCTCACCGTGGACGTGCCCGACGAGCACCTCGGCGCCGTGACCCAGCTGCTGGCCGCCCGCAAGGGCCGGGTCGAGCAGCTGGGCGCGGTGTCCGGCGACGGCTGGGTGCGCCTGGAGTTCACGGTGCCCTCGCGCGGGCTGATCGGCTTTCGCACCGAGTTCCTCACCATCACCCGGGGCACCGGCATCGTCCACCACGTCTTCGACGGCTACCGCCCGTGGGCCGGTGAGCTGCGCACCCGCCGCTCCGGGTCGCTGGTCGCGGACCGGTCCGGTCCGGTCACCGGATACGCCCTGACGCAGCTGGCCGACCGGGGCACCTTCTTCGTGCAGCCCGGTGCGGCCGTCTATGCCGGGATGGTGGTCGGGGAGAACCCCCGCGCCGAGGACCTGGACGTCAACGTGTGCCGGGAGCGCAAGCTCACCAACATGCGCTCCTCGGCCGGTGAGGAGCTTGAGCGGCTGGCCCGGCCGCGGACGCTCGGGCTGGAGGAGGCGCTGGAGTTCTGCGCCGCCGACGAGTGCGTCGAGGTGGCCCCGGACGTGGTGCGGGTGCGCAAGGTCGTGCTGGACGTCACCCAGCGGGCCCGGCAACGGGCCCGCGCGCGGGTGTAGCCGAGGCATCCGCCGTCGTGGGGGTGACCGTGCTACGGCACCATATCGCCTCGTGAGAAGGCTCGGTGGCGCGCGCAGGGCGGTGACGGTGCTGATCGCCGGTGCCGCGCTCGCCGGGTGCTCCGCGCAGCCGCTCCCGCCGGCCCCGCCGGGCCGTACCCCGGTGACGCCGTCCCCCGCGCGGGAGCTGGTGGTCGGGGTGGACCGGCTGATCGGCGGCTTCAACCCGCACGCCCTGGCCGACCTGACGCCGGTCGCGGAGGCGGTCGCCGGCCTGCTGTGGCCCTCGGCGTTTCGCCAGACGCCGGCGGGGCAGTGGGTGCTCGACGACACGCTGCTGAACTCCGCCGAAGTCACCAGCACCGCACCGTTCACCGTCACCTACCGGATCCGCCACGAAGCGCAGTGGTCGAACATCACCCCCATCGCCGCCGAGGACTTCGGCTACCTCGCCGAGCAGCTGCGCACCCAGCCCAGCGTGGTGGACTCAGCCGGCTACCAGCTGATCGACCAGGTGGTGTCCCGGGACGGCGGCAAGATCGCCGAGGTGGTCTTTCACCGGCCCTACGCCGGCTGGCGCACCTTGTTCCGCCACCTGCTGCCCGCACACCTGCTCAAGGATGCGCCGGGCGGCTGGACCAAGGCACTCGATGCCGGCGCCCCGGTCTCCGGTGGCCCGTTCGCGATGACCTCCTTCGACCCGTCCCGCGGCGAGCTGGTGCTGGCCCGCAACGACCGGTACTGGGACACCCCGGCGCAGGTCGACCGGATCCTGTTCCGCCGGGGCGGCGACGCGGCCCTGGCGGACGCGCTGCGCACCGGTGGCGCGCAGGCCGCCCTGTTCGGCCGTCCCAATGCGATCACCGAGTCGCTGCTGCGTGCCACGGACCTGCGGGTGACCTCGGCTGTCGTGCCGCAGCCGGTGCTGGTCTCGGTGCTGCTGCGCCCGGCCAGCCGCGTGCTGGGCGATCAGCGGGTGCGCACCGCGGTGGCCGCGGCGCTGGACCGCCCCTCGCTGATCGCCACCGGAGTCGCCAGCGGGCCCGCCGCGGCGCTGCCCGGCGACTCCGGGGTGCTCGCCCCGTCGGCGCCGGGTTACCGCGGCACCGCGCCGGGCGCCGGGGTCCCGGTGGCGCCGGATCCGGACACGGTGCGCCGGTTGCTCACCGACGCCGGGTACACCCGCGGCCCGGCGGGCTGGCAGCGCGCGGGCACGCCATTGCGGCTGGTGGTGGCGGCGCCGGCGGACCGCGAGCCGTATGGGACGCTCGCCGCGCGGGTGGCCGATCAGCTGCGGGCCGCCGGGATCGACGCGCAGCTGCGCGAGATCGATCCCGACGAGCTGTTCGACACCCTGCTCGGCCCGGGGGCCAGCGGGGTGTCAGTTCGCCGCGCGACGGGCGAGACGCCCAGCCCAGGCGTCGACATCGCGGTGCTGCCGCAGCCCGCGGCCGGCCACCCCGCTACCCAGCTGGCGTCCTGGTACGGCTGCCCGCTGGTGGTGCCGGCCAGGCTGGCGCCAGCGCCCCCCAACCCGGCGGGGTTGTGCGATCTGGCCGTGCAGCCGCTGATCGAGCGGGCATTGACCCAGGATGACCCGGCCGGCCCGGTCCCCCCTGCCGTCGAGGTGGCGCTGTGGGAGCGGGCCGTGACGGTGCCGCTCTACCAGCAGGCTTCGCTGCTGGTGACCACCAGCAGGCTGCCCGGCACCGCCCCCGGCACACCGCTGGAAGGCCCTTTCGCCGACGCCGCCCGCTGGCAGTTCCGCCGGTAAGGGAGGAGACCCTGATGGGCACGCCGCGGCGAATTCGATACCGGATGAGCCTGCTGCTGGGGATCTTCTGCCTTGCTGTCACCGGTTGCGTGGGAGTCACCGGGACTGATCGTCCCGACCGCGGCGGCGCCGGGGTGGCGAATTCCGGCGCGCGCGGCGACACCGGGGGCGGAACATATCGCGCGCCCCAGGTCTTACCCGGACCTGCGGTCGTCGTTGCCTATGCTGCGCCTGACTTCGCGTACAACCGCAACACTGCGCAGGCGAACAACCCGGCTGACGCTCTGGTACTCAACCAGGTGCTCGCGGACCCGTTCATCATCGACGGAAACGGCGAGTTCCTGCTCAACTCCGACGTGCTGGTGTCAGCCGAGCTGACCTCGAAAGATCCGCAGGTCGTCACGTACCAGATCAAGCCGGGCGTCAGGTGGTCGGATGATCAGCCGTGGGATTGCGACGACTTCTACCTCGCCTGGCTCGCGGGCAGTGGCACGTCGCCGTATTTCAGGCCGGCGGCAACGCGCGGATATGAGCGGGCCACCGCCGAGTGCCGTGACGGCAACACATTCATCGAGATCTACCGGGCACCCTACGCCGACTGGCGCCGGAACTACATCCAGCACGCGATCCTCCCCGCCCATATCCTGGAGCGGGAGACCGGGATCGCCGACATCACCGCGCTGAGCCCGGCGTCCGCACCCGCCGACCTGCAGAAGGCCGGTGACTTCTGGAACAGCGCCTGGGCCGGCTTCACTGCCACCACCATGCCGGCATCGGGCCCGTATCAGATCGACAGCTATACGCCGGGCCAGCAGACCGTGCTGACCCGCAACAAGGCGTGGGCAGGCAACCCCGGAGGTCCCGAGCGGATCGTGCTCAGGTCCGTCGCCGATGGCGCCGCCGCGGTCGCGGGCGTGGAGAACCGCCAGTTCAGCGTCGTGCAACCGGATGCCGATCCGGTGCTCGCGGATCGGCTGCGGGCGCTGGCAGGCCAGGGCGTGATATTCGAGACACGGGGCGGGCCCACCGCCGAGCAGCTAGACCTCAATCCGGCCAGTCCGCTGTTCACGGATCCGGTCGTCCGGACCGCCTTGGCGCAGTGTGTTGACCGCAACAAGCTGGTCGACGACCTGGTCCGCGGGGTGCGCCCGGAGACTCAGCCGCTGGGCAGCCTGGCATTTCTGCCCGGTGACGCGGCATACGATGATCTCTACTCGGCCACGATGGTCGCCGACCCGCAGAAAGCGCAGGTGACGCTGGAGCGGGCGGGCTGGGTGCTGGGCCGCGACGGGGTGTACGCCCGGGGCGGCCAGCGCCTGTCCTTTGCGATCAGCCACGACGCCTCGCCGGGCCATTCCCGGGCGGTCGAGCTCGTCAGGACGCACTGCCGGCAGGCCGGGATGGAGATCGCTGACGGCGCTACCCCGGACGGTCTGGGCGACGTGCTCGCCGGCGGCAGGTTCGACGTCGCCCTGACGGCGAGCCCCCGCATCCCCCGCGGGTGGTCCCTGGCCGACCACTACGCGACCAGCAGCCGGCTCAACTACCAGCGCTACACCAACCCGGAGGTCGACGCGGCACTGCGCGTCGCGGAGACCGAGTACACCGAGTCCCTCCGAACAGACGCACTGCGGAAAGTCGATCGGCTCCTCGCCGATGACCTGGTGTCGCTTCCGCTGTTCCAGGTTCCGATCATGTGGGCTTATACCAGCAACATCGACAGCGTCTACCGCCACAGCTGGGGCGGCGTCACCTGGAACGCCAACGAATGGAACGTGCGCTGATCCAACCCGCGCGTTCTGGAGACAGAACGCGGTAATCCGGCGCCGATTACCGCGTTCTGTCTCCAGAACGCGGTCAGGTGTCAGGTGGGGTCGGTGCCGTGGAGGGCGGCCCACCAGATCGCGACGGTGGCGGTCAGTGCTGTGGTGTAGGTCCAGGTTAGGGGGGTGCCGTTGTCCAGGAAGGTCCATAGCAGGCCGACTATTGGTGCGGGGGTGAGCAGGGCGGCGTCGGCCCGGAGCTGGCGGCGCCATCCGGGCGTGGCGGCGGTCTGGCGTGGGTCGGGGCGGGACGGGCTGTCGATGCGCCGTCCGCGGGGCTCGGTGGACCGGACCGGGCCTGAGGGATGCAGCCAGACCCCGTCGACGTCGGCGGCGACGAGCCGGTCGCGCCGCGGATCGCCGTGCAGCGCCACCGTGGCGGGGGCTGGCAGCGTCCCCAGCACCGGGTCGAAATGCACGGGGATCCAGCGCGCTGGTGAGTCCAGTTCCAGCCAGGATCGGGTCAGCAGCCCGGACTGCATCCGTACCCGGCGCACCTGTGTGGGCTGACCAGGTCTGCGGCGCAGCCGGCGCCGGCTGATCACCTGCCACCCGGCGGTGACCAGCACCACCGCGGCGAGCAGGCCGCTGAAGGCCACCCCGGAAGCGGCGCGGTCCATCGCGGCCAGCTCGGTGCTGCCGGGGATGAACACGGTGGCGGGATCGCGGGGGTCGTAGGCCACCTCGGTGCGGACCCCCACCGCCGGCGCCGGCACCGCCAGCGCAACGGTGTCGGTCCGGGGCGCACCTGATGCCGACCAGCGGACGTCCACGGTCTGGCCCTCGGCGCGAACGACTTCACCGGAGGAACGTGCGGTGGCCCCGGCAACGCGGTCACCGACGGTGCCCAGGGTCCAGGCGGACAGGCCCGCGATGAGCGCGCAGACCAGCAGGACCAGCGCGGACGTACCCACCCCGTACCGCAGCGCACGGCTGCGGGCGGGGCGGGTCACCGGGTGAAGCCGATATCGGTGTAGATCTGGCTGGCGAAGCCGAACGCCCCGAAGTTCGCGACGTCGTCGCGGACCGCGACCACGTCGGGGCGCTGATAGAGCAGCAGCGAATGCCCGCTGTTCCAGATCTCCCGGTCGATCTTGTTGGCCAGCTCGATCTTGCGGGCCGGGTCGAACTCGCGGGTGGCCTGCGCGTACAGATCGTTGATGGTGTCGTTGCCGATAGCGCCCCAGTTCTGCTGGGTGTCACCCCTGGTGCCGTAGATCGAGTTGCTTGCGGTGACCGGGAGGGGAGTCCCGATCCAGGAGAAGTGGGTGATGTCGAAGTTGCCGGGGATGAGGTACCTGCTGAAGAAGTCGCCCGACGGGACCGGGGTGATCTCGACCTGCACGCCGATCTCGGCGAGGAACTGCTGCACCTGGCGGGCCTCTTGCTCGCTGGTCGGGGTCTGGGTCGGGATCACATCCCGGATCACCAGCTCCTTGCCGTCCTTGCGCCGGATGCCCTGACCCTGCGCTGATTCGCCGGGCTTCGCCGCGGCTGGGCGGATCCAGCCCAGGGTGTCGAGCATCCTGGACGCCTCGGCGGCGTCGTAGCTGATGACCTGGGAATTGTCCTGGTGGCCCTGCTGGCCCTGGACGTAGATGTGGTTGCCCAGTGGCGTGACGCCCGGCACGATCCGGCCGATCAGGGCCTGCGTGACGGCCTGGCGGTTGATGCCCTTCTGGATCGCGATGCGCAGCTGCTGGTCGGCCAGGATGGTGCCGGGGCGGCCGTTGAACGTGATGTGCCGGTAGTTCGGTGCCAGCGCCTTGCGTACCTTCACCCCCGTTGCGCTCTGCGCCCGGGTGAAGGAGTTGATATCCGGGCCGATGTCCACGAAGTCGGTCTCATTATTGGCCAGGGCGTCAAACTGCGCCTCGGCAGGGATAGCGCGGAAGATGATCCGGTCCAACCGGGGTTTGGCGCCCCACCACTTGCCGTCGCGCACCGCCGTGATGGTGTTGGCGGTCCGGTCGATCTGCTCGACGGTGAACGGGCCCGCCGTGATGGGCGGCCCCTGGATCCATCCGGTGTTGAACGTCGCCGGATTAGTATTCGTGGAGGCCGGGTACAGCGGGTCGAAGATGGTCTGCCAGTCGGAGAAGGGCGTCGCGAAGGTCACCACCGCCTGCTTGTCCGACGTCCCCCGCTCGACCGACGCGATGTCTTTGTAGCCCGTGCTGGACGCGATCAGAAAGGCCTTGTTGCTGCCGTTGAGGGCCTGCCACTGCGCGCGGAAGTCTCGCCAGGTGATCGGTGTGCCGTCGCTCCAGGTGGCCTCGTCGCGCAAGGCGTAGGTCACCACCTGCGGGTTCATGCTGGTCAGCGTGGCCGACGTGAGATAGTTCTCGTTGATCTTCACGGTGCCGTCGGGCTGGGCGTCGTAGAGGAACGGGACCAGGGCGCCGAGCACGTCGCGGGTGTTCCGGTCCGGCCCGTCGACCTGGTTGTAGTTGAAGTTGGGCGGGAGGTAGTCGATTGTCCACCGGAAGGTGCCGCCGTCGCGCAACGCATCGGCTTGCGCCGCTCCGATGTCGATGGCACCGATCTGCGGAGCGGGTCCTGCCACGCCGCCACCCCCACCGCAGCTCACCAGCACCAGCGCCAGCGCCGCCCCCAGCAGCCGTTGTCTCATCCGCACGCCCTTCGTGATGTTCCGCAGTTCAGTCACAGCACCGCATGCGCCGCCGCGTAATGGCAGGCCGTCTCGTGCTCGGCCGCGCCCCGCCGCTCCTGCGCCGGCTCCTCCCGCTCGCAGCGCGACTGCAGCTCAGGGGCCAGTGCGGCGTAGCGCAAGCACCGGGTGCGAAACCGGCACCCCGACGGCACATCGGCTGGGCTGGGCAGATCGCCGGTCAGCAGGATCCGTTCCCGGGCGCGTTCCTTGATCGGGTCAGGGATCGGGATCGCCGAGAGCAGCGCCTGGGTGTAGGGATGCTGTGGCGCGCTGTACACCGCGTCGATGGGCCCGGTCTCCACGATCTTGCCCAGGTACATCACGGCGACCCGGTCGGCGATGTGGCGCACCACCGCGAGGTCATGCGCGACGAACAGCAGGGCCAGGCCCAGCCGGGCCTGCAGCTCCTCGAGCAGGTTGACCACACCGGCCTGGATCGAGACGTCCAGCGCGGAGACCGGCTCGTCGAGCACCAGCACCTTGGGGTCCAGGGCCAGTGCCCGGGCGATCCCGATGCGCTGGCGCTGCCCGCCGGAGAACTCCGCGGGATAGCGGCTCGCGTGCTCGGGCCGCAGCCCCACCAGGTGCAGCAGCTCCGGGACCCGCCGCCGGATCTCCGCACCCGGCACCCCGTGGGTGCTCAGCGGCTCGGCGAGCACGTCGAACACCGGCAGCCGCGGGTCCAGCGAGGCGATCGGATCCTGGAACACCACCTGCAGGTCCCGGCGCAGCTGCCTGCGCCGCCGCCGATCCAGCGCGGACACGTCGGTGCCGAGCACCTCGATCCGCCCGGTCGGCGGCGCGGCCAGGCTGAGGATCTCCATCAGCGTGCTGGTCTTGCCGCACCCGGACTCGCCGACCAGCCCCAGCGTCTCCCGCTCCCGCAACTCGAAGGAGACCCCATCGACGGCACGCACCGTCCCCACCCGCCGCCGCAAGATCGTCCCCTTCAGCACCGGATAATGCCGCCCCATCCCCTCCACCCTTAACACCACTGCTGCCCCGCGTTCTGGATGCAGAACGCTGTTATTCCGGCCCGGATTAGCGCGTTCTGCATCCAGAACGCGGGGCTGATCGGCCCGGTGGCAGGCGCACAGATGGGTGCTGGAGACGGGCGCGAGATCGGGTTCGGTGGTGCGGCAGGGGTCGATCACCAGGGAGCACCGTGGGGCGAACGGGCAGCCGGCCGGCAGGTCGGCCAGTGCGGGGGGCTGGCCCTCGATCGGGACCAGCGCTACGCGGGGCCCGGTGTCCACCCGGGGGATGGAGCCGAGCAGTCCCCGCGTGTAGGGCATCCGGGGGCGGTAGAAGATGTCGTCCACCGGCCCGGTCTCCACGGCGCGCCCGGCGTACATCACCTGCACCCGGTCGGCGAACCCGGCGACGATCCCGAGGTCGTGGGTGATCAGCACGATCCCGGCGCCGGTGACCTCCCGGGCAGTGGCCAGCACCGCCAGCACCTGCGCCTGCACCGTGACGTCCAGCGCCGTCGTCGGCTCGTCGGCGATGATCAGATCCGGGTCGTTGGCGATCGCCATCGCGATCACCACGCGCTGCCGCATGCCACCGGAGAACTCGTGCGGGAACGCCCGGGCCCGCGCAGCGGCGTCGGGGATCCCGACCAGGTCGAGCAACTCCACCGCCCGGGCCCTGGCCGCAGACCGCGACAGCGTGCTGTGCACCAGCAGCGCCTCGGCCACCTGGTCACCCACGGTGTACACGGGGGTCAGCGCCGACAGCGGGTCCTGGAAGATCATCGCGATGCGCCGGCCGCGGATCTGGGACAGTTCGGTGTCCGAGCACCCCAGCAGCTCACGGCCCTGGAAGCGGATCGACCCGGTGATCCTGGCCTGCGGCGGCAGCAGCCCCATGACGGCCAGCGAGGACACTGACTTGCCCGAGCCGGACTCGCCCACGATCCCGAGCACCTCACCGGCGCTGACCTGGTAGCTCAGCCCTCGCACGGCGGTGACCCGGCCCCCCTCGGAGGGAAACGACACCGCGAGGTCGGTGACTGACAGCACCGGTTCAGCCACGTGCTACCTCCGCTTTCCGGGGGTGGAAGCCGGGTCCAGCGCATCGCGCAGCCCGTCGCCGACGAAGTTCACCGACAGCACGGTGAGCACCAGCAGCCCCCCGGAGAACACGAACAGCCAGGGGAAGGTCAGCGCGGAGTTCGTGCCAGAGCCGATCAGCGTGCCCAGTGAGATGTCCGGCGGTTGGACCCCGAAGCCGAAGTAGCTCAGCCCGGTCTCGGTCAGGATCGCGGTCCCGACTGTGATGGTCGCGTCGATGATCAGCAGCGAGGCCATGTTCGGCACGATGTGCCGCGTGATGATCCGCCACGGCGGCACCCCCATGAAGCGGGCGGCCAGCACGAACTCGCGCTCCCGCAGCGACAGCGTCATGCCCCGGACGATCCGCGCGCTGATCATCCACGAGAAGGCCGCCAGCAGCACCACGAGGATCAGCCAGGACTTGCCCCGGAACGCGGGGGACAGAATCGCGATGATCAGGAACGACGGGATGACGAGCAGCAGGTCCACTCCCCACATCAGGACCCGGTCCACCCACCCGCCGAAGTATCCGGCGGCGGCCCCGGCGACCGCCGCGAGCCCGGTGGAGATGAGCCCGACCAGCAGCCCGATCGTCAGCGACTTCTGCAGGCCGCGCAGGGTCTGGGCAAACACGTCCTCGCCGATCTGGCTGGTGCCGAACCAGTGCGCGCCCGAGGGGGGCTGCAGGTAGGCGTTGGGGTCCTGCTCGGCGTAACCCCACGGGCTCAGCAGCGGGCCCAGGAACGCCAGCGCATACAGCAGCAGCACGCAGACCAGCCCGATGACCGCCAGCCGGCGGCGCAGGAACCGGCGCAGCACCAGCCGCCCCCGGCCCGCGGACCCAGCCCTCACCGGGGAACCGGGCACCGCCGCGGTGGGGTGCGGATCGGTGATGGATGGTGGATCTGTGATGGATGCAGACACCGGCTACCTCCTCCCGTCAGATCCTGATCCGGGGATCGAGCGCGGCGTAGAGCACATCGGACAGCCAGCCCGAGAACAGCACCAGGACCGCCACGAACAGCGTCACCGTCGCGACGATGTTGGTGTCGTTCTGGGTGACGCCGTAGACGAACCAGTCGCCCATCCCGTACCAGCCGAAGATCCGCTCGGTGAAGACACCGCCGGTGATCAGCAGGCCGAACCCGAAGGCGAACAGGGTGGCCATCGGGATCAGCGCGGTGCGCAGGCCGTGCTTGACCAGGGCCTTGCGCCGGGTCAGCCCTTTGGCCTGTGCGGTGCGCAGGAAATCGCTGCCCAGCACGTCGAGCATCGCGCTGCGCTGGTAACGGCTGTAGAGGGCGATCTGGCCCAGGGCGATGGCCAGCGTCGGCAGCACCAGGTGCGACAGCCGGTCGCCCAGCGCGGCCCACCAGCCACCCTGAAAGCCGGGGGAGAACTCACCGGTGAAGTACAGCACCGTCGTGCCCGCGGCCTCGTTCAGGTGCAGCCCGCCGAACTTCAGCAGCGTGCCGATCAGGAACACCGGGGTGGACAGCACCAGGAAAGAAAACAGCGTCGCCGCGTAGTCACTGGGCCGGTACTGCCGGATCGCACTGGCCACGCCGACCAGCACGCCGACTGCGATACCCACCACGGTGCCCAGGGTGAACAGCCGCAGGCTCACGCCGATGCGGCTGCGGAGCTCGTCGGTGATGGGCTGACCGGTGATCGTCGAACCGAAGTCCCCCTGCACGACGCCACCCATCCAGGACGCGAACCGGATCGGGATGGGTTCGTCGAGCCGCAGCTCGGCCCGCTTGGCCTCGATCACCGACGCGGGCGGCGGCGGGTTGCGGCCCTGCAGCTGGCCCAGCGGGGAGAAGGTCAGCGACCCCAGGGCGAACGCCAGGAACGTCGCGGCCAGGCACAGCAGCACGTAGTTGGCCAGACGACGGGCCAGGAATCCGGTCATCGAATCGTTTCTCCTCCAGGTCCGCGAACGGTACTACGGCTGCCTGTACGTGCAGCGTCAACCGACGACGTAACGGCAGAAGCGGTGGGCGTAGGGTCACGGGTCCATGGGGTGCATGAGGCGATCAGGGGTGGCGCTCGTCGCGGTGGTGCTGACGGCCTGCAGCAGCAGCGGTGGCGGAACAGGCGGTGGCCAGCGCCAGACCGGGTCGGTGTTCGCCGGCTGCGAAGCGAACCCGAACACCTGCAACTCCACCGAGCCCGGCAAGCTGAAGCAAGGCGGCCAGCTCACCTACGTGATCGAGAAGAACATCGCGAGCTGGAACCTGCAGTCCAACGAGGGCAACGTGTTCGAATACGCCCAGGTTCTCAAAGGCGTGCTGCCCTACACGTTCGTCACCCAGCCGGATCTGACCGTGACGTTGAACAACGATCTGCTCGAGTCGGCGATGGTGACCAGCGCCGACTCGCAGACGATCGTCTACAAGATCAAGGAAAATGCGGTGTGGTCGGACGGGACGCCGATTACCGCGGACGACTTCGTCTACAACTGGAAGGTCCAGAACGGGCGGGACTGCCCGAACTGCCCGGCGTTCACCACGTCGGGTTACGACCAGGTCCGATCCGTCGTCGGCGCCGACAACGGCAAGACGGTGACGGTGACGCTGGCCAAGCCGTTCACCGACTGGAAGCAGATGTGGGGTGGCGGCACACCGATCTACCCGGCGCACATCGCCGCGCAGCATGGGGACCTCACGACCCCGCAGGGGCTGGCCGCGGCGTTCACCTGGTTCGGCGCCACCGTGCCGGCCTACTCCGGTGGGCCCTACCTGATCGACAACTTCCAGAACAAGGAGTCGGTCACCCTGGTGCCCAACCCCCGGTGGCACGGGCAGCGCCCGAAGCTCGACCGGCTGATCTACCGGGTCATCACCGATGCCAATCAGGAGCCGACGGCGCTGCAGAACGGGGAGGTCCAGGTCATCAACCCGCAGCCGCAGGTTGACCTGGTGGAGCAGGTGCGCCGGATCCCCGGCGTCTCGTCTATCGTCGGGCTGGGCCTGACCTGGGAGCATTTCGACCTTAACCTGAGCAACAGGTTCCTGGCCGAGCCGGCGCTGCGCACCGCCCTGTTCACCGCGGTTGATCGGCAGGCCATCATTGACAAGACCGTGGGCCAGTTCACCGACAAGGTCACGCCGCTGAACAGCCACAATTTCGTCCCGCAGCAGAGCGGTTATGAGGACGTGGTCAGCGAGACCGGTCAGGGTTCCGGCGATGTGGCGCGGGCCAAGCAGATCCTCGCCGCCGCCGGTTACAAGATTGTTGACGGCCAGCTCCGGACACCGTTCGGGCAGCTGGTGCCGCCGATGCGGATCCGCTACACCGTCGGCAACCAGATCCGCCAGACCGAGTGTGAGCTGTTCGCCCAGCAGGTCAAGCCCCTGGGTGTCACCGTGCAGGTGGTGCCGACCGACGACCTCGGCGCCACCACGTCTCGGGGGGACTACGACATCGTGGTCTTCGCCTGGGTCGCCTCCCCGTTCCCTTACGGTGGCGCGGTGCAGCTCTGGGGCACCGGGCAGGGCAACAACTTCGGCCGCTACAGCAACCCCGACGTCGACCGCCTGATCGCCGCGGCGGGGAGCCAGACCGACGAGGCGCAGGCCAAGGAGATGCTCAACCAATCCGACCGGCGGCTGACCAAAGATGCCTACGTGCTGCCGCTATACCAGAAGCCGACGTTCCTCGCGCTGTACGACACCATCGCGAACCTGCGCAACAACTCCTCGCTGGACGGGCCGCCCTACAACGTCGCCGAGTGGGGCTTCCGCGCCGCCAGCTGATCACGCTCGGGCGGGAGGCTGCGGGGGTCCAGTGGTGCATATCCGCTCGCCTGACCCCGACCGTCGGTGTCGCCGCGCTGCAGCACCTTCCCAGCGTGCCGAATGATGGAGCACTAGAGTGGCGCCATGTCAAAGCGCCTTGGGTTGAACCTGCCAGATGACACGCACGCACAGGTCAAGCGACGTGCCGACGACGCCGGTGTCTCGATGCATTCGTGGATCGTCGCGGCGATTGAACGCGAGAATTTCCGGCAGCTCTGCCAGGAGGCCAACGACTGGTGGGCTCAGCATCCCGAGGCCGCCCAGCGGCACGTCGCCGACCACCACCAACGCGAGGACCTCCGGCGGGGTACGCAGGCGGACCGTGGCTCCTCTGCCGCGTAGGGGCCAAGTCTGGAGCGTGACCGGCCACTCACCACGTCAGGTGCTGATCTACTCCGGCAACATGTTCAACGAGCTGCCCGACGTGCCGTATGTGATCACGATGGAGATAGTTGCCGAGCCCGACCCGATGGACGTGGAGCTACCGAACGGGTTACGCGTGGCCTATACCCGCCTCGACCATGTACCCAAGTCTCTGCTCGGCGACATGATCGGGGAGGTGCCTGGCGAACTGATGGAGCGGATCAACACCAGGCTGTTCATGGTGATCGCCACGCAGTGATATGGGGCCTCCGGTAAGGAGTCGAGACGCTCACCCACCTACTCGACCTGGTCACACAATCGACCCACCTGATCGGCAAAGCTCAGCCGCGACGCGCTGGATCAGCGTTACCGAGTCCGGTTGATCTGGCTCTAGCGTCCTGCTGAGCGTCGGCCTTGGCTATGGGCGTAGCGGGCTCGACGGTTGACCACCACCACATCGGAGGGCATCGCGTGAGCACCACCAACATTCGAATCCCCCTAGGAAGGCGGTCCCGGTCGCCCGGGCACGGAAGGCACCTCACCGGCGGCAGAGCCGGTTCGGCATCACATACAGTGCCTACGGCGGCGTCATGGTGCATCAGTGGTTTCCG
>JBOHFT010000052.1:0-25173 GCA_050699815.1 Pseudonocardiaceae bacterium | reverse complement strand
TGCGAGTCATGACTCGCATCGCCACTCACGGGGGGACACGGAGGAGGAACTGGCATGCTGCCCCAGTCACTGCGCGGTCGGCTGGCCCTGGTGGCCGTCAGCGTCGCCACCGTCGCGCTGGCCCCGCTGGCCCCGCTGGCCACGACGGGCGGCGCGAGTGCCGTCGAGATCTCCGGTGCCCGGACCCTGTCCGACACCGTCCACGTGGACTTCACCGACCACCGGCCGGCCGCCACGTCCGACGTGCACCTGCTCGCGTTCAACGACTTCCACGGCAACCTCGAGCCCGGCGGCCTCACCATCTACGGCCGGTTCGCCGGCGGCGCCGCCTTCCTCGCCAAGGCGGTGAAGGACCGGCAGGCCCAGTACCCGCGGGACGTCACCGTCTTCGCCGGCGACAACATCGGCGCCTCCCCGCTGGCCAACGCGCTGTTCGACGAGGAGCCCGCGGTCATCGTCTCGAACCACATGAACGTCGACGCCGCCAGCGTCGGCAACCACGAGTTCGACAAGGGTGCTGCCGAGCTCGTCCGGATCCAGCGGGGCGGCTGCCCCGCCGAGGGCTGCTCCGGGGCGCCGTACGCCCGCCCGGGCCGCCCGCCCACCGACCGCTACCCGGGGGCGGACTTCACCTACCTGTCCACCAACGTGGTGACCGACGACGGCAGGCCGCTGCTCACGCCGACCTTCACCAAGACCTTCCGCGGGGACTCCGGCCGCGGGTTCAGGGTCGGTTTCATCGGCGAGACGCTGCAGGCCACCCCGACCATCGTCACTCCCTCCGGCGTGGCGGGGCTGACCTTCCAGGACGAGGCCGAGGCCGCGAACCGCGCCGTGCGCACGCTGCGCCGGAACGGGGTGAAGATCCCGATCCTGATCGTCCACCAGGGCGGGTTCCAGAGCGCCCCGGCCGCCCTCAACGGCTGCGCCGGCAGCCTCGCCGGCAGTGACCTCGAGAAGATCGTCCAGCGGCTCGACCCGTCGATCAAGGTCATCGTGTCGGCCCACACCCACGCCGAGTACCGGTGCACGATCACCACGGGCGGGGTCACCAGGCTGGTGACGAGCGCCTCGGCGTTCGGCCGGATCCTCAGTGACATCACGCTGACCGTCGACGACCGCAGCGGCGAGCTCGTGTCGGCCGACGCCACGAACACCATCGTCGACAACGCGCTCAACGCCCCCGGTCCGGGCGTCGTGCGCCAGGAGGACCCGTCGAAGTCCGACCCGACGGTCGCCGCGATCGTGGCGCAATACGTGACCGCGTCGGCACCGCTGGCCAACCAGGTGATCGGCACGATCCAGGGCGACCTCACGCGCAGCTCGTCGGACGAGTCCACGCTGGGTGACGTCATCGCCGACGCGCAGCTGGCCGCGACCGCACCGGCCGCCGCCGGCAGCGCCCAGATCGCCGTCATGAACCCCGGCGGCATCCGCGCCGACCTGCGGGTCAACGACATCTCCTCGGGCGGCGAGGCCCCCGGCGAAGTGACCTTCGGCGAGGCGTTCACCGTGCAGCCGTTCGGCAACAGCCTGGTCGTCAAGACCTTCACCGGCGCCCAGCTCCGGGAGCTGCTCGAGCAGCAGTTCGCCGGCTGCCGCGGCCAGGCCACCAGCCGGACACTGCAGATCTCCGCGGGCTTCAGTTACCAGCGGTCAGCCACCGCACTGCCCGCCAGTCCTACCCCGGCGCAGTGCGCCGCCAAGATCGGCACGATCTCGCTGGGCGGCACACCGATCGACCCGGCCGCGAGCTACCGGGTGACCATGAACAGCTTCCTGGCCACCGGCGGCGACGGCTTCACCACCTTCAACGCCGGCACCGACGCCCTCGGCGGCGCCCAGGACATCGACGCCCTCATCGCCGCCTTCACCGCCGCGAAACCCGCCGGCATCGCCGTGCCGCCACTGAACCGCATCGTGACCACCCCCTGACGAGATTCACTCGTTCGAGGAACACACCAGAGAGGTAATCCATGTTCAGAGCCCGACGCCGCTGGCCCGTCGTGGTAGGCGCGTCCGCGATCGCCCTGATCGCCGCCGCGACCCCCGCCGCGGCGGCCCCACCACCCACGGCGACCGGTCCGAGCACCACGACCGCCCCCTACGTGCTACCCGCCGCCCCCGGCGTGTCGATCACGTCGTTGCTCACCGTCGACGACGCCCGAAGCGCCAGCAACGGTTACGAGATGGTCGGCATCCCGGACGGTCTGGGCGCCTACCGCACGGGCAACACGGTGACCGTCCTGATGAACCACGAGCTGAACTTCGGCCAGGGCATCGCGCGTCGGCACGGCCAGCAGGGCGCCCTCGTCTCCGAGCTGCAGCTCAACCGGACCACCAACGAGGTGGTGGCCGGTCAGGACTTCATCGACCCCGGCGTGCGGTTCTGGAACTACCTGACCAGCTCCTATGCCGCGGCGCCCAACGCCGCGGGTGCGCAGGGCGACGGCGATGTGTTCCCCGCCTACAACCCCCGCTTCGGCCGGTTCTGCTCCGGTGACCTCACCAGCCCCGGGGGGCTGTTCAACATCATCACCCAGAACGGCTTCTCGGGGCAGCTGTACTTCGCCAACGAGGAGGTCGGCGACGAGGGCCGCGCTTTCGCGGTCACCACCGACGGCCAGGCCACCCAGCTGCCCCGGCTCGGGCTGTTCTCCTGGGAGAACACCCTGGCCGCCGCGAACGTCAGCGACACCACCCTGGTGATGGGCAATGAAGACACTGCCGCGGGCCAGCTGTGGGCCTACGTCGGCACCAAGCAGCGGGCCGGCGGTCCGGTCGACCAGGCCGGCCTGACCAACGGGCGGAACTTCGTCGCCGACCTGCTCGACGAGACGGTCTCGAACGACGCCCAGTTCCGCACGAAGTTCGGCAAGGGCGCACCGGCCCGCTTCGACCTGTCCGAGGTCGACTGGGACCAGTCGGGCGCGGACCAGAACGCCGAGGCACTGACGAAGGGACTGACCCTCAACCGGATCGAGGACGGCGCGTTCGACCCCCTGCGACCCAATGACTTCTACTTCGTGACCACCGCCGGCGGTAACGGTCCCGGCGGCGGGCTCTGGCGGGCCAGCTGGGACAACATCGAAAACCCGGCCCTGGGCGGCACCCTGACCCTGCTGCTGGACGGCAGCGAGGGCCTGGTCAGCCCGGACAACGTCGACATCGATCGCCGGGGCAACCTCCTGATCCAGGAGGACCCGGGCAACAACCCGCACGTCGCCCGGATCATGGCCTACCGGATCAGTGACGGCCGGCTGGCCACGCTGGCCCGGTTCGACCCGGCGCTGTTCACCATGGGCCAGCCCGGTTTCATCACCCAGGACGAGGAGTCCAGCGGCATCCTCGACGTGACGAACATCTACAGCGATTTCGGTATCCCCGATATCCCCGGTGTCCCCCCTATCGTCATTCCCGCTATCCCCAGCATTCCAGGTATTCCCGGTATTTTCCCCGGTATCCCCGGCACCCCTGAAGGCACATTCCTGTTCGACGCCCAGGTGCACGCCCCGCCGGTGAACAACGTCGCCGAGTTCGTGGAGCGTGGTCAGCTGATGCGGCTTCAGGTCGAAAACTGGAACGCCGTCTACGGAAACTGATCCCCTCGCCGGTGCGCCGCCTGGACAGGGGTCCGGGCGGCGCACCACCGGCCAGACCCCGCTCTCCCACTCCGCCGTCCCGAGGAGCTCGAAGATGATCACACGGCGCCACCTGCTGACCGGGGGTGCGGCCACCGCCGCGCTGCTGGCCACCGCACCCGTTTCGGTCGCCTCGGCGGCCCCGGCCCGGCTGCACCGTGACGTCGTGACCCGTGACGTCTTCACCCTCGGCGTCGCCTCCGGGGACCCGCTGCCGGACTCGGTCGTGCTCTGGACCCGGCTGGCCCCGGACCCGCGCAACGGCGGCGGGATGCCGCCGCGGCGGTTCCCGGTGGAATGGGAGATCGCCGAGGACGAGCGCTTCCGCCGCGTCGTCGAGCGCGGCACCGAGCTGGCCACCCCTGACTTCGGGCACAGCGTGCACGCCGAGCCGCGCGGGCTGCGCCCGGCGGCGTCGTACTTCTACCGGTTCCGCGTCGGCGGCCAGATCAGCCCGGTCGGGCGCACCCGCACCGCTGCGGCGCGGCGCAGCTCGCCGCAACGCCTGCGGCTCGCGTTCGCCTCCTGCCAGGACTTCCAGGCCGGCTTCTACTCCGCGTACCGCGGCATGGCGGCCGAGGACGTCGACCTCGTCGTGCACCTCGGTGACTACATCTACGAGGACGGGCCCCAGCCCAGCGGCGTACGCCAGCACGACGGGCCGGAGGTCGACGGGCTGGCGAGCTACCGCAACCGGCACGCCCTCTACCGCAGCGACCCTGACCTGCGCGCCGTGCACGCCGCGCACCCGTTCGTCGTCACCTGGGACGACCACGAGGTCGACAACAACTACGCCGCCGACATCCCGGAGAACGCCGACGGCCCGTCGCAGGGCAGCCGCGAGGCATTCCGGCAGCGCCGCGCGAACGCCTACCAGGCCTACTACGAGCACCTGCCGCTGCGCCGCGCGCAGCTCCCCACCGGGCCGGACCTGCGGCTGTTCCGGCGTCTGGGGTTCGGCGACCTCGTGGAACTGAGCGTCCTCGACACCCGCCAGTACCGCACCGACCAGCCGTGCGGCGACGGCCTTGGCGTTCGGTGCGCGGCAGCGCTGGACCCGGCTGCCACCATGACCGGACCGGAGCAGGAGCGCTGGCTGCTCGACGGGCTGGGCCGCTCGCGGGCCCGCTGGAACGTCATCGGCCAGCAGACGATGCTCGCCGAGTACGACTTCCTGGCCGGACCGGGCGAGCTGTTCAACCTCGACCAGTGGGACGGCTACGTCGCCGCCCGCAACCGCATCCTCGCGTTCCTCGACCAGCGCCGCCCGTCCAACCCGATCGTGCTCACCGGCGACATCCACTCCAGCTGGGTGCACGACCTCAAGACCGACTTCGCCGATCCGGCCTCGCGCACCGTCGGCACCGAGTTCATCGGCACCTCGATCAGCTCCGACTTCCCGGCGCAGTTCATCGCCCCGGTGACCGCGGCGCTGCCGGACAACCCGCACACGAAATTCTTCGACGGCGCGTTGCGCGGCTACGTGCGTTGCGATATCACCCCCCAGCAGTGGACGTCGACGTTCCGGGTGGTGGACACCGCGCTGGTGCCGGGCGCACCGACCCGGACCCTCGCCACCTTCGCCGTCGAGAACGGCCGCCCGGGGGCGCAGCTGGCCTAGCCGATCCGGCGTGTCCCGTGTCCCGAGCATGATTACTGCTGGTATATTTTCGGCTGCCGGATGAGCGGACACTGGCAAGATTCGCTGATATTTATGGTGTTACCGTTGACTTCTTGCGGCATGGTCAGCGATTTCAGGGCGCATTGGCGGTCGATGCGCATATACGTAGGCAAAAAATTGGCTCGAGGCCGCTGGCTGTATCGTGATCCAGGAAGACTTCGGTACCACACGAGCCGATGGGCTATCACATCGATGCAAGCCATCTATGAGCGTGCATACCGGCTCGGCTTGGTGGCTCCGGGGGATAGGCCAGACTTTTACCGAAAGCTCAACGCACGTGACTGGAGGGTCCGGGAGCCGGTAAGCGATGAGCTCGCCGTGGAGCAGCCGGAGCTGACTCAGCGGATCGGCGCGAAAATGCGAGAGCGCGGCTTAAGTGACATTGAAATCGCGCATATGGCCGGCTTCGCCTCGGTAACCAGCGATAACCCGTTCTGCGTTCAGCGCCAAAGGCTCCATGCCGTATAAGGTCCGTCAGACGCAGAGCCCGTCGTCGGTCGCGCCCCGGGCGCACAGGTACGTGCGCTCGACGCTGGCCAGCGAAAAGCCCTGGCCGTTGTCGAGCGGCCGGCCGAACACGTGGAGTCGCTCGCCGAGGACCGAGTCGTCGCCGAAGCCGACTACGTCATAGGTGACCTCGCCCAGGTCGCCGACGGTCGGCGCCACCGTGACGGTAATCCGGGAGGGCGGCTGGTCCGAGGCATTCGCTTCGGCGACGATCCGTCCCAGATCCAGCATCGTCTTAGCCGACGGGCGCCCGCCGCGGGCGTCGATGATCTGGGCAGTGACATCGTCAGTGCCTCCGAGCCAGGCGAGGAACGCCCTGTTGGCCCAGCCAGTGACGCCCTGGGCCGTCACCTCGTGCCAGATCGTTTGGTCAAGCCGACGGGCGGCGCCCGTGGCGACGACGTCGTCCGCCAGCGGATTCAGCCTAGCGACGATCTGCTGATCGGCACCCGGCGCAGCTCTCACGTTGAGGACATCATCGAACGGGACACCGACCACGCCAACGACCTGCCCGGCCGCGGGCCCGATGTCGATCAGCTCACCCGGCAGTGTCCTCGTGGGCGACGGCATTGGTGAGGTCCTCGTGAGGGGCTGCTCGGGCGAGCCCGTCGGCGACGTCCTTGGGGTGTCGCCCGGCTCGTCCTGACCGCAGGACATAGTGCCGACGGCGAACACTGTGCCGACAGTGATCAGCCACCACCGGGGGCGCCGCCGTGGCCGGCGTTGGCTGCCGGTCATGCCCATCCTCTCGCTGTCGCGATGATCCTCATCGTAAACGCTCCGCGCGGAGCCGAGCTGGGCTTCCCCGGGCGTAGCTGTCCCTTGTGGGGTTTATCGCAAGCCTTTGGCTGGCTGCTGGACTTCTCCTGGCCACCTTCGGAGCCCAGCGCCCCCCATGAGATCCGCATTCGGCGTGTTCGCCTACGTGCCGATCTGCCAAATAAACAAGAACTGAAAACCCCGGAGGAAAATGCATGGGCTGCTGGACGCCGCGGACCCGTTGCGCGAGGGCCCGGTCCGGCTGATCACCAACCCGGAGCTCAGCCCGAGAAACGTCGACCAGAACATCGGCGACATGACCGCGGGCACCACGTTCGTCGGGCAGTTCCTCGACCACGACGTCACGTCCGATACCACCTCGCGGCTCGGTGTGGTCACCAAGCCCGCCCAGACGCCGAACACCCGCGACCCGAGGATTAATCTCGACTCGGTCTACGGCGGCGGGCCGTCGGCCAGCCCACAGCTCTACCTGCCCGCAGACCGGGCCAAGTTCCGGATCGAGAGCAGCGGGCTGTTCGAGGACCTGCCCCGTAACCCCGACCTGACCGCGATCATCGCCGACCCGCGCAACGACGAAAACCTCATGATCGCCGGTCTGCACGCGGCGTTCCTGCTGGCACACAACCGGGCCGTGGACTTCCGGCAGGCGAACGGCCTGCCTGGCGACCCCGGCGGCAATCCCGCGACGGGCGCGCCGACATCGTTGCCGCAGCGCAACCTGCTGCGGCACCTGACCTGGTCGATGCCATCCGGCCAGCGGATCGCCGCGTCCACTGGATCGCCAGTACTCGGGTCAGACCACTTCCCCGAGCTGCGCCAGTACGGCATCGGCCTCAAGGCCAGCACCCCGCTGTGGTACTACATCCTGCGGTGGATCCCGCCAGCCGCGGCCAGTAGCTGCTCCATGGCCGTGAACTGGGCGGTGAACTGCGATAGAGCCCCACACCCCTGCTGAACGGGTGTGGGGCTGCATCACGTTCGGACGGGTCAGGCCGGGGTGACGTTCTCGGCCTGCGGGCCCTTCGGACCCTGAGTGACGTCGAAGTTGACCGCCTGGTTCTCCTCCAGGGACCTGAATCCTGCGGCGTTGATAGCCGAGTAGTGGACGAAGACATCCGGGCCTCCGCCGTCCTGGGCGATGAAGCCGAACCCCTTTTCCGCGTTGAACCACTTCACGGTCCCTGTAGCCATGATGTTCCCTTCAGCCGGTACAGACTGCGCTCGGCTCACTTGCGAGACAGCCTTCTTTCGTGACGCACCCTACCGCCATCGTGCGCTCGTCCTCGAGCTGCTCATGCACAGCCGTGACCAGTGCCACCAGCCGACGCAATCGCCCAGGCCAGAGGGGCGGCTGCGGCGCCCGCAGGGGCTGGCCCGTCCCAGCCCCTGCGGGCGAGCCTCGGCAGCCCCGCCGGGCAGCGTTGCGGGCAAGCCAGAACCTGCCTGCAGCCCGCGCCACCCGTCAACCAAGATCGATACCTGGTCAAGATCGTTGCCTCAGCCGGTGGGGATCAGGCTAACTCGAAGCGGCCAGCGTCACCCATACCGAGCTTCTGCCGAAGCTGAGTATCTGCCACTCGAAGAAGCTGGTCAATGCACTCGTCTTCCCCGGACTCGATACGGCCGACTGTGGCGGAGCTGACAGCCGGTGCACGGAGCATCGGACGCAGTGTGCGGTCGGCATCGTCCGAAGGATCGTCGGATGCAGGTTTCGTGACGGCGCGGCGCGTCTGGATGCGGTGGGCTTCATCGTCCTCAGCCGCCAGTATTGAACGCAGCCGGCTCAGCGCTCGGTGCTGCGCCACGCGGACTGCGCCGGGAGTGGATCCCATCGCCTCGGCGGTCTCCTCGGCCGACAGCCCCACCACGACCCGCAGGATGAGAATCTCGCGCTGCTTGTCCGGCAGCATGCCTAGCAGCTTGTTCATCCGCCTGGCCAGTTCACCCTGCATCGCCCGCTGCTCCGGGCCGTCGCCCAGGTCCAGGGAATCGGGAACCTCCGGGACCGGATCGGTGCGATTTCGTGCCGCCGACCGGCGGGCGTCGATCACTTTGTGCGAAGCGATGCCGTACACAAAGGCAATAAACGGCTTGCCCTGGTCGCGGTACCTGGGCAGGGCGGTGAGTACCGCGAGACACACCTCCTGGGCTACATCATCCGCTGAGGCGAACGAGTGGCCACCGACGCGGGCCCGGCAGTACCGCATCACGAGAGGACGGATCCAGCGGAGCACACCCTCGACGGCAGCTCGATCGCCCGCTATAGCGGATCCCAGGTCCACTGGCATCTCCTCGCCAGCCGGACGGCGGTCAGGGTCGCCGCGCGGTGCGGCTCGGTGCCGACCGTCTTGCCGAGCGGACAGCGCACGAGGGCGGCTATTCTTGGTCATGACGCCCGGTCGTCCTCATGACGTCTCATGTCAAGGATTTCTCTTAACTCGCGGCGGGCACGGCTAAGCGTTGTAGAAAAGTTCGTCGGAGTAATCTTCAATTCCGCGCGGATCTCGTCGTCACTCCTCCCTAAGGCACGCAACGACATCACGTCCCGAGACCTGCCCCCCAGCTGGGCGATCGCGCGGTATATTCTGAATTGCTCGTCCTTGAATAGCGCTTCTAGCGCCGGGTCTCGCCAACTTGACCCTTCTGCCGCGTTGCAATCAAGCTGATGACCGGCCGGCTGGCACTCGGTCCACTCTCGCCGCTGCTTTCGCGATAGATTTCGTGAGTGATTCGCAAGGATGCCGAACCAGTAACCGGCTCGTTTCAAGTCGTCTTCGAACGTGGACATCAGGCGCCACTTGCTCCATATCGTCTGACCCGTCCGCGACAGTAGCTCATGGAGATCGATGCGGTAGATTCGGGCCAATTTCAACGCCTGCAGCTCGATCTCCTGCTCGAATTTCTTAAGGTAGTCCCGCATGCCTTCATCGTCATCCGGCCTGGTCATTTCCGCATACTCTCAATTATCTGCCGCGGAATGTGTGCCCGAGATGGCGCCGGCTCGGCGAGGCGAGCAGCTGTCAGCCTGGAACGAGGAGCCGACCCGGCCCACCACGCCGCCCAGCCACCACCACCCTCCCTGGTGCCCAGGATGAGCTTGATCAACTCAGTGCTCATGGTCCGACAGCCCGTCTGCGAGACTCTGCGTCCACCTGCTAACCCTATATGTCCGTGTTGGGTGTCTTCGTCACAGTCCCAGCGGTCTGGCCTGGAGCAGCCCGGGCAAGCCCTCGCTCAGTGCACGCGGGCAGAACTCCCCCGGCCGCCGGAGCGGCGGCCGGGGGAGCAGATGAGGTTAGGTCAGCCGAACTCTCCGGCGCGGACGCCGGCGGTGAACGCAGCCCACTCGGCTGCGGTGAAGGCCAGGGCTGGGTCGGCGGGGTTCTTGCTGTCCCGCACGGCACGGTGCCCACCGTCGAGGCCGGCGACCTCAACACAGTTGTAATTGGCGTTGCTGCGGCTGCTCTTGCGCCAGGTGGCGCTTGTCAGGTCGGTCCCGTCGAGTTCACGGGGCGCGGCACCGGCACACACGCCCGTTGACTCGAGATTGACGATTGTGCCGCCTAAGCTCTCTAAGCTCTCTAACGGGGCTGCGCCCCAGCCCCGTTAGATGAGGTGTCGGACGAGGGTGGCGGTCGCCGGCGTGAGCTCGACAGGTCCAACGCACCGTTGATGATCGCTAATTGCGGCCGGACATCACCGCAAACGTCACTCACAGGGTGCACGACCCACACGATACGTAGCTAGCGCCGGAGTGACGCTGATAACGACGGCCCGCCCTAAGTGCGGGCCATACCGTTCGGTGGTTCCGCGGCTACGTTCTGATTCGGCTACGTTCTGATGCAGTACCCCGGTGGCGTACTTGCCGATCCACTGCTTAAAATCCTCGGACGACCTCCCGGAGAACAAGGAAGCCCGTGATTGCTTCAGGCCATAGCGTCACCTTCCAACCACGTGAAGTTAAGGGCAGCAACGGGAAGCACCCGACTGCGGCAAGAGACTGGGAGGCTGCAGTCGTCATTTTCCCGGCTGCCGCCATCATCGTCCTCGGTTACTTCAGGCGCCATCTGTCTGACGATGGGATGATCTACAGTCGCGCGGTGCGCCAGATCCTCGCGGGCAACGGCCCGGTGTTCAATATCGGTGAACGTGCGGAGTCTTCGACGAGCGCACTCTGGCAGTGGCTCCTAGCATTGGCCGGCTGGACGACGAAGATGGACGTCGGGCAGATCGCGGTATTTGGCGGCCTGCTGCTCACGGGGCTGGGATTCGCCGTCGCCCTCGACGGGACTCGCCGCTTTCACCGGCCGCCAGGTAACAGCACTCCCGATCCGGGTTCCGACGGAAGCCGGCCAGGCCGTTCCCTCCTGCTGCCGGCTGGAATCGTCATCCTGCTCGCAGTGCCGCCGGTCTGGGATTACGCGACGAGCGGCCTCGAGTCCGGTTTGCAGAGCTGCTGGCTTGCGACGTGCTGGTGGCTACTTGTGCTCAGCCGTTCGCCGCTACACCCCCGAGCGCTAGCGGCAATCTCCGCGGTCATCGGCCTTGGCCCGCTGGTCCGCCCAGAGCTCGGCGTCGTCACAATCATGTTCCTCATCGCAGTGCTGCTGAATTCAGGGCCGAGCCGGAAGGGGATACTGCTCAACGTGTGCGCGGCCGGTGCACTGCCTCTCGGGTATGAGATATTCCGAGCGGGGTACTACGGCCTCCTTGTTCCCCTGCCAGCCCTCGCAAAAGAGGCGTCCGCAACGAATTGGGGGCGCGGCGCCGCCTACCTGAAAGATTTCATAGAGCCATACTGGCTGAGCGTGCCGCTCGTCGCCGCCGGCTTCCTCGTCATCACCGTGGCACTGTTCACCACCCGAAGAGAAGGGACATCGCCGGCGCGAACAAAAGATTTGGCCGTCCTGGCGGCCCCCGTCGTCTCCAGCCTGACGCTGGCCGTCTATGCGATCGCGGTCGGTGGTGATTTCATGCACGCCCGAATGTTGCTGCCCCCGCTTTTCCTGTTGCTCCTGCCGGTTCTGCTCGTCCCCGCCTCCCGCGTTGCAGCCACCTTTGTGACCGTGATCACCGCGTGGGCCATCGTAGCGATGAGCCCGCTGCGGACACCATTTGACGGCGGCGGCACGACGCCCGGCATCGTCACCCAGAATATTCGGCTATTCACCGAGTGGAGGACGCAACGAATCAATCCGGACAGTGCGGATAAATGGCTTCCCGGCTTCGCCTGGCTGCCGGTCGCTGTCGACCGGGCGACATCGGCGCATGAGCCGGTACTCGCCTACGGGCACGATGACTCAGTCCTCGCTCCAGCCCGGACAGACGCCGGAGCCCGGGTCGTGATAGCGGGCGGCTTCCTCGGCATCACCGGGGCAGTAGCACCGCTAGACTTCCGGATCGCGGACGTCTTCGGCCTCGCGTATCCGCTGGACGCCCACTTCCAGCTGATCGAGCGCGGCGCGATGCCCGGCCACGAGAAACCGATACCGCTGGTGTGGCTCTTTGCCGACTACGCAGACCCCGCGGTGCCGCCCCCGCCGGGGCCTGCCGCCGACGGGTTCACTCCGGCTGCCATTGCCGCGGCCCGGCAGGCACTCCAGTGCGGGGAGCTGCGTGAGCTTCACGAGGCAGTCCGAGAACCGATGTCCTGGAACCGGTTCCTCCAGAACCTGACCGGCTCTGTGCGACGCACCCAGCTGCGTGTCCACCCCGACCCGTTCGCGGCCAAGGAACAGTTCTGCGGGGCCGCGGCGATCCCCAGAGCTCCAGGTTCGAGCGTGCCGGGGTTCCAGCGCTGATGGTCGGATCGACGAGCATCGCGGTGAGCTCGGCGGCCCGGGTGGGCACAGGTGCTTGATGCAGAAATCCAGCCGGGGCCGCATCCACATGCCCACACCACAGGAGGGCGGGGTGGCGAATGCTCACGACGGGGAGCTGCGCTCCGTAGGTGGCCAGCCAGGATGTGCGACACCGACGCCGTGTCGTCTGGCCGCGTCCAGCATCCGTTCGTTATAGCTGATCACAAAGCCGAGCGCTGGGCCAAGCCGCAACGCGGCACGTCGCCGTAGGGCAAGCCGGGCAGCATCAAGACCGTCTCCAAGCAGCCGCCGATCATCCGTCCCGTCGCGGATACCTCCGCTGCCGCGCCGTCCTGCGCGCCGAACAGCTTCCAGCAGGCCAATCAAGATCATTAATTTGCGGCGATTGGACCATCCAGGTGCGGCGCTGCCGGCCGCTGGCGGTTCTGGCGCCAGAGGCCGGCCACAGCGAGGGAGCCGGGGCCAAGGACAGCGATGAGCAGGAACAGCCAGGCGTACAGGGCGGCGAGCTCACCACCGTTCTGGATGGGCAGTATCCCGTCGTCCTGGTGGACGACAAAGTAGGCGTAGGCCATCGAGCCGGAGCAGATGAGAGCCGCAATACGGGTGCCCAGGCCGACGGCCACCAGGGTTCCTCCCACGAGCTGGATGACCGCTGCCCACCAGCTCGGCCATTCGCCAAAGGGAACCACGCCACCGGCGCGGCCGCGGGCTCCGCCGAGGATCCCGAACAGCGAGGCTGCTCCATGGCAGGCGAACAGGAAGCCCACCACGATCCGGAAGACGGACTGGACAGCTCCGATGGTCGACGCAGACAGTATGTACCTCATAGGATCACCCCATCGAGACCAGTGGTGATCAAAAGATCACAGCGAGTAGAGTATTAGGTATGCCTTACTTCATACTAACCACCCTATCGTGTCAACAGCGGGTGCGTCAGCCCGGTCGATCTGGTCGCCTACCCGGGTCACCAGTACCTCCTCGATCCCGGCCCGCTCCAGATCCACCCCCTCAACCACCGTGTACTCGACCCCCAACACCGCTCGCCATACCCTGGCAGCGCGCACGCCGTCTCCCTCAGGGTCGCTCCTGACCGTGACAAGCCAGGAACCCTCAGTAAGAGAACAGCCTGCGCCAAAAACGATCATGGCCCTGCGCTCACGGGGACGGCAGGAGAGCCAGATTGGCTACCGCCAGAGGCTTGCATTTATCACTCTATCGTGTCTATTCTCACCTGACCGTGTCGAGCGCGTGCCGGGCCTGAGTTACTGATTTACCCGGCGCATGCTGTGTCCACCCCGAACGGAAAGGTCCTCACCTGCTGCCCGCTTAGTCACTACGATCCGTCCATGACGTGCTGGCGACCCTAGCGCCGGCAATGCAGCTACCCGACGGCTGCATACGAGTCGGGCGCCTTAGATTGTGCACATCACACGGTGATTCGGGAGCACCCGAGCTGACCATCGCCGCTTGCCTCGACGTGCGCATCAGTGGCGGCAAGGTGGGTATACAGAAGCCATCTTCGAGCGCTTCACATCAACAACTCTGGCCAATTATTGACAGGCTCTTAATTGCTGCAAAAAAGTTGGCCTAAAGAGTGAATCGTGTCCAATTGAGATCACTGAGGAGTGTCATGATAGGAACCAATTCGAGTGGTGGGTACCCGCGACGCCGCCAGCGTCTGGCGCCGCGAGCCGTGCTCGCGCTCGTCGTCGCGAGCACGCTCGCGCTCGGGCTTTCCGTCACCGCAGCTGGCGCGGCACCGGGATTCCCGGCGCTGCGGCCGAGCTATCTGATGGTGTCCGACGGCGCCGCCGCGAAGGTCCACTTCTACCGTGTTCCCGGCATGACGCTGACCGGCACGCTGACCGGGATCAAACTCGGCAGCAGTGGATCGGCTCCCCCCGGCGCTGACCCGGCCGCCAACAATCCCCTGCACGGAGGAGTCATCGTCTTGCCCGATGGCCGCATCCTCGTCAACGACGAGAGTCAGCAGCGGACGATGGCCATCAAGCTCAACGCTGCCGGAGTGCCCAGCATCGTCAACAGCGTCAGCTCGCGGCTGGGAAACGAGGCGCCCTGGACGGCAATCGATCCCCTCTTCCGCTACTACGCCGTCGCGTCCAACGGAGGAGGTCCATCGCCCGGCACTGAGATCCTCAACCTCATCGACCTCAGGACGTTCACGAACACCCAGCTCGAGATCCCGCTGAAGGGCACGACCGAGGACCTGACTCCGTTCTTCGGCGGCAACCCCCTGGCTCTCTTCGCGGGCGTGGGCGGCAACGAGATGCGCGCCTACAACGTCGCCGCGCTGCTTCGCGGCAACGTCACACCCACGGGCACCTTCCCGATGGGCCCGAACAGCCACGGGGGCTTCAGCTCCCCGGTGACCGGGACGATCGGGATCACGACCGGCCCGGAGCCACCCAACCTGGGCACGGCACCGAACCAGACACCGAACCCCGCCAACCTGGGCCTGGACGTGTTCGACATAGCCTGCGGTCCCCTACGATGCAACTCACGGTTCGGCGCCGTGTTCCCGTGCATTCTCACGCTGTGCACGTCGCTGGAAAACCGCGTCACGGTGCCCTGGAATGCGGACGGACTAACCTTGGCCAAGGGCAACCGGGTGCGGGTGATGGCCGACGGCGCGCACATCATGACGCCGCTCAACGTGGACCAGACCCCTAACATCGCCACCGACTGGAAGGACGTCCGCCTCGACGCCCACGTCGCCGACCTGGTGAGCAAGACCGCCCGGCGCATCAACGTCGGGACGGGAGCGACCTCGCGAGGCTTCCCGGTCTCACAGACCTTCGCCGTCGAGCCGATCATCAGGCCGAAGGTCCCGGGCGGCAAGGACCAGCTGAAGATCATCGACGTGCGCCCGAGCTCGCCGACCTACCTGCAGATCGTCCGCACGGTCAACCTGGACCAGATGACCAACGGTCCGGTGGACGGCGTCGCTCCGACCTACCCGACCTACGAGCGGCGGTTCGCGGCCATCACGCCGGATGGGCGCCACGCCTTCGTCACCCGGGGCGGTGATGGGAAGATCGACATGGTGGACACCTCCACCGGCGCGGTGACCACCGTCACCGTGCCGACCTCACTCACCGGCGGCGGTCACATCACCGCCTTCCAGGTGGGCAGCATTCCGTGGGATCTCTCTGGCCGGTAGGAGCGCCGCTCAGAAAGGCCCTGCAGGCCCCGGGCAACCCGGGGCCTGCAGGGCCTTCCACGGTGACGCAGCGCCTCTTCTTCTTGATACGATCAGGGTCTTTTCGGGCGACGTGGTCAGTAGATCCCCGCACCGGTTGCATTCGTCGGCAAGTGAACCGCCCCGGTTTCGGTGGAGACTTCAACCTTTGAAAGGATGGAGTCGTGCCCGCTCCCAGGAAGTACTGAACCCGCCCGTGCTGCTCATGTGGCTTCAAGATCAATTATTAGCGGAGTCCGGTGTGCCCGTCGGCGGAATCCCTCAGCCAGTTCACTGAGCTGTTTTGCAAACACCACCTGCTCGTCACAGCGCAAGCTGTCTTCGAACAGGCCCGTAACTATTTCACTGACTTTGATGCCGACGGTACCCAGCAGCATCAGCAATTCCCGGTCTGCTTCGTTCATGGCCTTGATCGTTCAGGTTCGCTTGTCAGTGTTTTCAGGATTCGTGCTCATGAAGCTTCATGAATTTCAGGCAAGGTGGCCCCCGGCCAGTCCAGGCGGGAGCGATACGGAGGATTGCAGCGCTCAACCGCCGTGGGTGCTGGCCGGGGGCCGGTGCCTGGACTCTTGTTCCGGTTTGCTTCACCCACCGTTCACCTCTCTTTCCGTCCCCCCACAATCCGACACGCCTCCCCCCAACACGCTTCACAGGTCTCCCACAGCCATTCCATATCTCCCTCAGCTCCGCGTGGATGAACCGCTCCGCATAGACAATGCATCGGGGTATCGAGTGGTACATGGCGATCACGCCGGTCAATGGCGTGCCGGTGTCCGGCCAGGGGGAACCAGGCAAAGGGACGTGTTGTCTGTTCACCTGCCGTATACATGAACGAGATATCCCAAGCTTGTGCTCCGTTTTGTGGGCGGCACCCAGAACCGGCGCGAACCTCACCAGGGCAGCGCGGTCACGGGGCGTTCGTGCCCTGCTGGTGGGTTGCTCACGCTCGGGGGAGGGACGTGAGCGACCATGCAGATAACCAGCCAGGGCACCTACCGCGCTGCCGGGTGAGCCGTCTTCCCGGCTCTGGGGCCTGGAGAGAACGCTAGGGGCCTGGCGATTACGTACCGTCGTACAAAGTGTCTAATGCCGGGAAGGCGTGGAGCGTCAGGCGCTGACCTGCCTGGAGTGGCTGGTACGGTCCCACCCGGCGCAGGGTGACAGCATCCTGCAACCTCCTACGGGACTTGGAGTAGGTCACCGTGTCTTCTGACGATGCCAGCGAGCGGCGGCGTGAGATCGGCCGGCGGGTTGCCCGGTGGCGGGCTCGCCGTGGTCTGACCCGCCGGCAGTTCGCTGAGCAGTGCGAGCGGTCGCTGAGTTGGGTAGACAAAGTGGAAAGCGGTGAGCGCGGGCTGCTGCGCTTGCCGATGCTGGAGCGGGTGGCCGAGGTTCTGCACATCTCAGTCGAGACGCTGACCGATACCACGGAAGTCGGCCAGGCCAGGCACTGCCTGGATGTGTTCGAAGTGTCGGCGATTCGTGCCGCCGTGCAGTCCTACCAGGCTGTCAGCCGGGTGTTCGTTCCTACGGGCAGTGACGTTGCTGAACCGCCGGATCTTGACCGGCTCGCACAGCAGGTCGTCTATGCCTGGACAGCGTTTCAGAACGGGCACTGGCCGGTGCTCGGGCAGGTGCTGCCGCGTCTGCTCATCACCGGGCAGTTGGCCGTGGCCGCCTATCTGGGTGCTGATGAGCCAGCGCGGCGTGCCCGCATGCTGTTGTCACAGGCGTATCAGGTGACGGCCTCGACGCTGTGGAAGCTGAAAGAGGGTGACCTGGCGTGGTTGGCCGCTGAGCGGGGATTGGTCCTGGCCGAGGAGACGGGCGACAGTCTGCTCATCAGCGATGCTGCCCGCCGGGTAACGCAGGGGCTGATGGTCATGGCCCACTACGACCAGGCCCTTGAGCTCGTACGGGCCGACATTGACCGGCTGGAGCCGGGACGCGGGAGTGGTTCTGCGGCGTTGTTGTCGCTGTACGGCATGCTGTTTCTTATGGGCGCGGTGGTGGCTGCGCGGGCGAACAATCCTGCGGTGGCTCGTGACTTGCTGGAGGAAGGCCACGGTGTGGCCCGCCAGCTCGGTTATGACGGCAACGAGTGCTTTACCGCCTTTGGTCCCACCAATGTCCATCTGCATCAGGTCGCCGTGCTGCTTGATTTGGGTGATGGTGCGGGCGCTGTTCAGGCGGCTCACCACGTCACGCCCGAGGGTTTGAACCGGCTGCCTAAGGAGCGGCGGGCCAATTACTACCTCGACCTGACGCGGGGGCTTAGTCTTGCTGGTCGCCGTGATGAGGCAATAGCTACACTGCTCACTGCTGATCGCTTGTTCCCGGAGGAAATACGGTGCCGCCCGATCGCCCTTGACCTTCTTGACGAGCTTCGGCGTGGTGCATCGGGTACCCGTGCCCTGGAGCTGGAACAGCTGGCTGGACGTGTCGGCCTGACCAGTCATGGATAAACCGACCCTCCGTGGTGTGCTCTATCTCATGGTGTGCGCTTCCCCCCGAGCACGGCGAAGTGGCGAGCTGGTCAACCGGGCACAGGCACGGGGGTGGACAGTCTGTGTGATTCCGACCCCTCGGGGGTTGGCGTTCATCGACCAGCCAGCCTTAGAGCGACAAACGGGGTTCCCGGTGCGCGCGGAATACGAGCCGGACAGTGGTACGGAACCACTCCCGTTACCCGATGCCATGCTCGTGTGTCCGGCGACGTTCAACACCATCAACAAGTGGGCGTATGGGCTGGCCGATACGTTGGCGCTGTCGCTCCTCACCGAGGCGGTGGGTTTGGGGCTGCCGCTGGTAGCGGCACCGGCCCTGAACAGTGCGCAGGCCGCGCATCCGGCGTTCGAGCGCAGTGTGGCTGCGCTGCGGGATATGGGCGTGACTGTGTTGTACGGCCCCGGTATCTATGAGCCAGCGCCACCGGGGACGGGGGGGCGGCCGTATGACTGGGAGATGGTGCTGGGGGCGGTGGAGGAGAGGATGGGGGATCGGTAGTGAAGTTAGGGCCATCTGCTTGATGAGTATCATACTGCCATGAACGAGCAGGACCGTCTCAACTTCGTTGATCTTAGTATGCATGTTAGAAACATTCTTGGTACTGACGTTCGCCTCGCCGGCGGATTTCAGCGCCCAGCTCGCCGGGTGGCTGGCGGTGGTGAACACCCGGTACGCCGGGTGCTGGGATGCGCGCCCAGTGACCGGATCGCCGCCGATCGGGCCGCGATGCTGAGCTTGCCGCCCGTCGCCCCGGCAACCGGGTGGCGGAGCTCGGCCCAGCTGGCGCGGGATCACTGCATCCGCCTGGACTCCAACGGCTATCCGGTGCATCCCAGCGTGATCGGCCGCCGGGTGGAGGTCATCGCTGACCTGGACCGAGTCCGGGTGCTCTGCGACGGCACACTCGCCGCCGGCCATAACCGGCTGTGGGCGCGGCACCAGACGGTGCCCGGCCCCGGCCATGTCGCCGCGGCCAAGGCGCTGCGCCGCGACCGGATCAGCCTCGTGCGGCCCGTAGCCGCCCCCGAGGCCGAGACCCGCCGCCTGACCGGCTACGACACCGCCCTGGGCCTTGATGGCGCCGGGGACATCGAGGGTGGGGTGGCCTGATGGCAACCAAGACCACCCCCCGGGACCTGGCCGCTGAGGTCGCGTTCCTGACCCGGGCGCTGGCCCATTCCCGCTGGCCGCTAGACAACCGGGGCGAGCAACTACAGCCTTCGGCTGCAGTTGACGGCTGGCTGTGAGAGACGGTGGCGGAACGGCCGTGGGGCGCCGTTCACCGTCGTGCGCGGCTTCGAGCTGCGGCACCAGCGGGCGCGAAGCCTGCGACAGGAGGCGCGCGCCCTTCGACGTGTCCCCAGCAACTTCAGTGTCAACCTTGATTGCTCTGGTCGCCACAGTGGCTCCGTTGTACGTGAGTTCGCGTCACAGCTGATGTCACGCTGGCCGCGCCGACGCTGTGATCTTCAGATAGACCCGCTCAGCCAACATGGCACGGCTTGCGCTGGCGCCCGCCCACGGCCAGCGGCATGAGAGCATATTCTGGCTGCATGCCGCAGCTGCGGTTGTAGCTTGCTGGTCTTGGAGCATCGAGCAAGCCACCTGACTGTCGTTTGGTGGAACGTTCTGGTCTTGTCACGCGATGGTCACCGATAAGTGGAGAGCCGGGATCCTGCCATGCCCCGGTACCAGAGGAGGCGGATCCGTGCGATTGGTGGCAGCTCTATGAGCGCTGGCACCGACGATGGCAACGTCATCTTCGTGGCGATGCCCGGCACCATCCGGGGCGCGAACGCCCAGTGGAAGGACGTCGCCCAGATCAAGAAGCACCTGTACGAGCGAGTCGCTCGGGAGGTGAGCGAGGCGGTCGACGTCAGATACCGGGTGCGGGTCGAGGTGGACGAGTACCGGCCGGGCAACATCCACCAGTCGATGTTCGGGGAGGCGCTGCGCGCTCCGGTGTACATCGCCGACCTGACCGGCCGCAACGCCAACGTCTATCTCGAATTGGGCGTCCGGTGGGCGGTCCGTGACAACGTGACGGTCCTGACCTGCCAGAGCCTGGATGACGACCTCGCCTTCAACGTCAGTCCCAGCAAGGCCGTGGAGTACAGCAACGATCCCGAGAAGCTGGAGAAGGCTTGCAAGCGGATCGTCGACATGATCGCCAAGGGGATCCGGCAGCCGGAGCACGTGGACAGCCTGGTGCGCCAGAGCGCCGAACTGATCACCCTCGATCGCCGGGAAGTCGTGGAACTGCGCACGGAGAACGCGCGATTGCACCAGCAGCGCGGTGACGACCTCGTCGCGGCCGCCCGCACCGCAGAGTACGACGAGCGGGTCGAACTGCTGCGTCAGGCGATCGCGGTCAATCCGGCCCACCCGGAGGCACACTTCCTCCTGGGTGAGTCCGGCATCTCAACCGGCGACTACCCGGAGGCTATCCGGCACCTCACCGAGGCGACGCGTCTCCGCCCGTCGTTCGGTCCAGCGTGGCGACTACTCGGTGTCGCGCAGAGCAGGCACGGTGCGCTCGACGCCGCCGTGGGCTCGGTGCGCCGGGCCGTCGCCGTCGAACCGAACGACGCCGAGGCGCACTCCGTTCTCGGTGGCATCTACCGCCGCAAGGCTCGCATCCACTACGACGGCACGGGGCAGTACGACACGGTCACGCTGCGGCAGGCGCGGGACGCCTACGCCGAGGCGAGCAGGATCGACCGCTGGAACACCTACCCGCGGATGAACGTCGTCCGTCTCGACCTCCAACTCGCGCGCGATGACGAGGTGAAGCGGCGGGAGGTGCTCGACAGGGCCGGAAAGTTGGTCAAGCTCGCGAGCCACAGCGCCGAAGAGGAAGGCGATGAGGACCAGTGGAAGTGGTTCGACCTGGCGGACGCCTTGGCGTTCACCGGGAAGACCGACGAAGCACTCGATGCGGCGCACCAAGGCTTCCTCAGGTTCGAGGATCCACACCGCGCGCCAGCCGGCATCGCTGCGGCGGACCCGCTCCAGGACATCCTCAACAGCACGACGCTCCCGGCGGACGTCGATTCGGCGGTCCGGGCCCTAGTTGCCGCCTACCGCGCGGCAATGGGATGACGGTTGCTTCGGCCTGGTCAGGCCACGCGCCTGCTGGCCTTGGCGACCGTCACCGCCGATGGGCGACCGGTCGTCGGACCGGTTGACGGCATCTTCTTTGACCGGCCCGGTCTATGCCCGCATCGACGCCGATCGGATGTTCACGTTCCACACGACACCCGACAGCGACTGAGCCGACGGTGTCCGCGGTGCGTAGTCCGGCTGGCCGCGATGCCGACCGGGCCAGGGGCTAGCCAGCATAGGCTGCCAGCGTGACAACGCAGACCGTCCGCCCGACGACCATCACGCTCGCCGCCGGAGCCGATGTGCTCGCGGTGCTGGTGTTCACCGCCGTGGGGCGCAGCTCGCATGGCGAGATGGTGGACGCGTTCGGGGTGCTGACTACCGCGGTACCGTTCCTGGTCGGGCTCCTCCTCGGAGGGATGGTTGTCCGGGCGTGGCGCGCGCCATTACGGCTGCCGGTCGGGGTGGCGGTGTGGGCCGGCGCCGTGATCGTCGGTCTCGGCGTCCGCGCGGCGTTCACCCACCGATTGCCGCTGACGTTCGTGCTGATCACCGCCGCGAGCCTGGCACTGCTCCTGCTCGGCTGGCGGGCCGTGGCGCACCTCATCGCACGCTCTCGATGAGGGTTCCCGGCATGCGCAACAGCAAC
The DNA here is from genome assembly GCA_050699815.1 of Pseudonocardiaceae bacterium. Taxonomy (GTDB): domain Bacteria; phylum Actinomycetota; class Actinomycetes; order Mycobacteriales; family Pseudonocardiaceae. The sequence continues at coordinate 3,257 of JBOHFT010000052.1, read as the reverse complement.
ACTGGAGACTGCGCGATGTGGGCATCGAGACGTGCGCGGATCAGGTACGATCGGGTGCGCAGATCAGACATCGAGCAGGACAGGCCGTGCCACCACAAGGAGGCTATCTCCCCAGGCTGGTCGATCGGATCCTGCCCCGCCTTCTCACCACGTTTCCCGCGGTCCTGCTGACAGGTCCGCGGGCGACGGGCAAGACGACCACCGCCCTGCGGCATGCCGACACCGTGCTGCGCCTCGATCGCCGCGACGAGGCCGAGGCCGTTCGCGCCGCCCCGGACGTGGCCCTATCGACGTTGTCCGGCACGGTGCTGATCGACGAATGGCAGGAAGTTCCGGACGTCCTCGGGGCGGTCAAACGGGCCGTCGACGCTGACGCTACCCGCGCCCGGTTCCTGCTCACCGGCAGCGTCCGAGCGCCGTTATCGACGGCTATGTGGCCAGGCACCGGACGCATTCTGCACCTGCGGATGTATCCGCTGACCGTCGCCGAGTTGACCGCGGTGGACACCGGACCGCAGCCGCACACGCTCGACCTGCTGCGCAGCGGCCGGGCCGGCGAGGTTCGGGCACCGGCCGATCCACCTCACCTGCTCGGCTACCTGGAGCTCGCGATGCAGAGCGGCTACCCGTCGGTGGCCTCGCTCGCCGATACGGACCGGCGGATGTGGCTGCGCGCCTATCTCGAACAGGTACTGCTGCGCGACAGTGAACTGCTCGGCGAGCAGCGTGATCCGCGCCGGCTGCGCCGGTTCGTCGAGGCGCTTGCGGCGAACACCGCGGGCCTCGTGACCGACACCGAGATCGCCAGGGCAGCGGGCGTCGACAGCCGAACCGCAGCCCGCTACCAGCGCCTACTCGAGGATCTTGGAATCGTCGACGCTGTCCCGGCCTGGTTCACCAACTGGATGAGCCGGCTCGCCAAGGGCCGCAAGCGCTACCTGATCGACCCCGGCCTGGCGGGAGCGGTACTTGGCGTCGACGCCGCCGGGCTGTTGCGCCAGGGCGGGCTCATGGGTCGGCTGCTTGACACGTTCGTCGCCGCCCAGCTGCGACCGCTGATAGAACTCGACGACAGCGGAGCACGCCTGCACCACCTCCGGCAGCGCGACGGGCGCTACGAAGTCGACCTGGTCATCGAGTATCCCGACGGACGGGTCGTCGGGCTTGAGGTGAAAGCGACGGCCGGTCCGCGCGGGGACGACGCCCGGCACCTCACCTGGATGCGCGACCAACTCGGAGAGCGATTCATCGCCGGGATCGTGCTGCACACCGGACGGTTCGCCTACCCGCTCGGGGAACGCATCCTTGCCGCTCCGATCTCAGTACTGTGGAGCCCGCCGTTGCCATAACCGCTGACCCGCCCGCGACGACGTCCACCGCCGATGCCGCTGCAGAACGTGATGAGCCTGCTGGGGCGGCAGGCCCGGTCCGGCATGACGGCGCACTGGCTCCAGCAGTGGCTGCAGGTGCTCGACAGCGGCGTCGACGAGGTGGCCAAGGTACTGACCTCCCGCAGCCCACTGGCACTGGAACTGCGCCAGAACTCCCCCTTCGCCGGAGCCCTGCCACCGGAAACCCGCTCTCGGGTGCTGGCCGCCTTCGTCAAGCACTGGCGCGACGAACACACCGCCGCACACGAGCGAACCGGCCGGGAACGGCTGCCCAGCGCATGAACCGCGAACAACTGGCGCACGTCCTACGAGCCGCGTCCGGAATAGTCGACGACCCCGACATCCTGGTGATCGGTAGCCAGTCGCTGCTCGCCAGCTACGACGAGGACGAGCTGCCCCTCGCCGCGACCACCTCGATGGAGGTCGACCTGGCCTACTTCGACGACCCTGACGATCTGAAAGCCGACACCGTGGACGGGGCAATCGGCGAGCTGTCCCCGTTCCACGAGTCATTCGGCTGCTACGCCCAGGGCGTCAGCGTCCGCACCGCCGTACTCCCGAACGGCTGGCGCGACCGCGTCGTCCCCTGGTCCAACAACTCGACCGGCCGCGCGCACGACTAATCGATGTCAGCACGCTGCGCAGCCGTATCGACAGTCAGGCCCGGGCTCCGGCGGCCTGGTGGGCCATCCGGGCCAGGTCTTTCGCGTCGGCGCCGGGCCGGGCCGCCAGCTCGCCGGCCAGCAGCACAAGCCGCTTGCGGACCCGCATCGAACTGAGCTTGGGCACGGCGGTGATCGCACCGTGGGCCAACGAGAGACCACGAGGCTCCCCCGCCCGGACATGGACGGCGGCGAGCACGATGCCGGAGTGGGTGCGGCCGATCTCGCTGATCCCCTCCCAGCGGCGCACCGACGCCACGGCCAGCGACTCCGCGGTGTCCAGCCGCCCCCGGCGCAGCGCCAGCAGCGCAGCAGGACGGTCCAGATCACCGAAACGGTCGGCGCGGGTGGGCGACCACAGCTGCCGCGACGCCGCTATCTCGACGTCGGCGGCGTCCAGGAAACCCAGCTCAGCCAGGGCAGTCGCGGCGTTCGCCCGCAGGCACGCCTCCCGAGCCGCCCTCCCGATCTCCCCGACCACCACCGCGCGCTGCTCGTCGCGGGGGATGTCGCCCGTCTTGACCAGGCTGAACTGGATCATCTTCAGCCCATCGTTGGGATGGCCGTGCTCCACCGTGGCCATCCCGGCGTAGTTTAGGGCGGTGACCTGCAGGTAAGCGTCCCGGGCCGCGGTGGCCAGCTCCAGCGCGGCCACGAAGTGGTGCATGGCCCAGTCATAACGTCCGGCGTCGAACCCCGCCCAGCCGACCTCGATATGCAGCTCAGCCACCGCCACCTGCAGCGCCCGCCGCACTGGCTCAGCACCGGCCACACCCAGCAGCCGCTCAGCCTCCCCCACGGCCACACTGAGCACCGCCGGGCTGGTGATGCTGGTGCCGCCTGCCTCGCCGAGCCGCCGGGTCAGCTCCCGCACCTGCCCCACCTCGACGAAGCTCAGCCGCGACGGCAACGCCACCGGCACCGGGCCAGGCAGCTCGGCCAGCTCACCCACCGCGGCACTGCCCATCGCGGTGATCGCACCCAGCGCCAGCAGATGCCTGCGGAACATCTCCGCGACCACCTCCTCCGGCAGGCCGACGTCCGTGCCCTCCCCACCGTAAGAGCCATCCCCGCCTTCCGCGACACCGGCCAGCCGCATCCACGCCCGCGGAATACCCAGACCATCAGCGATACGCTCCAGCACCGTCACATCCCGCACCGTGCGCCCCCTCATGATGTCGGACACCTCCGACTGCGACTGCCC